>JAGYPB010000049.1 GCA_018399135.1 Deltaproteobacteria bacterium | reverse complement strand
GCACAATCCCGGCTTTGCCTGAAGGGTTCAAGTGCCAGATCATGTGTTGCAGCCAGGCATAGTTGGCGTTACCGGCAGGCGGTGTGCTGATCGTTGTGGAAACTGTCGGCAGGTTCCTTGCCGAAGTTAAAGTCCAGCCCCCGGATCGACATGTTCATGGCCGCCAGTCGCCAGGTGGTGGGGTTCAGTTCCTGTCCGTAAAGAGACAAATCCCCCAGCCGTCCACCGTGCTCTTCGATGAAACGTTCGGACGAGACAAAAAATCCCCCTGACCCCATGGCCGGATCAAAGACTCTTCCTTTGTAGGGTTGCAGCAACTCAACGATCAGGTTGACGATCGATTTAGGGGTGTAGAACTCGCCACCCTTCTTGCCCTCGGCACTGGCAAACTGACCAAGGAAATATTCGTAGACATGACCAAGAACATCCTTGGCCCGGTGCTCCTTGTCACTGAAGCCGATGGTGGCGATCAGGTCGATCAACTCCCCCAGCCGGACATGCTTCATTCTTTCACGGCCATACTCTTTATTGAGAATCCCCTTAAGGCGAGGGTTTTCCTTCTCGATGACCAGCATGGCACTGTCGATGGTTTTGCCGATGTCGGGCTGCTTAGCCTGATTCTGGATACTCTGCCAGCGAGCTTCCGGTGGCACCCAGAACACGTTGGCAGCCAGGTAGTGGTCGCGATCTTCCAACTCCTGTGCAATATCGTCAGCACTAGCGCCCTCCCAGTAGAGCTCATCCTCCGGGTTGCGCATCCGCTCGGTTAAGATGCCACGCAGCTCCTCAAAGCTGTCGGAGATGTATTTGAGAAAGATCAGCCCCAGCACCACATGCTTGTACTCGGCAGCGTCCATGTTGTTGCGCAGCTTGTCCGCTGTTTTCCACAGAGTCTGTTCGATCTTCTGCAACTTACCGTCGTTCTTGATGACCATGAGTTTGATATTCCTTCAGGCAATAAAAAACCGCCTCACCGATGAAGGGTGAAAGGCGGAAAGTCAATGTTCAGTCAGTGTTGCCATCGTGTCCCCCGGCAGCTAAGCAATCCTCACAACAAACCGCGATGGGCCATTTCAATCGCACGCTTGACTCCGCGTGCCTTGTTGAGGGTTTCCTGGTACTCCAGCTCCGGATCGCTGTCGGCGACCACTCCGGCACCGGCCTGCAGATGCACCTGGCCCTTTTCGATCTGCAGGGTGCGGATAGCAATCGCCAGATCCATATTACCACTGAAAGAAAAGTAGCCGACAGCACCACCATAGACCTCTCGGCGAGCCGGCTCGAGTTCGTCTATAATCTCCATCGCCCGGATTTTCGGTGCCCCGCTCAGGGTGCCGGCAGGAAAGGCGGCGCGGAATACGGCAAAACTGTCGAGTTCCGGACGCAGTCGCCCACGCACATTGGACACAATATGCATGACATGAGAATAGCGCTCAATCACCATCAACTCGCTGACCTCAACACTGCCGGGTATTGCCACCCGGCCAACGTCATTACGCCCCAGATCGACCAGCATAATATGCTCCGCCAGCTCTTTAGGATCCGTCAGCAGCTCTTTTTCCAGTTCCTGATCCTCAGCCACGGTTCGCCCGCGCGGACGGGTACCGGCGATGGGACGCACCTCAACCTGATCTCCCTCTTTACGCACCAGCACTTCCGGTGAAGCGCCGACGACAAGAGAATCGCCAAAACGTAAAAAATACATGTAGGGAGAAGGGTTGATGGTCCGCAAGGCACGGTAGATATCAAAAGGATCAGACTGCAAGGGACCACTGAAACGTTGAGACAGAACCACCTGAAAGATGTCACCGGCGCGGATATATTCCTTGCACTGTTCGACCGCCGCCTTAAAGTCGGCGCGGTTAAAGTTCGACACCAGTTCGACCGGGGCCGGTTCCCTGGTGGTCGGCTGAGGATAAACCAGCGGCCGCCGCAATTGGTCAATCAGCTGATCAATCTGTTGTTGGGCAGCGGTGTAGGCCTGCTCTGGGTCGTCGCCGTCACGCAGGTGAACATTGTATACAACCTTCACCTTCTGACGCATATTATCGAAGATAATCACCCGGTCGGTGATCATGAAGCAGGCATCCCAGCCACCGATGCTGCGTGGGTTCGAATCCGGCAGATTCTCGATAAAGCGCACCATATCGTAACCGAGGTAGCCCACGGCGCCACCACAGAACAGGGGCAGGCCCTCGACCTCAACCGGCCGATAGACCGCCATCAGGCTGCGCAGATAGTCCAGAGGATCTTCTACTGTACCGGATTCTTCGAGTTTGTTGTCAAACAGGATTTCATAATGATGAGCGCGACAGCGAAATACCCGCGCCGGACCACTCCCCAAAAAGGAATAACGTGCCCATTTTTCACCACCCTCAATCGATTCCAGCAGAAAGGCGTTCCGGCCATCGTCAATCTTGCGAAAAGCCGAGACCGGGGTTTCCATATCAGCTAGAATTTCGCGATAAACGGGGATCAGATTGCCCTGCCGGGTCAGGCGGCAAAAATGGTCTAGGCTGGGGAAATACATAAAAAATCGATGTCCGAAATACGCAGGCAGTCATCACAAAGGACGTGGCTTGAAAGTCTGGCTTTTTACCACCCATGGGCAAAACAAGTCAAGACCGGCAACCTTTTACTAGTGCGTTAACCAGGTAAAAAACCCTACGGACTTACATCAGTAGTTTGAAGCTGCTCCAAATAAAACGCTGGTGAACCTGGCGACTTTTCACCTATATGAAAAAAAATACCATTTTATTCTTATTGTTTAGACTGCACCCTAACGCCCAAACAAGGTTACTGATCAGCAAACAATGGCGTCAATCAGTACCAGGAAAGGCAGCATTAGTAAACATTGTTATTTTAAAAAAACATGCCCATCAAAAAATGAATTTAATTTATTATTCAATATCTTAAGTGACATAAACGGGATCATATCAGGAATGAAAAAGTAACTCATTATAAAAAAATCAAAAACCGTATTGACAAAAATATAACAGCGTATTACTGTTCCCGCCATCAGCCTCCCTGGGTGAGGCAAAAGTTGCCAATGAAACTATTTAATCTATTATTTCATAACCGGTCGGTTTTTCCCCGAGGGTGTTCATGTCAGGCAGGGACAAAGATTCATATAACATCCGCTCTGTTGAAAACGCCCTGCACCTGCTTGAGGCGTTGGCCAGCAGCGGAGACCACTGCAGCCTGGCACAACTCAGCGACAGGCTCGATATGACTAAAGCCAGCCTTTTTCGCCTGATGGCGACCTTTGAAAACATGGGCTACGTCGAACGCGGCGAGCGTACCGGCGATTACCAGCTCGGCATGGGGGCCTTCGAAACCAGCCAGAAACTCCTTGCCCGGATGCCCCTGCTGCGCCACGCCCGCCCGGTGATGTCCCATCTCGCCCGCCAGTGTGATGAGTCGGTTTACCTGGTCGTACGCCGCGGGCCGGATGCTCTGTTTCTGGAAATGACTGATAATGATCAAAAAGTCAATGTTGCTCCCCTGACCAGTCATCGCTTTGCCCTTGACAGCTGTGCCCCCGGCAAACTCCTGCTGGCTTTCTCCCCGGACACGGCGGCGGAATCGGCAGACAAGGTATCTGTTTACCAGTCACAACGCTACTGTGTCGACCATGATGGCCTTGGTGAAGGCAGTAGCGCCCTGGCCGTTCCCCTGTTTCAGCAAGGGCAGAAGCTGGTCGGTTGCCTGACTATTGTGGCCCCTTTCGCATGGATGAACGACGCATTACCAGCGAACTGCTACCGGCTCTCAAAGCCGCCGGTGACATGATTTCGGCGCGCCTTGGCTACAACATCTACAGCCCCGGAAGATTGGCATGACAAACCAGACACCATCGGCATCTTCTTTGGCTTATGTTTTGTTCTTGTACCTGGTTTTAAACTTGGTATTTTCCAAGAAAGGAGGCCGCGAATTCGAGTAATCTGCTAGACCCGAACTTCACGATTTTGCTTTCGCCCCTTTAACGGTTTCATGCTGTCACTATCACAATGAATGAAGAGGAGGAAAGTAATGGAAGATCAAGGTAAGGCTTACTGGTTTGCAACGTTAAAACTGATCAGGGAATTCTGGCTGTCTGGAAGGCATTCGTCTCCTACGGTTTCGGAATCATTTTTGCCTCGGCACTGAACAACAACATCCACATTGGGGGCTACCCCTTTGGTTTCTGGTGGGCTCACAGGCTCCATGTACGTCTTTATCGCACTGATTTTGTCTACGCAAAAATGCAGGGCAATCTCGACGTCAAATTCAACGTTGAAAGAGAATAAAAAGGAGGCACCCTGATGAGTCTGCAAATTTTCAACCTACCTAGTTGTTGGCGCGACATTCGCGCTCTACATCGGCATCGCCGTCTGGGCGCGTGCCGGCGGCACCAGTGATTTTTACGTTGCCGGTGGCGGCGTTCACCCGGTCGTTAACGGGATGGCAACTGCAGCCTGACTGGATGTCAGCCGCTTCCTTTATCTCCATGGCGGGTCTGATTGCCTATATGGGCTACGGCGGCGCGCTGTTCCTGATGGGTTGAATGCAAATTGGTTACGTGCTGATGGCGATATGCTGGCGCCTTACCTGCGTAAATTCGGACGCTTTACCGTGCCGGCCTTCTTTGCCGACCGTGTATTCAAATCGGCAGCGGCAATGGCAGTCATCTGCCTGCTGGTTGCTTCGATCACCTACATTATCGGTCAGATGACCGGTGTTGGTGTTGCCTTCTCCCGCTTCCTTGGTGTTTCCAATGGATGGGGCGTCTACATCGGCATGGGTATCGTTTTCTGCTACGCGATTGTTCGGCGGCATGAAGGGATCACCTACACCCGGAGTGGCTCAGTACTGCGTGTTGATTTCCGCTTACACTATTCCGGCGATCTTTATCTCTTTCAGTTGACCGTACCGATTCCCCAGTTGGGTCTTGGCGCATCCTGGTTGGCGAGAACCCTCCACCCTGCTGGCCAAACTGAACCAGGTGGTTACCGAGCTCGGCAAGCAATCCACTACCACGCTGGGCAAACTGAATATGTTTGTTTACACTATTTCCCTGATGATCCGGTACCGCCCTTTACGTTATCATCCGTTTCTTCACCGTGCCGACCGTTGCCGACGCCCGCTACTCAGCTGGCTGGGCGCAGTTTTCATCGCGATTCTTTACATACCACCGCCCCGGCCGTTGCTGCCATGGCACGCCTGAACCTGCACATGACCACCGGCTTTGAAATCAGAACCGGAGCACCGCTGGTTGCTGAAGGGCGGACTGATGCTATGAAGAACGTCCTGACTGGATGAAACGCTGGGAAGTCACCGGTTTTGCTTTGTCCTGGACTGACAAGAACAACGATGGCCGCATTCAGTGCTACAGCGATGTAACAAAGATACCGCGTTCAGGGCAAGGTTGCTGCCGGCTGGCAGGGGAACAGATTGGCTGTTAACCGTGATATCATCGTTCTGGCCAACCGGAAATTATCTGCTCCCAACTGGGTCAGTGCTCTGGTTGCTTACTGGTGATCATTCTTTACCATCTATCGATATAACCCAGGCTTGTTGCTGGCGATTTCTTCACTATCTCGATTTACTGAAAATCTTTGTGCCGGACATGAGTGAAAAGAACGAGCTGCTGGCAGGTAAATCTCCATGGCATGCGCTATCGTCGTTGCGGATATCTGGGTCTGAATCCTCCGGGCTTCGCCGCTGGTACTGTCGCCCTGGCCTTTGGTATCGCTGCCTGCTCCATCTTCCCGGCCCTGATGATGGGAATCTTCAACAGAACATGTAAATACGGCGCGTCTGGGGCATGGCCGTTGGTCTGTTTGTCACCCTGTTCTACGTGTTTGCCCACAAAGGGTTGTTCTTCATCGCCGGCACCGGCTACCTCGGTTTGATTGGTGGCGCCAGCTCCTTCTTCGGCATCACTCCGGAAGCCTTCGGTGCCGTTGGTGCAGCGCTGAACCTGGTTGCTTACCTCGTAACCAAGGTCACTCCTCCGCCGCCAGAGCACATTCAGGCGATGGTCGAAAGTGTCCGCACACCACGTGGATCAACCAGCGTCTCCGGTGCCCACTGATATTGATCCGGGTTTAAGCATCACTCTGTAATTCGTTTGCCCCGTCAGTTGTCCGGCGGGGCAAACTTTCAGCGTCCCCTGATTCAGGGTTGCCAATGTCACTCCACTCAGGAATGCAAACGATCCACCTGTCGCTATAAACATCTTACCCGATTTCCCGATTCTTTCTGGAGCCTGTTGATGCAGTTGATTTTTGATGCCACTACCGTAATTACCTGGTTGTTGTTTCTGGCCCTGTTTCCCCTGGCGTTTTTCTGGCTGCGGCGAGCCAAACGCATCCTGATTGATAAAAACTATTCCGAGGTTGCTCTCAAGCGCGGCCTGCCGCCGGAGAATCCGGCAAAGTTTGCCCTCATTGCCGGCCTGATCAACCTGCTGGCAGGCGGTGCGGCAGCCCTGGTGATTATCGGGCTCCCCCTCTACATTGCTACCGGCATCGAGCTCGGCCCCTTTGCCAACTACGAAAACTGGAGCGCCATTGGTGGCGTGACTATCTGGTCCAAACTGATGGCCGATTTTATTTTAAGCCGCTATGCCCACCCCTTCCAGTTCGGCAAAAAAAAGGAAGAGTGATATCGGGCCGCGGAACTCTCCTTTCACTATCGTTACAATCTGTGATATTCTCCCACATCTATGCTGACAGGATTTTACTCAAGTAGCCTGTCGCTGTGTCTTTTATTTCTTGACCACCTGGCAGGCATTCATGGGACTTATTCAATCATTGCGTGACACCCAACCGTTTGACCAACTACCTGATGCAGTGTTTCAGCGCATCAGTGAGTCGGCAAAAGTTCAAAAATTTCCGGCGCAGATCCATATCTTTAATCAACACGACGAACCGACCGGTTATCTTTATGTGATCAAATCCGGGCTGGTGGAAATTGTTGTGCTGGCACCCGGCGGTGTAGAGATGACCGTCGGCTTTCGCAAGGAGGGATCTTTTTTTGGTGGCACGCCGATCTTCACTGACGGCGGCTATACCGCCGGGGCACGACCGGTGACGGAAACAGAATGTTATCTGATTCCGGGCGATCTACTTGCTGAGATTGCTGCCGGCTACCCCCACATCACCGATCATTTCAATAAAACTGTCTACTCCCGGGTGCGCAATCTGTACTCGGATATGGTTAATGAGCATGCCAGCAACACCCTGACCCAGGTTGAAACCTATCCATTTAAAAAACGTTTGTCAGAAATCATGTCCGCTCCGGCGGAAACCTGCTCGATTGATACACCCATCCCTGAAATTGCCCGGCAGATGACGGTTCATGGTATCGGTGCCGTACTGGTCTGTGACACCAACAAACAGTTGACCGGCATCGTGACCGAACGCGACCTGATATCCAAGGTTCTTGCCCGCCAACCGGCTGATAACAAAACCGCTACCGCTGCCGACGTCATGACCCCCAGCCCCCACACCATGAGCCCGGAAACCTTCATGTATGAGGCGACCACCTTCATGATGGCTCACAAAACCAAACATATTCCGATCCTCGACGGCGACACCATTGTTGGTATTGTCTCCTTGCAGGATCTGATGAAATTTCGCAGTCAGAAATCGATGCTGCTGGTCGGCAACATCAATAAGGCGCGCACCGTCGAAGATCTGATTATCGCTCGCTCGGAAATCGTCAAGGTTGCACGGGCGCTGATGGGGGAATCCCGCTCTCACGTCGAAACCATGGAGATCATCTCCTATATTCACCACCGCATTATTCGCCGGTGCTACGAGATTGTCCTTGATGACGCCAGACGCCATGGGCTGACGCCTCCCGATATCCGTTTCTGTTTCTTTATCATGGGCAGCGGAGGCCGCAAGGAAATGCTCCTGGGGCCGGATCAGGACAACGGTATGATTTATGAGGATTTCCCTGACAGCAAAACCGGGGAAGTCGAAGCCTTCTTCGCCCCCTTTGCTGAAAAGCTGGTCGGGGCCCTGGCCCGTATCGGCTACCCGCGCTGCAAGGGGAAGGTGATGGCCAACAACCCGATCTGGCGCGGGCGACTCAAAGAATGGAAAAAACGGATTGCTGACTGGATCAAAGTACCGGAGCCACAAAAGGTTCGATATTCAACAATTTTTTTCGACTTCATGCCGATTGCCGGTGAAGCGACCCTGTGCCAGGACTTGCGCGACATTGTCCACCGCCACATCAAAGAGCACCCGATTTTTCTCTACCACATGATGGAGCTCGACTTTAAACACAAGGTTCCTCTTAGCCTGATTGGTCGCTTTACCCCCAGTCGCGAAAAAGAACACAAGGGCACCCTGTCACTCAAAGAAGCCGGCAGTATCTTCATCGTCGACTGCGTGCGCATGTTCCTGCTTGAACAGCAGATTGATGCCACAACCACCAGCGAGCGCATTGACGAACTGGTCAAACTGAAAATTTTCACTTCTGAAACGGCCGAACACATCAAAGCTGCGTTTGAAGCCTTTACTTTTTTACGTTTACGCAACGAAATTTCCATGATCGATCAAGGCAAGTTTCCCTCACATTATCTCGATCCTTATGAACTCTCGAAAAATGAACAGGATCTGCTTAAAGAAGCTTTCCGCGTTGCCGGAAAATTACAGGATTCAACCAAACGCCATTTTTCCCGGCAGATCAGCTGATCTTCCGCCAGTCTGCAGGAGCGGCTTTAGCAGACTGGCGGAAGATTCGAACGTCTTCAGAAAAAAGCAAATGATTCTTTACAACGGTGCTTTGTCAAGCTACCATTAACTGATATTTATTGAGCTGTGCCGTGCCACTATCCAACTGATCTAATCGTATGAGGCATTATGGACAGAGAGCTGCAACTGCGTTCTTACTGGAAAGAGAACCTGAGATACATCCTTATCTTGCTCTCTATCTGGTTCACCGTGTCCTGTCTTTTCGGTGTTTTGCTGGTTGAACAGCTTGACCGCTTCAACATCTTCGGCTTCCCCTTGGGCTTCTGGTTCGCCAATCAAGGCTCCCTCATCATCTTCTGCATTCTGATCCTTGTCTATGTCCGTCTGATGAATCGCCTCGATCAGAAATACGATGTCTATGAAGATTAAACCCGGCACCGGGCGAAAGGACCTTTGGTCATGAGTATAATGGCATGGACCTGGACTCTGGTCTCCATCACTTTTTTCCTCTATATTGCAATCGCTCTTTACGCCCGCAGCACCTCCACCAGCGACTTTTATACCGCAGGCCGATCGTTGCATCCGGTTATGAATGGTATGGCAACCGGCGCCGACTGGATGTCAGCAGCATCCTTTCTCTCCATGGCCGGGCTGATCTCCTTTATGGGACGCGACGGCTCCATGTACCTGATGGGGTGGACCGGTGGCTATGTTCTGCTGGCCATGCTCATCGCACCCTACTTGCGCAAATACGGACGCTACACCGTTCCTGAGTTTATCGGCGATCGTTATTATTCCCAGTTTGCTAAAATCCTCGCAGTCCTGTGCGCCATCCTCATCTCCTTCACCTATATTGCCGGACAGATGCGAGGTGTTGGTATTGTCTTCTCACGCTTTCTGGAAGTGCCGATTAACACCGGTGTCGTCATCGGTATGTTCGTGGTTTTTTTCTATGCGGTGATTGGTGGCATGAAAGGTATAACCTATACCCAGGTAGCCCAGTACTGCATCCTGATTGTTGCCTACATGATCCCCGCCATCTTTATCTCCATCATGATGACCGGCAATCCGGTTCCTTTCTTCGGGATCGGCAGCACTGTCAGTGCCGATGGGGCTGTTATCCTCGGTGATTCCACTGCCCAGGGTCGCCACCTGCTGGCAGTACTCAATGATCTGCACACTGACCTGGGGTTTGCTGAATACACATCCGGTATCCGGCCCAAAATTGATGTGCTCTGCGTGGTGATTGCCCTGATGCTCGGAACCGCAGGACTGCCCCATGTGATTATCCGCTTTTTTACCGTTCCGAGAATCCGCGACGCCCGTTCTTCAGCAGGATGGGCATTAATTTTTATTGTTCTGTTGTATGCCAGTGCTCCGGCGGTGGCAATTTTTGCCCGCACCAACTTCATCGGCAGCATCCACAATGTTCACTACAATGACGCACCTGCCTGGTTTAAAAGCGCCGAGACCACCGGATTGGTTGCCTGGGTCGACAAAAATGGTGATGGCCATATTCAATACGGGCCCGGTGATGCCATCGACGGCAAACCTAAACAGATCGGTCATCTGGGCGCTTTCGGGCAGCAGACGGTTAAAAATTCACGCACCGCAAACAGCAACGAAGTGTATATCGATCGCGACATCATCGTCCTCGCCAACCCGGAGATAGCGCAATTACCCAACTGGGTTGTTGCTTTGGTCGCTGCAGGTGCCCTGGCCGCTGCGATGTCGACAGCAGCAGGACTGCTGCTGGTGATTGCCTCGGCCATTTCCCATGATCTGATCAAAGGCGTCCTGATGCCGAGCATGTCTGAAAAGGGGGAACTGTTGTGGGCACGTTGCGGTGCCGCTGGAGCCGTTGTGGTTGCCGGACTCTTCGGCATTTTCCCCTTAGGCAACGTCGCTCAGGTTGTCGCCTTTGCGTTCGGGCTTGCCGCCTCAACCTTTTTTCCAGTTATTCTGATGGGGATTTTCAGCAAGCGGATCAATGTTTACGGTGCGGTGAGCGGCATGCTGGGGGGAGTGTTGTTTACCACCGCCTATATCGGCTTTTTTACCTTGTTTTATCCTGAGCTAAACTCAGCGGATTATTGGCTGTTCGGCATCTCGCCTGAAGGGATTGGTGCGATCGGCATGCTGATCAACTTTACCCTGTTGATGTTTGTCTCACATTTCACCCCGCCGCCGCCCCTTGAGGTTCAGCATCAGGTGGAAGATCTGCGCTATCCGGTTGACCGTGACCGCGGTGAAACCAGGATTGCCAGCAAAACCCGGCGTGTCTATTGAACAACACTCAAACAGTAAAAAGCCCCTGAAAAACTTTCGTTTTCAGGGGCTTTTTTTAAGAACAACTGCGGTTTTTCTAAAGGCTACAGCAGGTTCTTCACCGAATTCAGAGCGGCAATATAATCAGGCTCGGCCGTCACTTCAGACACCAGCTCAACGTAAGCAACCTTGTCATTGGCATCGATTACAAACACTGCACGCGCCAACAGCTTGAGGTCTTTAAGCAACACCCCGTAATTCACCCCGAAAGAACGATCCTGATAGTCGGAAAGGGTCTTGACCTTGTCAATACCGGCATTGCCGCACCAGCGCTTCTGCGCGAAGGGCAGATCAACACTGATGGTATAAACAGCGACAGCGTCAGGCAGAGCTGCGGCATCCTGATTAAACTTGCGGGTCATGGCGTCACACACCGGGGTATCAAGGGATGGCACCACAGTCATCAGGCGGATTTTCCCCGCATCTGTCGCCAGGGTGACCGGCTGTAATCCATTGTCAACAACACGAAAATCCGGAGCAGCATCACCCACCTTGATTTCCGGCCCCAACAGGGTTGCGGGATTTCCTTTAAACTCTACAGCAGCTGGTCGCTCAGTTATGTTATCCATTCATCAATCTCCTTATGATTTATTTTTTATGGTGTTTTTGTGGGGGGCACAATCATCACCGGACGATGGGACTTGCGCAGAATTTTTTCGGCGACGCTGCCCAGGAAAGCGTATTCAAGTGTGCCCTTACTGTGACTACCGATAACAATCAGATCGGCAGAGAGCTTGTCGGCTATGGTAAGAATCATCGGTACCGGATCGCCGTGATGAACTTCGACCTTAACCGGATGTGCGACGTCCTCTTCCATTAATTCTTGTTCTTCTTCGATAATTTTATGTAATTGCAGACTGGTCTGTGCGGCCAACTCAGCTTCATTGTCTTTATTGTATTTTGCCAGCTTGTCTGCGCCCATGGCCAGTGCGACCATATTCATAACCGATGCATCAACCGTCGGCATGACATGTAACACATGAATCTGGGCGTGAAACTTGACCCCCAACTCAAGGGCATAACGAATGACCCGGGCAGAATCTTTTCCCAGATCCCGGGCTACCAGGATGTTCTTCATTCTAACTTCCATTGGCATCTACCTCCCTGAAAACAGACAATAAGCAAACCGTGGGTTACACGGCGAAGACGTGAATCTATGCAATTTATCAGCAATCAGCCGTATCAATCTGAAACCAACTGTTGCTGTTCCTTTTTTCTGCGCCGCGACTGGGCCAGCCAGACCAGTGCAAGTAGCGCAACGGTGGGTATGTAAACCAGTTCTTTTGGCGGTGGATGGGTCGGCACCTGCAGATTAAGAATTTCCTGATCAAAATCAATACCGGCACGAGACGCAATACTGGCAAAAGCAACAAAATCGACAAACACACGACCGTCATCATCCACCCGTGTTTCCAGACCAACAGCGGCCAATCGCTCTTCTCCGGTCGGTTCATCACCGATCGGCAGCATGATAGCCTTAGTATACTCTTTTCCACTCAGACGCTCACCATGCAAGGTCAAGCGCAGAGAACTACCTGGATCCATCTCACCAACCCAGGCGGAAATTTCTGTGGATGGCTCCTCCATCAGCGGCGGGTAAAACTCATCCCACACCAGTCCCGGACGGAACAAGAGAAGCGCTACCAACAGCAGCATAGCTGTCTCCCAGAGGCGGTTGCGGGTCAGCATAAACCCCTGGGTGGCGGCAGCAAAGGACAGCATGGCTAACAATGCCGAGACAACGACAATCAACAGATGAAACCAGTTGGTCAGACCGATCAGCAGCAACTGGGTGTTAAAGATAAACATAAACGGCAGCACCGCAGTACGAATATCGTACAAAAAGCCCTGAATACCGGTCATAATAGGGTCACCGCCGGAAATTCCCGCCGCAGCAAAAGCGGCCAAACCGACCGGGGGAGTATCATCTGCAAGAATGCCGAAATAAAAGACAAACAAGTGAACAGCGATCAGGGGAACAATCAACCCGTTCTGGGCCCCCAATTCGACAATAACCGGTGCCATCAGGGTAGAAACGACGATATAGTTGGCAGTGGTCGGCAGCCCCATTCCCAGCAGCAGGCTGATGATGGCAGTAAAGAGCAGAATCAGCATCAGATTACCGCCGGAGATAAATTCCACAAATTCGGTCATCACCAGACCAATACCGGTCAGGGTCACGGTACCAACAACAATACCGGCGGCAGCGGTGGCCACGCCGATACCGATCATATTGCGGGCGCCGGCAACCATTCCTTTGATCAGATCCATACTCCCGGTTTTAAATGAAAAAGATTCTCCCTGTTGCTTGCGCAGCAGACCTTTGATCGGACGCTGGGTCAACAGGATAAAAATCATCAACACCGTAGCCCAGTAGGCCGACAGGGCCGGTGATAATCGTTCCACCACCAGACACCACATCAGCACAACAATCGGCAGCAGGAAATAGAGACCAGCCTGAACGGTTTCACGCAGCGGCGGCAATTCGTTAATTTCGGTCGTATATTCCAGTTCAGGGACCCGACACGCGACCCACAGCAACCCCAGATAAGCAGCTGCCAACAGAACAATGACAATATAAAAAGCAGCGTCACCGGCAACAACCTTGATCCAACCCAGGCCATAATAGGTCAGCCCACCGATGATAATGATGCCCAGAAAGACCATGACAAAAGAAATCAGGCGGCTGGTCAGAGTTCGGGTAATGGTTCGCGTCATCCCCTGAAGCCCCATTTTACAGGATTCCAGGTGAACAATATAAAGCAGGGCAATATAGGAAATAATCGCCGGCAAAAAAGCGTGTTTGATGACCTCGATATAGTTAATACCGACATATTCCACCATCAAAAAGGCGGCTGCCCCCATGACCGGCGGCATCAACTGACCATTGGTTGAACAGGCGACCTCAATGGCCCCGGCCTTTTCGGCCTTAAAACCGACTTTTTTCATCAAGGGAATGGTAAAGGTACCGGTCGTCACAACATTGGCGATAGAGGATCCGGAGCAGAGTCCGGTCAGTCCCGATGCCACAACGGCTGCCTTGGCCGGCCCCCCTTTAAAGTGACCGAGGGCGGCAAAGGATGCGCGGATAAAATAGTTGCCGGCACCGCCCGATTCCAGCAGGGAACCGAACAGCACAAACATGAAGACCATCCCGGTGGAAACCCCCAGCGCAACCCCAAACACCCCTTCGGTTCCCAGCCAGTAGTGCGACATTCCTTTGGCGAGACTGGCCCCTTTGTGAGCGATAATATCAGGCATATACTGCCCGAAAAAAGTGTAAACACTAAAAATAGCCGCAACCACCATCAACGGTGGGCCCAGGGCCCGGCGCGTAGCTTCGAGCAGGAGAATCATCCCGGCCACAGCGACCACCAGATCCATGGTTGTCGGGCTGCCGGGACGCATCGACAAAGAGCTGTAAAAAAGGTAGAGATAACCGGCGCAGAAGGATCCCAGCAGGGCGATAATCCAATCCTGAATCGGGATATAGGAGGTCGGTGAGCGTTTAAGCGTCGGAAAAGCGGTAAAAGCCAGAAAAATGGCAAAAGCCAGATGAATGGAGCGAGCCTGAGTATCATTAATGACAAAGAAATTTAACAGAAACGGCAAAGGAGATGCATACCAGAGCTGAAACAGGGTCCAGGTTAAGGGCACAAAAAAGAGAACTTTTTTAGGAAAAGCTCCGACCGGGTTACGTGCACCCCCTTCAGTTTCGGCCATCACCTTTTTCAGTTTATCATCAATATTACTGGTCGTTTTGGTGTCACTCATCATCATGGCCCTTCACTCGCTCAAGCATCGGTTGCTGATCCAAAAAACGCATGTATACAGAATAATTCTAGTATCTGTTCAGCACCGGATCGAGGATCCTATGTCAAGGGACGCTTTTCGTCATCCATGACCGCTTGTTGTCGCCGTCCATGGCGACAAACACCCTTGCCACAGGAACATCTATCCTGCGCACGGTCTACAGCTGAATAGTTACTAATTCTATAGATATCCCCGGGTGCTCAACTGATAGTAAACGAACTGACCGCCGAAAAAAAATGCACCGCCTTAAGCGGTGCATTCACAGTTCAATAAATTGACGTTAAAGCAGACCGGCCTCTTTGTAGTACTTGACCGCACCTGGATGCAACGGTGCTGAGAGACCATCCTTGATCATCTCTTCTTTTTTCAGATTTTCAAAAGCCGGGTGCAGGCGCTTGAAATCGTCGAAGTTATCAAAGACCGCCTTGACAACATGATAAATCACATTTTCCGGAACCTGCGCGGAGGTTACAAAAGTCGCACCAACACCAAAGGTTTTGGCGTCCTGATTGTTGCCACGATACATGCCGGCAGGGATCGTAGCGGTGCGATAATAATCATTTTCAGAAATGAGTTTATCGATTTCCGGCCCGGTTACATTGACCAGTACAGCATCACAAGCCGTCGTGGCTTCCTGAATGGAACCATTGGGATGACCAACAGTATAAATAATTGCATCGACACGATTATCACACATGGCAGCTGACTGCTCGGCGGGCTTCAATTCAGAGGCCAGACGAAAATCATCCATGGTCCAGCCCAGTGCATTCATCACAACATCGGTTGTGCTGCGCTGTCCGGAACCCGGATTACCCACATTGACACGCTTGCCCTTGAGATCCTTGAAATTTTTGACGCCGGCGTCAGCACGAGCAACAACGGTGTAGGGCTCAGGGTGAATAGAAAAAACCGCGCGCAGATCTTCGTTGGCGCCCGCCTCTTCAAATCTGCTGGTACCGTTGTAGGCATGATACTGCCAATCAGACTGAACAACACCAAGATCCAGTTCGCCGGCGGCAATGGTATTCAGGTTATAAATTGAACCACCGGTGCTCTCAACCGAGCAGCGGATACCGTGGTCTTTACGATCCTTGTTGACCAGACGGCAGATGGCACCGCCCGTAGGGTAGTAAACACCAGTAACGCCACCGGTACCAATGGTAACAAACTGATTGGCGGCTGCTTCCGGAATCGGAGTGATTCCAATGGCAAAGGTCAGGGCGAGAGCATACATAAACAGTTTTTTCATTGTTTTTAACCTCCTTGATGCGATGGTTTAATAAAGCCCACCAGATGTGAGCAGCAAAAAATCCTTCTAACGATAACCTGATGTTACTGACTAGCAAGGACAATGCCATCTGAAACAACATAATAAAACGGCATTCTAGCTGGGATCACAACCTGATCGATCAAAAGAAAATCCGGGATAAAGTATAACCAAAACTTCAAAAATACTCAACAACGGGGAGAAACCCTTAGTTATCGACAGGTTATAGAGTCATAACAATTTCTATAGTTATAAGAAATACTATAGGGGTTCAGGGCGACGTTGCTTGAGTCGCTTACTCAGTGCCGGCTGCGAAATGCCAAGTAACCGCGCGGCAATACTCTGGTTACCCGCTGAGCGCTGCATGGCCACATCGACCAGTAGTTGCCCCGCCTGCTGCAGGGTCGGTAGATCAGCAAACTGTTCAAAGGGATTCTTGCGGGGAGCCGATGACACCTTCTGTGGTTCCTGATCAGGGCCGGCAATTCGGTCAACAAAGGTCTTCATTGACAACACTTTCCCCTGATGGACACTGATCGCATCACAGACCATCGCTTCAAGTTCGCGGATATTTCCAGGAAAGTTATAGGTCGCCAGCAGCACTGCAAGTTCGGGTGGAGGTGTTGGTGATTTTTTGCCAAGATCAGCAGCCAGTTTGTGAAGAAAAAAATCAAGCAGCAGAGGTAGATCCTCTTTGCGCTCGCGCAGCGGCGGTACGTGGACATGATGTGCAATCAGGCGGTAGTAAAGATCACGTCGGAATGCGCCGGTCGCCATTTTTGCATCCAGATCTGCATGGGTTGCGACCACCACCCGGGCACTCATCTGTTTTGGCTGATCACTTCCAAGGGGGTAATATTCGCCGTTCTGAAGCAGCCTCAACAGCTTGACCTGGGAAGCAATACTTAAGTCCCCGATTTCATCAAGAAACAGCGTCCCCCCCGCGGCGACCTCGACCATCCCCTTGCGCATGGCGTCGGCACCGGTATAAGCCCCTCTGACATGGCCGAAAAGGGTGTCTGCAAAGACATTATCATCAAGGCCCGCTACGTTGACTGAAACAAGCTCCCCCTTGTTACGGCTCAACCGGTGAATGGCGCGGGCAAACAATTCCTTACCGACACCGCTTTCTCCGCTAATCAGGATCGGCTGACTGCTGGGGGCAACCGCTTCAAGGTACTGAAACCTGGCGCGCATGTCGGGATGGTCGGTGATAATTTCCGCAAAGACCTCCGGGCAATCCAGCTGAGGTTGCAGAAAACGGCGCCGGATGGCGAGATTCTCCCGTTCGAGCTCAATCATCCGGACTGCCCGCCGCACCCCCTCGACCAGACGTTCTTCCTCAACAGTTTTGACAAAATAATCATAGGCGCCAAGACGCATACAGGTAACGGCCGTATCCAGCTGATTCATGCCGCTTAAAATAATCACCCGCACTTGCGGATAATCGGTCACCATCTGCTGCAACAACTCCTCGCCGGAGAGATACGGCATGGTCAGGTCGAGCAACACCAGGCCAATATCCTGCTCCGCCAGAATTCCCAAGGCATCACGACTGTCCTGGCATAGAAACAGATGAGACAATCCCCCCGGCCCTTCCAGAGCAAGGCTCAGACCTCGCAACCAGGGCATTTCATCATCTACCAGCAAAATGCCAAAAGCAGGATAGGGTTTTTCGCCCATCAGGTACCTTCTTCCAGGTAAATCGGCAGCAGCAAGCTCACTGTCATGCCGCAACCGATTGTTGAAGCAAATTCAAGCTTACCATGGTGATCCTTGACAATCCCTTCTGAAATGGAAAGGCCCAAACCGGTACCGCCAATCTCACGCTTGGTGGTAAAAAAAGGATCGGTGATCCGCTGTAAACCTTCCTCGTCCATACCGCACCCCTGATCACAAACCTCAAACACAACCATCCCGGTCGGAATATCGGCAAAGGTGCGCAGAGCAATGGCCTGATCCGGTGACGTCAATGCCTGACAAGCGTTGAGAACCAGGTTAACCACAACCTGCTCTATGCGATGACCATTCCCCCGGAAACAGGGCAATTCCGGTTGGTAATTGACACTGAAACTGCGGGTCGCTTTGTGGATTGTATTATCGAGCAGACGCAACGCTGAAGCAACGACCTGGTTCAAATCCACCTTATCGTCCAGACCGGAATCATTGACCCGGGCAAAATCCTTGAGATCCTCAACAATCCGCTTTATCCGGTTGGAACTTTCGAGCATTTCCCGCAACAGCTGCGGGATTTCGGTGCGCATGCGCGAATAATTAAACCAGCCAAGCTTAAAATCCCCCTGCTGCTGATAGTGTTCTTCCAGGATCGGCTCCATGCTCTGATAAGCTTTAGTCAGTTGCGGCAGACTGAGCTGCAGTAATCCGTTGGGGTTGTTGATTTCATGAGCCACACCGGACACCAGAATCCCCAAAGATGTCATTTTATCAGCATGCAGCAGCTGCTTCTGCCGCACCTGCAGTTCATCGGCGGCACGTTTGCGTTCAGCGACCTCCCGCTCCAGCTCCATTGTTCGTAGAGCGACTTGCCGACGCAGGGTGCGCGACCAGAAGACCACCACAATCAGAATCAGCAGCAAAGGGCCGATCACCAGCGCGCTGTAACGCACAATCCGGGACCAGGGGACTTCCTCGGGCTGCAGAACCCCTAGCCATTTATCCCGGATCTGCCGATATTCCCCTGATTTTTTTAACAGCGCCAGCCCTTCGTTAAAACGCGCCAGCATCTCCTGGTTGCCTTTTCTTACCGCAAATCCGTAATCCTGCGCGACCAGAGCGCGCGCAATAGGGTAAATATTGGCAAGATTCAACTCACTGATCAGATATTCTCCCGGCAGCTTTGCGACCAGAGCACAATCATGACGACCGGAAGCGAGAAGGGTCAACGCATCTGCCAGGGTCTGAACCAAAAAGAGCTGGGCATCCAGATCATGCTCAAGCATGAAATCGTGCATCACGCTCCCCTTCATGACAATGACTTCGCGACCGCGCAAATCTTCAAGTTCGCGAATATCGTTATTGCCGCTGCGAATCCAGATCGACTGATGCACTCTGGCGTGGGGGATGGAAAAATCAACCTGCTCAAATCGCTCCGGGGTATGGGCCATCCCCATCAGCACATCAACATCGCCGCGATCAAGGGCCTGCCGCATATCGCCCCAGGAACTCAAGTGGATATGAATCACCATCCCCATAATCCGGGCGATAGCCTGACTCAACTCGATGTTGTAACCGGTCGGCAATCCGTTACTGTCGAGATATTCATAGGGTGGATAGTTATGATCGCCACCAATGCGCACCGGCCGTTCCCAGAGGGGGTCTTCGCCTTCGGCATAAACAGCATGGTTGCCGCCGGAGACAGTCAGCAGCAAGGTCGCCAGGGCGGGCAAAAAAAAGAGTTTAAAAATGCGCATTACCCGGAGTTCTCGGAAAAGGGATCACATCACGGATATTCTCCATGCCGGTCAGATACATGAGCAAGCGCTCAAACCCCAGGCCGAAACCGGCATGGGGACAGCCTCCCCAGCGGCGGATATCCAGATACCAGTCC
>JAGYPB010000048.1 GCA_018399135.1 Deltaproteobacteria bacterium | reverse complement strand
GGTGGATTTTCCTGAAACCTTTTCATGAAATACCCGATCACAATCCGCAAGACGTTCAAGTTGAAGATCCAGTTTCTGTCCAGCTGTGCTGACCCTTGCATAACCAACGCGCATCCCTTTGTTCATGACCGTCTCCTTTCTTGCCGCAATGGCAAATCTGAGGTAGTCATCATTTTATCCTGACTGAAGGGCTTGTTTCGGGATATAGAGTTTTTCAGAGCACTGGAAAAGTACCAACCAATACTATACAATGGTACATATTCATCAAAGGAGAGAAATTATGGGGAAAAACACCAGTGTCACCTTAGGCGATCACTACGAAAAGTTTATTTCACACGCCATTGAAGGGGGTCTCTACGGCTCTACCAGTGAAGCAATTCGTGCCGGTTTGCGGTTGCTTGAGGAGCGTGAGATGAAACTCAAAATCCTTCGTAAAGCCTTGATTCAAGGCGAACAGAGCGGCTCAGCACATTACTCCTTGGAAGATCTGAATCGTGAACTTGATGAGGCGCTCGACTGATGCCGAGGTTTTCGTTAACAAAGCAGGCGATTGAGGATCTTCGCGAGATTGGACGTTATACGCAAAAGCGCTGGGGACGAGAGCAGCGTCGTCACTACCTTGCCCTGTCGGACCGATGTTTCCATGCTTTGGCGGAAAATCCGAATCAAGGCCAGCGGTGTGACGAGATCCGTTCTGGGTACCGAAAATTTCCTTCCGGCCAACATATCGTTTTTTACTGCGAGCAGAATATCGATGGCATCGAAATCATCCGCGTTTTGCATGAAAGAATGGATCTGGAGGTCCATCTTTAAATATTCTGACTTCTGTTTTGATACATGCTTTGACAAAAACCATCTTGACGCCCCCGATACAAACCCACTCCTTGGTTTTGTGGATTTTCTGATAACCCAGAAGATCCAGAACCCTCACCAGCCCAATCTGAAATCAGTAAGTTTGGCTGTCTTGCATTTTGTTCCGTTAAAGGATCTCATATCACCTAGAAATTATCATCTACTATCTTCAGTAGCTTCGGGGTAATTATGGGTGGTAAGAATGCCGACTGGTTTTTATAAGACCAAGTGGCGGCTTTGGATGAATAATAGGCAGTTACAGCGAATATTGTGAATTTTCATAAAAAGGGGTGCCACTTATTGCTAGTGGCACCCCTTTTATCTGTCAAGCTTCGTAGCGGGAGATTCTAACCGCAGGATTCCGGTTTCTGATTCATCGGGTCATCGGAATCGGATGCGTGGCTGTGGAGGAACAGAAAGATATGTTTTATCGTGCGTTGACTCAAGCCTTCGCCACTACAGGGTAACTGATCTTTGTCTGCAGTCAGTAGTTGTTGCCATTCGGTGCGTGTATGGGAACCTGGAACCGCAATCGGCTGGTCACACTTTTGTGCCTGACCGGTAAACCAGGCCCACTGGCCGCGATCCTTGTTGGCGCTTTCCCAACCATCAACGTCGAATGAGAACCCTATTGCAGGAGTTAGCAGAGTAAGGCAGGAAATCAGACAGATCATCTTTTTCATGTTTTTTCTCCTTAGTGAATTTTTTGTTGTCTATACCCGACTACTTATTTCACGTGGCAGTCACGACACCCCGTTGGTCCCTGTTTTGCTTCTTTATGACAATCGATACAACTGCCATGGAAGGCGTCCTTGGCGTTGGCGATGCCGGGCTGGTTGCCATGACAGCTGCTGCAGCTGACATACTCGCCGGTATGGTGACAACTGGCACAGTCACCTGCGGCTAAGTGCTGTGTATGGTTAAATGTAACGGTGCCGATTTTCGGAGTATAAATGACTTCCTCCGGGGCATTGCTGCCGGCAATAACCAGAGTGGCGACAGCTGATACCAGACTAACGGCGATGAGCAGGGTAAATAGTTTTTTCATGGTATGTCCTCCTGAAAATAGTGTTGACCTTAGTGGTCTGTGGATGAATGGATTGTTTCACCATTGGGCACCGATTTCATTAGATATCAGCCATCAAATCGTCAGATGTAGGGTCTGTAACAAGTGATTTCAGCGGTTTAGAGATTTTAATAACAAGTGGGTTTTGTCTAAATGTCGGCTCATATCAAGGAGATTTTGTCTAATGGGCAGAGCGGTGAGATCTATCGTTACGGGGGGATTTTCTAGTCAGAGTTGGTTCTTTCTGGTGTTGGCTAGCAGGTATCCAGCGTAGCCGAGTCCAATCCCGAGCAGGTCAGCAACGCCGCCCATGGTCAGGTTGTGGCGGCGGAATTCCCGGTTGGTTTGGGTAAGCAGGGGAGTCGGGTCGTGACCACCAAGGATACACTCTTCCAGGCGCGCCCCTGAATGCCGGAGCAGGGTCAACCCCTGTGCACCACAGCGGTGAATGCTGGTCGAGTCTTGGACCCTTTGCATCAGGCGGGCCAGGGCCAGATAAATGCGCCGTGGTTCTTCGAGGGTACGCCGGTCATAGAGAATAGGAAGAATAGTGTCAAAAAGATTCGGCAGACCAGCCAACGCCTCGGTGACAATGCCGGCAGCAGGATATCGGCGCCGGACCAGCTCGCCGTTACTGATCGGCTCTTCCCGGCCGGCAAAAAAAGCTGAAGCAATCTGGATGACTGATTGTTGCAGCGCCTGGGGATCGTCGGGGTTGGCTTGATCGGCGGCGACCAGGATCAGTCCGCAGAGGAATATTCCACCACGATGAGTATTGCTGCCCAGTTGTCTTATCATGATTTGTTCCGCCTGGCGACCGATAGTGATCAGTTCGTCCGGTTTGGCGTTCCTGAGCAGCGCTCCAGCCAGTTCCTGCAGATAGCCATCAACCAGCCGGATCGAACGACACATAAGGAGCAGGTTCAGGTCCGGATGGGCACCATTGTCCCTCAAATCGACCAGTCCCGGCTTGGGGGTCAGATACAATTCGGCCCGCAAGCCATTGGCCAGGGCGGTGGCGAGGGCTTCAAGCCGGGAGGTGGTTACGGAGGTGGTCAAGATAGTGTTGTATTTCTTGGGGAGAATGGCGTTTGAGGCGGATACATTCGGTCGCTGGTGCCGGACAGATGAAACAGGGGCGGGGAGGGTGCCCGAGTTGTTGACGGTGGTATGCTGTGCCGTTGGCGATATAAATGTCAATGTCCAGCAGGCGGGCCGTAGCACAACTTCCTTCGATCATACAACCGATCTGTTTGGCTGCCGACGCTGTTAAACCACTGGCATAGAGAGCCCAGGGACCCAGAATATCCGTTTGTCGGATAACCGCTTCAAGATCCTCCATCCGGCACCTGAGTTGTTGCTCTCCCCAGTCAAACAACCGCCCGAAGGGAGTTGATGATTTATCCGGGCCCGGTAGGTTGAGGGATAACAGTACCAGGGTACGGGAATCGACAGCCGCGCGTTGGTCAAGGGAGTACTGGCGGATGTCGCGGGCAGCGAGAATGTCACTCCTTAACTTTGCGTACGGCATCGATAATGGTTCCATCGCGGTATTCGATCAGAGCAACGACATCGTCGGTAAACTCGACCGGTCGCGGTTCTCCGGTAATGCGGCATGCTTCCGCCCGCAGCTCGTGGATATCTCTGACGGGGATCTTGCGGCGGATTAGTTCTTGTTTGAGTTCCTGCTGGTGGTCGTTGACAGCAATGCCACGTTCCGTAACGATAACGTCGATAGTGCGTCCTGGAGTGGTCACCGTGGTCACCGTGTCGCGGATGATCGGCAAGCGGCCACGCAGCAGGGGCGCAGTGATGATCGATAGTTTAGCTCCGGCAGCGGCATCGCTGTGGCCACCGGTGTTGTGCAGCAGGTAACCGTTGGATTCGGTATTGACGTTGACGTTGAAATTGACGTCAATTTCGGTGGCTCCGAGGATCACACAGTCGAGCAGGTTGACCATGGCACCGGCATTGAACGGGTTGGCGTAGGTGTCGGCGCTCATCTCCTGATGATTCAGATTGCGACCGATCGACTCAACCGCCTTAAGGTCAAAACACTGGACATCAAACAGGGTGCGGAATAGCCCTTCTTCGAGCATATCGACAAAATAGCCGGTGATCCCGCCGCAACCGAAGCTCCCCTTGATCCGGGCCTGACTCATCATCCGTCGAACCTGCTCAGCCACGGCCAGGGAAATGCCCCCGGCCCCGGTTTGAAAGGAAAAACCATCGCGCAGCAGACCGGACGCATCGATCACCTGAGCTGCATAACGGGCGATCTGCAGGCCCACCGGATCACGGGTTATCTGCGTTGTTGTAGAAACAATCTTGCGTGGATCGCCGAGGCTGTTGACCTCAACGACATAGTCGACCAGCGATTGGGAGATCGATACCGGCGTGAGCGGTGCCGGGGTCAGATTGTCTGTGACCGCGATCACCTGCCGGGCATACTGGGCGTCGGTAAAAGCGTAGCCAAGGCTACCGCACGCTGAAGGACCGAAAAAGCCGTTCATGTTACCGTAACTGTCGCAGGACGGCGCGGCAATAAAAGCGACGTCAACCACGACTTCGCCGGTGATCAGGGA
The DNA here is from genome assembly GCA_018399135.1 of Deltaproteobacteria bacterium. Classification (GTDB taxonomy): domain Bacteria; phylum Desulfobacterota; class Desulfuromonadia; order Desulfuromonadales; family Geopsychrobacteraceae; genus Pelovirga. Next base: position 15,794 of record JAGYPB010000048.1, on the reverse strand, counting down.
GCGCGCGCGGCCGCCGTGGGTGCGAACGATAATCGGGCAGTTAAGCTCGCCGCGTGACACCATCTCGCCGATCAGACCATTGACACCGCATTCAAATCCGCTGATGACCCCTTTCTGGATGTAGGGGATCAGTTCTGCGTGAACCGGATGGACTGAACTGGAGGCGATGCGGATATCGCGGAGGCCGAGGTTGTCAATTTCACGGATAACCAGATTAAGCAGGGCGTCCCCGTTGCGCAGGTGATGGTGAGTGGCAATGCACATGCCGCTTTTCAGTCCTGAGGCTTCGATGGCTTCGCGCAGTCCCCTCAGCAATTTGTTGTCGCCGGGGTTATGACGACGCAGTGGCCGGGTTGCGTGGTTGCCGACCGGTTTGTGGCTGTAGGGATCCTGATAGGGTTGAACCTTTTTGCCAAAGAACGTTTCGGGTAATTGTCGGCCCAGGTTATTTGTGACCATAGATGACCTCTTCATCCAGGTGCATATCGATCAGACCATGCGCCTGGGCGGTTTTGAGAATTTTAACGGCGCGTTTCACGACCGGGGCATCGACCATCTTTCCATTGAGAGAGATCACACCGGTTCCCATTTCTCGCGCCTTCTGGATCGCTTCGATGACCTGTAAGGCATAATCGATCTCTTCCTGTTTCGGGGCAAACACCTCATGGACGACCTCGATCTGGCGTGGATTAACCAGCGATTTGCCAGAAAACCCGAGGGTCTTAATCAAGGCTGTTTCGTGGCGCAGAGCCTCCATATCGGATACATCGGAAAAAATGGTGTCGATAGCCTGAATGCCGGCGGATTTACAGGCCCAGACGACGCGGGTGCGTGCGGCAAAGAGTTCTTCACCGGTCTTGGTGCGCTCTATCTCCAGGCTGGCGGTATAATCTTCGGCGCCAAAAGCCAGGCCAATCAAGCGGTTGGAGCTGCGCGCAGTTTTAATGCAGTTGATGACTCCTTCGGCCGTTTCAATCGACGGGAGGATCTTGAAGTGACCGATCTCGATGCCCAGTTCTTCTTCAAATTCGGTCAATACCGTATCCAGATGTTCGACAAATTCCGGGGAGTCGGCTTCCGGTAAGCGCACGCCATCAGGCAGGGCCGGGAGGATTGCCTGCAGATCCTGCTGCCACCAGTCTGTTTTCAGGCTGTTGATGCGGACGAAAATCTCCTTGTTGCGATCCTGATACGTGCTTAAAAAACTATGAACCAGCGTCCGAGCCGCATCTTTTTCACTGTAAGGAACCGCGTCCTCGAGATCGATCATCACGGCATCGCTCGCAAAGATCGGAATGTTCTGCAACATGGACGGCATATTGCCCGGCACATAAAGGAGTGAACGGCGTAAACGGAAAGAATTTTCCATAATCAGTCCTTCTCAATAAAGATGGCCGGGGTGCCGGAAGATTTTGAAACATAGCGAGCAACACCGGTGACCTGCATTTCACAGAGGGCAATTTCACAACCGGCAAAGACTTCGGCATCAAACAGGTGCCCGCCTGCGACTTCACCGGAACTTTTTCCCAGTAGAATATGCAGGTGGATATCCACATGACCAGAACTGTCAGCAATCATATTGCCTTCGAGACCGAGCAACTCCAAAGGACCTTCAAGATGATGTCGGCTCATTCGCGGCTCGGAAATGGGTCGTTTGGCTCCTGACTTGATACCGCGGAATTCAGCCTTACACACTGAGCCGACAGCGGAAACGATCACCGCGTGCTGGATGCCTGCATCCAGGGCAAATTGGTGAAGGCGAGGACGAAGACGTTCACCCGGTTCAATCTTGATCAAGAAATGGCGTCCCGGCTGCCATTGGCGGTAATGTAAACCGTTCATGACAATTCTCCCTGGTCGGCGCAGGCACGGAACAGGCCGGTTTCCAGGCGCGCAGCGATGGCGTAATCAAGGGCGCCGCGATCGCTGACGCGGATGAAACCGTTGGTGATGGAAAAACGCTCAAGAACAGTTTCTACCTGTCGGCGAATAAGGTGTTCAAACTGTTTTTTAACGGTTGAGTCGATTTCAACGCGCAGTTGCGGCGCGGGTTCGAGAAAGACCATCAGATCACTCGATTGCATGGTTCCGGCTTGAGCTTTGCGAACGATCTCCATGTTAGTGTCTCCTGCGGTATTTTTTGCTGGTGGTCAATAGTTTGCGGCCATCGGTGCTGTGCAGAAAATTCAGGGTTGTCGCCGGCACCAGTTTGCGCAGATCCTCGTAATCTTCATTTCTAAACGCCTTGCGGACACGAAAAGCGCTGATCGGATCATCGTTGCTCGATGTTCTCTCGAGTTGGTCGGTCTGGATTCCTGCAGCGCCAAGGATGTGCGGCATGGTATCGCTGTAACTGCGGGTGGTTCGGCAGAAGGGTTCAGTACCGATAAAACGGCGCGTAATTCCGAAAAATGGTGCAATGTGCCGGGCAAAGAGCAATAGATCGATCTCCATCTGTAGCTGCAGGCGATCGTCGTCCTGCTTTAGAAAATAACCTGGGAAGGTCACATGGCTGACGGCGTAGTCTGAGGTGTCGAGAACCAGAACGTTATCGAGATCAGCGGTTCCCTCCCGGACTAGCGCCATGCGTACGTCAAAGGGGAACAGTGAGCGATCTTCGCGAACAACAAAGACATACAGGTGGTCAACCTGCGCTGCTGCTTCTTCGATCAGATAACGGTGTCCCAGGGTAAAGGGGTTGCAATTGACAACAACTGCGCCATTGTTGCCGGCCCGTTTGAGAGCACTATGCTGTTGCAGATAATTGGCCAGTCCATGACCGTACTCCAGCAGACAGACTTTACCATGGGTAATCAGGGGCGTGAAGTTGAGGTGCGAAAAGGTGCCGCGATTCTCCAGGGTGGTAAAGACAAAGAAATTGCGGATATCGGTGTAAGTACAGCTATCGATCAGTGCGGTAATCAGTTCGCCAAGGCAGGCACCGCCACGGTGACTTTCACGAATGCAGATCATTTTGAAAACATTGTGATCGCGGGCTGCTGTCGCCACCAGTTCACCGTCCTCAAATTTGCCGAACAGGAGATCATAGTCCTCTTCGAAGATGAAACCGTTATCTTCGACCAGTTGCCTGGCCAGGTGCCGGTCGCGTTCATTAATCAATCTGACGACCATGAAATAATCTTTCATTGACAGGGTGATGGTTGGGAATCTGTTATCATATTGATAGCATAGTTTTTAGTGGCGGAGCAGCGTAAATCGGTGCGTAATAGTCAAAATTCATTCAACCGTTGTTTTACTTTGTTTGGTTTTTGCCCATTCGAGGGGGGTATGCTTGACCTGCGTGGGTTGGGTAATAGGAACGCTTAAGGAGGTAACAGGGATGCGTATCGTCAAACAGATAGCATTGGTGGTTCTTGGAGTCGTGTTGGCAGTCATTATTTTACAAAATACCGCACCGGTCAGGGTGCAGTTTTTGTGGATGTCGGGGCAGATGGCAACAGTTTTGCTTCTTTTTCTGACCGCTGTTGGGGGCTTTGCCATGGGCGTTATTGTTGCCCTGCTATTGAAGGGCAGGGCACATTCTTCCCATCGGGATCCTGACTCTCTGTAGTTGAAAACTTTTTTCGTCATCACTGAACGGCAGCTGAATAGTGACAAAAACTCTTCTGTTTAAAAATCTCACAAAATCAGTCTTCATTTATTATCAATATCATGTATACTTTGAAGCTTATGGCACAATATATAGTCAAAATAGTAGAAAGATGGGAGGGCCTATAAGATGGCAAAAAGATATCGGGTGATCAAGCGCAATGGGGAATCCGCCCCTCTTGAGATCGCCAAAATCCGCAAAGTGATCCATTGGGCAGCAGATGGGCTTGACATCAATCCGATCAAGCTTGAATCGAGCCTTGGGCTGCATTTTCGCAACAACATGACCACGGGTGAAATTCACGAAACAGTCATTGAGACGTCCCTGCGCCTGACCTCCATTGAGGAACCGGATTGGCGCATTCTGGCTGCACGGCTGAAATTGGTGGATTTTTACAAGCGAGTTCACATTGCCCGCCGTATTCCCTATGAATATCGTTATCCAAGTTATTGTGCGACGGTTAAAAACTTTGTCGCCAAGGGGATCTATTCGCCGGTGTTGCTGGAAAAATATTCCGATAAAGAGTTACACAAGGCCGGCCAGTTTTTGAAGCAGGAATACGACTATGATTATGACTTTGCCGGTATCAGTCTGCTGATCAAGCGTTATATGCTCGAATATGACAACCAGGTGATTGAAATGCCGCAGGAGGCATTACTGACCATTGCCTTGCTGATCGAGCAGAACCAACCCACCACAATCCGGTTGCAGCGTGTGCGCGATACTTACACTATGCTGGCGCGGCGTAAAATTTCACTGGCCACACCAATCCTCATCAATCTGCGTCGACCCAACGGTAATCTGTCAAGCTGCTTTATCACCGCTTTTGACGATGACACCAACAGTATCTTTCACACATTTGAACAGGTTGGTCAGATCAGTTCCGGTGGCGGCGGGGTTGGAGTGAGTATCAGCCGAATCCGCTCTCACGGGGCCCGGATTCGTAATTCTCTGGGACGAGCTGGCGGGGTGGTGCCAAACGTCCGTGTGGTCAATGATATTGCCCTCTATTTCAACCAGGGGGGCAAACGGGCTGGTGCGGTTACTGTGGCGCTTGACAGCTGGCATCTGGATATTGAGGATTTTCTCGAAATCCAGACCGAGAACGGTGATCAACGGCGCAAAGCCTATGATGTTTTCCCGCAGGTGGTGGTGACGGATCGGTTTATGCGCGCAGTAGAAAATGGGGAAGACTGGTATCTGCTCGATCCCCATGAAATCAGGAGCAAATACGGTTATGAACTGGCCGATTTGTGGGGATATGAGTTTGAACAGACCCTTTGTCACCTCTACGCTGAGATTGAGGCAGGGCGTATCGAACTCTTTGAAAAAGTCAATGCCAAGGTGCTTTACAAGCAGATCATGAAGGTGCAGATCGAAACCGGCATGCCCTATATTGCCTTTAAGGACACTATCAACCGCTCCAACCCCAATAAACATGTCGGCATCATTCCCTGCACTAATCTGTGTGTTGAATCCTATTCGGTGGTCAAGCCGTCGCTCATCGGGCCGCAGCGTTTTGACGGGACAACCCTGTGTCGTGATGTCGAGCCGGGGCTGGTGCATACCTGTAATCTGGTGTCGATTAACATGGCCAACCTGGAAGATGACGAGCTGTCGGCGATCTGTGAAACCTCCGTGCGGATTCTGGATAATTGTATCGATATTACTGATGTTCCCGTGGCCGAGGGGCAGCGGCATAATGAGCTGCTGCGCACGGTCGGCGTCGGCATGATGGGCTTGGCCGACTATCTGGCGCGGCGCAATATCCCCTATACTGCGGCGGCGGCTAAAGCAGCTGAAATAGGGGAAGCATTTGCCTATCACTGTACGACGGCCAGTTGTGTTCTGGCCGAAGAACGTGGTGCCTATCCTCTGTATGAAGGCAGTGAATGGGCGCAAGGGAAGATTCTCTGTCGCGATCGCCAGTGGTTCAAAGAGAATGGCAAGCTGGACTGGGACACACTGTTCGAGCGGATTGCCGAACACGGCATCCGCAACAGCCATATCACCGCCATAGCGCCGAATACCAGCAGTTCCATTGTTCAGGGGTGTACCGCCAGTGTTCTGCCGATCTTCAGTAAGTTTTATATCGACAACAACAGTAACGGCACCGTTCCCATTGTCCCCCCTTTTATTAAAGACAAATTGTGGCATTATCAGGAGTCAAAGAATATCGATCAGCGCGATGTCGTCAATCTGGTGGCGGAATTGCAAACCTGGGTCGATACCGGAATCTCCATGGAGTTGCTGTTCAACCTCAATAATAACCTCACCGCGAAAGATATTTACGAGACCCATCTTCTGGCCTGGAAAAAGGGGTGTAAGGCGATATACTATACTCGTAGTATCCAGAAAAACAGTAATCTGATGACAGACAAAGAAGAGTGTGTTTCCTGTGCGGGGTAAAACATTCACCGCTGAGTCACTGTGAAATTCACAAAAAACACGCCTTCTTTGTATTCTCTGAGACTCTAGTGAGCGCAGCGAGCCGGTGGTAAAAGATTTAAGACCTTTACTACGAGTCAGTTGCATAACCGGAAAAGACTTTTGTGTCTAAGGAGAGAATGTATGCAAGCGAAACGACTATTTAACCCCGCCGGGGATGATTCTCTGGAGACGCGTCGTATTATCGGTGGTAACAGCACCAATATTTTCAATTTGAATAATGTTCGTTACCAGTGGGCTAATCGCATGTATCGCAACATGATGGCCAACTTCTGGATCCCGGAAAAAACCGATCTTTCAAGCGATCTGGAACCCTATAAACACCTGACCGTCGAAGAACGTCAGGCCTACGACGGAATTCTGTCCTTCCTGATCTTTCTCGACAGTATCCAGACTAACAACCTCTCCAATATCAATGACTTTATCACCGCCCCGGAGGTCAATCTACTGATTGCCATCCAGCAATATCAGGAGGCGATTCACAGTCAGAGCTACCAGTATACGGTTGAGTCGATTATACCGGCCGATCGGCGTAATTCGATTTACGACAAATGGCGTTCCGATAAGATTCTGTTCGAGCGGAACAAGTACATCGCCCAGATCTACCAGGATTTTATTGATGAACCGACACAGGAGCATTTTTATCAGGCGATCATTGCTAACTACCTGCTGGAAGGGCTCTACTTTTACAACGGTTTTAACTTTTTTTATAATCTGGCCAGTCGTAACCTGATGCTTGGCACTTCGGAAATCATCCGTTACATCAATCGCGATGAGTTGACCCACTGTGTTCTGTTCGAGTTGATCGTTCGTGAAATCCGTGAACTGGAGCCGGAATTTTTTCCGGCGGCAGAAGTTGAGACCATGTTCCGTACCGCCGTTGAGCAAGAAATCGGCTGGACCAGACATATCATCGGTGACGGCATCCTCGGTATCAGCGAGGAGACCACCGAGCTTTATACCAAATGGCTTGCCAATGAACGCTGGAACAAGCTGGGATTTCCCGGCAAGCTCTATGAAGGGTATGATAAAAACCCCTATCTCCATCTGGAAAAACTGGCCGACACGGAAGGGGAAGGGAGCGTCAAGAGTAACTTTTTTGAATCGACCGTCTCTGCCTACAATCAGTCGTCGGTTCTTGACGGCTGGGACGATTTTTAACGCGGCGTCGCAACAATTCAGGGCGCAATAGATTTCACCCCTACGGATTGCAAAGGGTCAGCACTGGTGCCGACCCTTTGTGATGTCTTTTTGTATCTGTTCAGCACAGGATCGGGGATCCTATGTCAAGGGACGCTTTTCGTCATCCATGACCGCTTGTTGTCGCCGTCCATGGCGACAAACACCCTTGCCACAGGATCCCCGATCCTGCGCAAGGACTACAGCTGAATAGTTACGTCTTTTTTATTGTTTTACTGCCGCGATCTCCAGGCCGATATCAACAGTATCACCAACGACAAACCCACCGGTTTCCAAAGCCTTGTTCAGTTCAGGCCAAAATCCTTGCGATTAATCTGGCCGACAGCTTCCAAAGCCGGCGCGGCTGTTCCCATGGGGTCGGTTGCGGCACCGACAAGGCCATTAAGAGTCAGTTCGCGGGTAATCCCTCTGATTGTCAGATCCCCCCCGACCTGGATATTTGTCGCCGGAACCGCTCACTTTTTTGCTGACAAAGGTGATCTCCGGGAATGTACCGGTTTCAAAAAAATCTGCGCTGCGCAAATGTTCATCGCGTTTTTCGTTACGGGTGTTGATGGAGTCTGTTTTGATTGTGGCTGATGCGGCGGTGAGGGTTTGTTGGGTTGGGTCGACAGTCACGGTTGCCGAGAGATTCATTGAGATTGCCTCGAACCTTGAAGACCATCAGGTGGGCGACACTGAAGTGAATCTGGCTGTGGGCAGCATCAACAACGTAGGTATCCGCTGCTGGACTGTTAGACGTTAGGAATAATAAGAATACCGGAACCATCAGAAATGTTTTGAACATAGGCCTCTCCTTTAGACAGTAAGAACAATTGATGACCATTATAGTCACAGATGTAGCGTTTGTCATTAGGAGAGTGAAAAAAATGCCTTAGCCGAACACCGACCAGTCCATCTGCTGGGCAAGGATCTGCACGGCTTCAGTCCCCAGCAACGAGTTGCCTGTGCGATCAGACCTGGTGACCAGACGGCAATGGCTGCAGTGCCGGGGACAATCACCAGAATGCCTCCTCCGACGCCACTTTTCCCCGGCAACCCGACCTTGTAGGCAAAGTCCCCCGAAGCATCATAGTGACCACAGGTGATGTCAGGGCATTGATGCGCCGTACCTGATTGCGGGAAATCGGCTGCGGCATGTCTGGCGCGTTGATCAAAAAACGTCCAGTCGGGGCTAACTGACGACAGCTCATTTCAATGGCACATTGATGAAAGTAAGTTCCCAGGGTCGAATCCGGATCATGGCTGAGATTGTTAAGCTACGCAGAAAGTGGGCCAGAGCAAAGTTGCGGTGACCGGTTGCTTTTTCGAAGGGCTACCGCGTCGTTGATGTAGATGTTCGTATCATCGGCTGCGTATCTGATAAAATTGATCCAGCTCGGCCAGTGTTTCCGCGGGTGAACTGCTGGCCAGGATAACGTCGGTAGCAACAATGGCACCGGCATTGATGAAGGGATTACGCGGAATTCCTGTTCCCGTTCCAGCTGTAGAATCGAGTTGAACGCATTGCCCGAAGGCTCCCTGCCGACACGTTTCCCGCAGCGCGTTGCCGATTTTCCCAAGCGCCAGAGATAAGGTGAAAACCTTCGAGATACTCTGGATGGAAAAAGGAATCTCAGCATCACCGGCACTATAAACTTGTCCATCGGCCATAGCGACTGCCAAACCAAAATGAGTGACATCGACGGAGGCCAGCTCAGGAATATAAGTAGCTACTTCCCGCGCTCGTTACGTTGCAACATTTCTTTGTGAATCTGATCCAGTATTTCCTGAATGGGCATGTTGTTCTCGATCATGGGAGCAGGTTTTAAGGGGGCAGATCCATGTTGATATGTACTGTACGGGGAGGCAGGGGGTGGGTCAATAAGTTCCACTGATTGATGCCTGTTGTTGGTACTAACGCAATCCCAGCCGTGCGAAGATTTTCCCCAGGAGTCGGTTGACAGGATGATTGCGCTTCAGGCTTTTTTGATTGCCGGGGTCTTACGCATGCCCAATTTGCTGATCTCGTTGATAATTCGTGGATCCTTGTTGATGTTTGCGCCCTGGCGTAATACCTGCACTGCTTTGACTTTGTCGCCGGCAAGCAGATGAATGCGCCCAAGCAGCAGATAATGGGTAGGGTTGTCAGGCTCACGTCGGATCGATTCAATACAGGTTTTAGCAACAACCTGGGTTCGCCCCCTGACTTTTGGCCAGACAAAAAGCCATGTAGCTACGGACTTCCGGGCTGTTGTTCTGCTCTCTGCGACCTGACTGAAAAAACCTGGGCTGAAGGGATATAACCTTTTCTACCGCTTCCTTGCCTTTGTTGAGTAGATTATTGAGTTCTTTTTTGTTGCATATGATTAACATCAGATTGTTGGATTGTGACGGTATACTCATCAGATTTAGAACTATAGCGGATTGCTCAGCCGGATTCCAAGTTTCTTCACCTTTTTTTGATAGCGACGGTCAGATTCTTTACCTGGCCAGATCAGAGATCGGTGATTGCCGAGGGGCAGGGAAATATCTTCATCAAGCATATCGAATAGCTGAAAGTTCTTCATCCTCAAGCACATGCCGGCATCATTTGGGTGAGGGGATGGAATGTCCGTGGATTCTTGAGCCATTCCTTCAGATTATCCCGCTTCCAGGCGGTATTGTCTTTCGCCGTTTCGGGATAAAATTCGGTCAACAGCCCGGATAGATTTGGCGCCACAATGCCGTACCCAGACCGCCAGGGTTGCGATTGAGCCTGACAGCCGCCGCAATGTTTGACGAAGAGATTCTCCGCCATACGGTCACGGCCTTCAAAATTGGACAATTTGCGGCATTTCGTCTGAAACAACGCTTACGTTTTGACCCAGTGAAAAAGGGCGTTGATCAGTACGTCAAGACGAAAATCGGGCAGATGAAAGTCGGGCATCAGCAAAACCGGATTGCGAATAGCTTCGACCAGGGTCAACGGGTCTGTTACCGCGGTGCTGCGATCAAGGTTGGTCGCAAGCTGGTTCCTTTGTCGCCAATAACATGAAAGCGCCGACAGGCATTGGTCTCCAGTTGGCGGGTTCCCTGTTCCACCTGGGGGGTGTCCGGCAGATTGAACCGAAATGACGCGCGGTAATCAAGCCAAAGTGGGCAATATTAAGGCGTGATGAACGTGGATCTCCGCGATGGCAATCAATGCAGGTGCCGTACTCCTGGTGGTGACCTGATGGCAGCTCAGACAGAGGTTAGGCGTTTCTTGGCTTGCCGGTGGCACTGATCGGCACGCACAGCAGGGTAAGAAGGGCCAGACGAGAAAGACCAATTTTCCCCCTGAAGTAGATGGCGACAATAGTGAGCAGGATAATCAGCACAAAACTGATCACAGTTGCCAGGTTGATCAATCTTTGATCTCTCGGAAACCAGGCCGCCCAGAACGCCGGCTCCGTACGCGGCAACGGGAGCGGGCAGAAGAAGGCTCCCATGGCGATAATCAGGTACACAAAAAAGCATTGGAATAACTAACCAATTCCTGCATCTAGAGAAACCAGGCCGAACGGGAAGGGTTCGGTACCCGGGACAAATCCGCTGCTTCCTGTAGGGGCGGCAATAAACCAAGCCAGCAGCAATAAGGCTGCGCTGCTGAACCCATAGCGATCAAATTATCCGGAAAAAGGTCGGGTCGCTTTTAACGTAATCTTTTTCATAAGTGGGCAGCGTTCCCTTATCTTTGCGGATTCGGTAAAAGTGCAGGGCGCACGGTACCAGGATTGATATCGGCAGAATCGCAATGTGCAGGACGTAGAAGCGCAACAAAGGCGATCCACCAATGCCATCCGGTAGCATGAAATCGCGAACCCATTCACCGCCCGGTAAAATCGCCACCAGCTCCATTCCGGTCTGGGTGGCCCACAGGGCGAGGATGATCCATGGGCAACAAGGTAGCCGGTATATCCGGCAAACAGGGTCAGAGCAAGCAGGGCAAAACCGATCAGCCAGTTAAAATTGGCGCGGTGGCCGGTAGGCGCCGGTCAGGATGACTCTGAGGGTATGAAGAAAGATCCAGAATCAACAATGCATCGGAACTCATCCGGTGGAGGGCTGCGTATGTATTTGCCGCCGGCGACAACCTGCTCTTCAAGAAAAAGGAATTGAGGCGTAGGCTCCCTCACTGGAATCGGTTGATAGTAAAACAGCAGCAGAACGCCGCTGAAAACCAGAAACAACAGGGCGGTCATGGCCAAACCGCCAAGACAAAAGTATAGCGGATGGTTAAGTCGCTTGCGCCGTACACCGTGGAAACAGGTGAACGAAAAAATCTTTGAAGAGCTCTGCTTTTCATTCGCTCACAACCCAGCGTTGATCGAATCGGCCAGTTCAAGTTTGCGTAGAGGTCGCTCTGCCGGGTATTCCAGAACCTGACCATGGTGATCAAAACGACTGCCATGACAGGGACAGATAATATCCGTCAGGGTAACGTGACAGTACAGCCGAGATGGGTACAGACCAGATCCAGGGCATGAGTCTCCTGAAATTATCCCTGATCAAGGCGACCCGTGACTGTCGATATACCAGTGCTCCCCCAGCAGGAATGCGCCTTTAGATATCAGTCGGATATTTTTCGTTCAAGTCGTGGACTAAAAAACGCACCAGCCCGCCCAGCGTTAACAAGCCGATGATCAGGGTGAGGAAGGTGCGACGCTTTCTGTCAGTTTTTCCATTTTTCCACATAGCTTTCACGTATTCGGGGGAACGTTGTGACGACATTTTATTAAAACGTTCCTGCGGATAGAATGAACCATTGATGACTTTCTGCCCGTCTTGTTCCCAGAATGAGCCCAGCGTCATGCCGTCTTTTTCCGGTAGATAAATTCGTGCTTCCAGGATCGCCAAGGATAAAGCGTTCCGGCTGATCATGGCAAGCGTACACATCAGTGTTTCGTTGAATAAATAACGGGGGAAAAAGCTTTCCATTCCGCTGCCAGCAAGCGATTCTCTTCGCCGACTGCCTGCTCGTCGACAACGTCGCTGAAGTAGGCGAGATACTGGGGCCGGATAGGACTCACCAGCCCGCGCTCATTGATCCCCAGGGGAGGCAGATTTTGTCGCCGCAGGTAGGCGCTGCGAATGTAGTTGTCAGCAGTGTCCGGAATGCGCACAGTGAATAGACGCTGCGAGGGCTATTCTTGAAACGTACAAAAAAAAAAGGTGCCGTATTCAGCGCAGCCCAGGCAGAATGGCAGCTGTAGCATTCAAGCTTGTCCATGTGGGCAGCTTGATGCCGTGCTCTATCACCGCGGGGCTCGGCTCATGGCAATCGCGGCAGCCTTTTGGCACTTTGCTGTCCGGCCGCGAGGCTTTGCCATACTGTGGCAGTCGCCTGGCTCATGCCGGCGCGCTGGTGAACATCGGCGCTCATTTTCGGGTAATGTTCCCCCAGGTAATCCGGCCCGCGCTGATAACGCATGGCGTCGTGAGGCCATGCCGTAATAGTCAGCACCAGCGTAATAGCCCAGATGGCAGGAGTGGCAATCCTTTTTTTCCGGTCGTGCCAACTGATGACCGCCGCTGCTATGACAGTCAAAACAGGTCTGAACATGACAACTGCTGCAGTTGATCTGATAAAAATCCGGGTCAGCCTTGCCCCAGCTGCGCTCTACAAAGGCTTGCTCGGCTTCCCGCAGTGCCATCGGTCCATGCAGAACGCCGCCTGTGTCTTCGTGACAGCTTTGGCAGCGGTCAAGGATACCGGCGGTATCACCGGCCTGATCGTGTTCCTCCAGCAATCCGTGACAGGCGGAGCAGTCAATAGTCCCATGAACGCCCGAGACGTTGGCTGGGTGGCAGCTTCGGCAGTTATCCTCAGTCGCTGCTGCTGTCAAATGTCCGGGCAGAAGCAGGGCGAGCAAGGCAATCATCCAGTACACGATAATCAAGTTCCTTCTGATAAATGGGATCCTTCGGATCACTGTGACACACCAGACATTGATTGACTGCCCAGGTGCGTCCGATTTCCTCGGCATTCAACGGTCGCGAATTGTCCCGCGTAATAGCTGAGAACGCCTTGAGGGTTCCATCATGTAGCGTTACGAAACCGTCAAGGGGCTTGTCTTGGGACTTTTCGCAGATCAGGGTGGCTTGAACAGAATCGCCTTCAATCACATGCTGACCAAAACCGACAAAGGCCGGGTTGGTATGACATTCGTCACAGCTGACCGCTTTTTTGCCGACATTATGGCCAAAAAACGGAGCAAAACGCAGTTGTTGTTTTCCTTTGTAGAGGGCAACATAGCCATCTTTTGAACGGCTGCCATCGCGCTCAATGACTGTGACAAAGGTTTGACAGCCCGGCGTAACCGGCGAGATTTCACCCCTTTGGTCAAGGGCCAGCGGAAATGGATAGAGCATGCGATAGTCTTCTGTTTCGGTGAAAACGCCTGGCGTGTCCTGTTGTTTGATGTAATCTCGTCCACGCTCACGCAGATCATACTGGGTATGACAGCCATAGCACTGGACAACACTTTGGGAGTGACAACTGTAACAGGCCATGCGTTCATGACCGACAATGCTGTGCTCCGGAGTTTTGGTGATGACTTTGCTTTCATGGCGTTTGCCACTGCGTTTGCCAACCACCCAGACCTTGTCGTCTTCCTGAAACACGTTGGAGTATTTACGCCCCTTGGCGGTCAAAACCAGTGCATCACCCATCTGAACCTGGCGCTGATAATGCTGCGATTCCCGTATCGCCTCATCGTTTTCACGATTGACGGTTTCGAAAGTCGGACGCTCGGTAGCGCTGCCATGACAATCTTCGCAGGTAATCTCAACCTGCAGATACATATTCTCATAGGCATAACCATCACCCATCAAATCACGTGAGGTGTGGCAGTCGATGCATTCCATCCCTTTTTCATGATGGATATCGGGGGCAATCGAGGTCAGGTTGCGCCGCCCTCCCGCAACAATAGGACCGAGAAAACCATCTTTTGTCGGTACAAAGCCGTTGTTGCCATCGTTCAGGCCCTGGTAGCTGTAGCCGATGCGACCACTTCGACTGTGACAACGGGTACAAGTCTGGGTGTCAGGAAGAACCTGCATTTCATGGCTGGCTGAGTAAGGCCATTTGCCTTTGACTGTTTCGTCCTCACCTTGATAGGTGGCGTTGTCATTGTAGGGGAAGTGGCAGGCAGCGCAGCCTGAAGCGTGGCTGCCACTCCAGACAACATTGGTTTCAATACCAACGTGGCACAGGACGCAGCCTTTACGATACAGTTCCCCCGCCAGATTATTCAGCTCTTTTACCGGCGCCAAAGTGACAGGTTCGCCTTCGGCGTTGTGAACCTCAACGCCTGTGCTTGAATAGAGGTTTCCATCCACACCTTCCCAGGTTTCCTGGGCCCCTTTGATCATCCCTGTACCGGTAAACATCAGTGTCGTTTTAACCCGCTCAAGATGATAGGGGTGACAACTGCCGCAGGTTTTGTCCCATACCTTCGGGTCGGAGGGGTTTTTTTTTCCGAACATGCCGCGATGAGATATGTCTTTATCTTTTGCGGTTGCATCGCCGCCATGGCATTCAACACAGTCATTGTGAGTAGCCGATACATGCTCCAGCTCCTGATGACATTGTATACAGGTTGATTCCTCCGCTGAGGTGAACCAACAGCCACCTAGCAGTACTGAAACAAGAAAAAGAATGATAGGGCGGATAAGCAACATAAGATTAATGACAGGATTCCTGGGGTTTGGGTGCGTCAAATGGATTAGATACAATCCAGGGTTGCATCATAACGGATAGCAGTGTTCTGCGGCTAGAAAAAATGGCCGGTAGTTTCGTGAAAAACCACCGGCCATATTGCAGGTATAGCAAAGAGGCTGAGCTATTATAACTTGATTGTCACGGTTTCTGTATATTCCTTCCACAGGAACGGATCAGAGGCCATGGTGCCGTAGGGCAGGTACCAGAGCTGAACCTTCAGATCCAGGGTTCTTTCTTCAACATCATCATCTGCAGGGAGCGTAATTTCAAAATGCTCCTTGGTGGTCTTGAGCGGATGCAGGGCGGTGTCAGCGACCAGGCCGCTCTTCTCATAAGGACCACGTCCCATCACCTTGCCGCGGGCGAATTTCTCCGGCACCGGCATGTAAAGCTTTTCATCTGCAAAAATCTCATCCCCATCTTCATCTGTAGCACTTACCGACAGAACCAGTCGGTTGGGGGTCGGTCAGCCATCAGGGATGCCGTGACCGGCATTATTGGTCATGGCGACATCAATCATGACTTTCGGGTGGACGCTACGGGCATCGCGCCAGACCATGGGGCGCACCTTGACTTTCCAGTCCACTGCCTTGTCGGCCATGGTTTGGGAACGGTAGCTCTGGATGTTGTGCCCCAGCCCGCTTTCCTGCATGTGGCACTGCTGGCAGGTTTTATCACCACCATTGGCGATATAGGAGAACAGATAGCTGCCGTAGGCGGTGGCACACTGGGTCGGGTTGTCGAGCTCAAGGTTGGGGCCAAGACCGTGACACTGACCACAGAGAATGGAAGCATCCATAATCGGGCTGA
>JAGYPB010000047.1 GCA_018399135.1 Deltaproteobacteria bacterium | reverse complement strand
CAACAGTCGTTGCTGGAAGCGTCCGGACAGGGGAATTCCATCGCCCCCCTGCAAATCACGCATCTGGCTTTGCCAGGCGACAAAAGCACCACCGGCATTGGTATTGACCTCAATCAACCGCGGCCCGTCTGCTCCAAGGTGAAAATCGTACCCCATCATCAGGGCCGCATGTCCAGGATCAAAACGGGCAATTTCAGGCAGATCGGGGAAAACCCGCCGATGATAAGACCTACGCTGACTCAAGCGAAACAGGGTGCGGGCCAGGGTATGCATGCGTTTAAGATCATGGCGACAGATGTCGACCCGCGTCGGGCTGATCGGGATTCCAGCATATTCAGTCATGATAATAATTTTTCAGTAAACGTTGATACGGCGGATTAAAGCACTGAGCAGACCGAAACTACGTTGATTAAAGTCAATGATCAAGCGCGGCAACTTATGCAGATCGGGCTGATCGTGCTCTTCGGGCAGAGCCTCGTTGAGGGCCATTGTCCCGTCCGGTGCAAGAATTTCGCTAAACTCACTGATCAGAATATCACACTGCTCCTGGCTGAGTTGTTTATTCAACCGGATGACCAGTTTTTTACCGACATAGCGCAGGGAATGGTAGTTGCGGTAAAATTCATCAATCACATCGATGGCTTCACGGTAATCCCGGGTAATGGTAAATAAACCAAAATCCTCCCCGGAGATCAGACCACGCTTGAACAGACTGTCGCGCAAAAACTTGAACCATTCGTCCCAATAACCACCCTCATCGTCAATCAGCACCAACGGAATGGGGGGGTTTTTCCCGGTCTGCATCAGAGTGATAACTTCCATCGCCTCATCCAGGGTACCAAAACCGCCGGGGAACAGAGCAACGGCATGGGCTTCCTTTAAAAACGCCACCTTGCGATTAAAAAAATAGCGATAGGTGATAACTTTATCGTCTTCACTCATCACCGGATTGGTTTCCTGCTCGAAAGGTAGATGAATATTGACAGCAAAGGAGTTTTCCGCACCGGCACCCTCATTCCCTGCCAGCATAATTCCTGGGCCACCGCCAGTAATGACCATATAGTTGTGCTCAACGAGCTGACGACAGAACTCAACACAGGTCTGGTAGATCGGTTCGTCACGTCCGGTTCGGGCACTACCAAAGACAGTCACCTTTTTACGATGGCGATAAGGAGCAAAAATCTTATTGGTATAGCGCATTTCCTTCATGGTAGTGCGCATCAGCTTTTGATCGGCCATATAGTTATTTTCCTGGCCGGACTTCAGAGCGGTAAGGATCATCTCCCGAATCAACCGGGGGTGATGTACCCCGGCCTTACTCATCATCAAATCAATATATTCATCTATTTCACCGTTGGAACGATCAAAACTCAATGACATGGTATATTTCCCTCGGCCTTTGCGCCGGATTTCAATTGAAAAAATGATCGCTCCTGCAACCGTCTATACTGTAACAACAGCCCCGTCATCGCTGCACCTTCATAGCGCTGGGCTACAGCCAGATAATGTCGACGCAACTCTCCTTCCAGCCGGCAAAATGTAGCTAAGTCCTTTTCAGACAAAGAGGTTTCGATTATATCACAAATAAAAGAGATACAATTATAAGGTCTGCGACCGACCGATAGCAGGCAACCCTTATCACCAAGAAAAGGACAATTCCGATAAAAGTCAGCGTCAGGAGGCTGTTCCTGACAAGAGAAATACTGGAGCAGATTAACCAGATTCATGTGGTTGTGACCGGCATGACAACAGCCGCCGGCACAATTTTGACAGTGTTGTTCCCCCTTTGCAGCCACGAATAGATGGTTCAATTGCTGTTGTAAATAAGCAATTTTGCCCAACCTTGCTTCCAGCCAGTCTTTTTCATTTTGTTTAAGAGCCAGATATTGATCCCGAGCTTCGGTGACAATTTGTGCCCATAATTGTTGGCGGTATCGATAATGCATTGCTGACCAATAGAAAAAGCGACAGCATGATTTTTCACACTGCCGCCGAATAAAAAATGGCTGAAGAAGTCCGTAAGCCGGGTTCTGTTCCCTGTGTGGTTACCCACAAAGCAGGGCGATGATCATTCATCTAGGATTGCCGTTGCCGACAACCTCAAGCGGCCAACCCGGAAACCTTGGGCGGATCACCCTCAAACGTTTCCCTATTAGGCCTTGCTCCGGATGGGGTTTACCTAGCTTCCGACGTCGCCGCCGGAACTGGTGAGCTCTTACCTCACCCTTTCACCCTTACCCGCCGAAAATAAACTTGCGGGCGGTTTCCTCTCTGTGGCACTTTCCCTGGGGTCACCCCCGGTTCCCGTTAGGAACCATCCTATCCTGTGGAGCCCGGACTTTCCTCCCCCTGCTCTGGAGAACCAGGGCGGGCGGCGATCATCTGTCCTTCTCCAGCCGAAAAATTAAGCCTCTACCTCAACGTAAAGAATGCGATTGCAATGGGGACATGTCTGCAAATCAGCACCCTGCAACAACTGGTTGAACAACTGGGGCGGCAACTGCATATTACACCCGAGACAGGCACCGTTTCTGGCCACCGCCAGGGCCATACCATTGCGGCGTTTGAACAACCCCTGATATTTACGCAGTAAACTTTTAGGAACATCCGCAGCCACTTTTTCACGGTTACTGGTATGTTTTTCAAGTTGACTGTCAGCTTCGCTCAACAGTTGATCAAGTTCACTGCCACGCGCCCTGGCATTTTCAGTGATAGCGTCCAGGTGAGCCTGTTTCTCCTGCTGATCTTCAACAAGGATGGCAATCTCTTTGCGTTTGCTCTGCATTTGCTCCTCAAGATCCTTGTTCCCCTTTTTGGCCACGTCTATCTCTTTGAGTACTGCCACATACTCCTTCTGGGTCTGAATACCGGGCAAACGCGCCTCTACCCGGGCAACATTGTCGCGCTGCTTTAGTAGTTCCTGCTCAATCTGCGCCTCGTCCTGGTGCAGTTGATCAATTTCACTATTCAGTTGATCAAGCATGGATTGAACCTCTGCGGCCTGCTCGGAAAAAACACTCAGCTCCTGCTGATAGCCACTACGGGTCGTTTCGATGGTGCTGATTTCCTGGTCGATTTCCTGCAAATCCCTGAGCAGGTTCATCTTTTCTTGCACGCGGTACCTCCATTGTTGTGTATTGCGTATCAGGTGATGGTAATAAATGGATCCTGTTCTGTTTTCATGGTGAAAATCTCAATACCGAAGCGTCGCTCCGCAATCAGAGACGTCAAACGCTCGGCCATTTTTTCAATCATAATTTTTTCCGTGCCAAAGTGGCCGGCATCGATCAGCGCCATGCCATCAGCCCGAGCCCGCTGTGCCTCATGAAACTTGATATCGCCGCTGACCAGGCAATCAGCTCCCTGGCGCAGAGCATCAGCATAAGTCACCATACCGCCACCACCGCAGACAGCAACCTTGCGGATCAACTGATCGGCGTTACCCACCATACGCACCGCAGCAACGTCAAGGACATTCTTAACCTGACGAGCAAAGGTGGCTAGGGGGAGCTTCATACTTAGCACACCGATACGCCCGAGGCCGGGGCCTGCAACCGGATTGGCCAGGGGAATCAGATCATAAGCTACTTCTTCGTAAGGATGAGCTTTGATCATGCGGCTAATGATGCGTTCACGCAGATAGATCGGGATAATCGTCTCAAGGCGTAATTCTTCAGTCTCTTCATGGATGCCGGGAGTGCCGATAAAGGGATCGGTGTCGCTCCCTCCGCGGAAGGTCCCGGTACCGTTGGTACGGAATGAACAGCGGTCATAAGCGCCAATATGTCCCGCCCCGGCAGCAAACATAGTTTCCATCACAGCATTTTCATGGCCGCTGGGAACATAAATAACCAGCTTGTAATAACCATCGCTGCGAGGTCGCTCAAGGGAGCTTACCTCACCAAGATCAAGCTGCGCAGCCAGCCAGTCATTAAGACCATCGACGGCACGATCGAGATTAGTGTGTGCAGCAACAATGGCAATGTCTTGCTGAATCGCCCGGTAAATAATATCTCCGGCCGGGTCGCTGGGGGTCAGACGCTTGAGGGGATGGAAGATCAATGGGTGGTGACAAACAATCAACTCAGCACCAAGACGCGCTGCTTCTTCGACTGCGCCCCGCTCGACATCGAGACAAACCAGAATACGTCGCACAGGAGCCGTTAAATCTCCGACCTGCAAGCCGACATTGTCCCAATCCTCGGCCAGATGAGGAGGCGAAATGCTGTTAATCAGGCCAACGATATCCGCAAGGCGGGCCGTATTTTTTTCAACCATGATCGCTCCACAAACCAGGTGCCGGGCAAAAAGAAAGAGTGCACTGGTTTACCGGTGCACTCTTGGTTGGGATTCTGATTTCGCTTTGTGTCATGGGGTACTGAGTTGCTCTCATCAAACGACCTCACCGATGCCAAATCGGAAGGTTGAGTCGTATGGCTGCTGTTCTCGCATAAATATGATTGACCTTTTAATTCTCAACACAAGAAGGATACAGGGCAATAGACGAATGGTCATAAAATGGTGGGCCCACCAGGACTCGAACCTGGGACCAGCCGGTTATGAGCCGGCGGCTCTAACCAACTGAGCTATAGGCCCGCTTCTCAAATCTTGCGCAAGCGCAAGAGGAAACAATAAAAAACATCCGGACAACTGTCAAGTTTTTTGAACAATATATTATAGATATCCTGGGTTTTTGCGATTATTCTCCTCATTCTTTACCCCACACACCTCACCGATTCCGGCTTAATCAACCGCAGAAAATCCGCGCAGGCGCTTGGAACGGCTCGGGTGGCGCAATTTACGCAGCGCCTTGGCTTCAATCTGGCGTATCCGCTCGCGGGTTACGTTGAAATCCTGACCAACTTCTTCCAGGGTATGATCTGATTTTTCGCCGATACCAAAACGCATCCGCAGCACCTTTTCTTCGCGCGGCGTCAAAGATGACAGCACCCGCGAGGTCTGGTCGCTGAGGTTCCCCTTGATCACCGCTTCAAGGGGGGAGATAACCCCTTTATCCTCAATAAAATCACCAAGGGAGGAATCCTCCTCCTCGCCAATCGGGGTCTCAAGACTGATCGGTTCCTTGGCGATCTTCAACACCCGCCGCACCTTATCCAGCGGCAGATCCATCCGCTCGGCAATTTCCTCCGGCGTCGGCTCGCGCCCGCATTCCTGAACCAGTTGCCGGGTGGTGCGAATCAGCTTGTTGATGGTTTCAATCATATGCACCGGAATACGGATGGTGCGTGCCTGATCAGCAATGGCGCGGGTGATCGCCTGCCGAATCCACCAGGTAGCGTAAGTGGAAAACTTGTAGCCGCGGCGATATTCAAACTTGTCGACCGCTTTCATCAGGCCGATATTCCCTTCCTGAATCAGGTCGAGGAACTGCAGACCACGGTTGGTGTATTTTTTGGCAATAGATACCACCAGCCGCAGATTAGCCTCAATCAGCTCAGCCTTGGCCTTTTTGGCAATCCACTCCCCCTTGTAAACCTCTTTGAGATATTCCTGCAGCTCTTCCGGCTCAAAACCCGACTCAGCGCGAACCCGATTGAACTTGCGTTCGGCAGCGGCGAGACGTTTTTCCACCGACAGCAACACGTCGCCGGCTACCTGAAGTTCGTCTGCAACAGCATGAGCATTCTCGTCACTCTGTCGCATCCGCGTCAGAAAGCTGGTTATTTCGGAGCGCGGTCGAGTAAGCATCTGCTCACAATCGGTGATTTCCGCCTGCCCTTTTTTTACCTGGGTACCCATCTCTTTGAGACGATCGACAATCTTGGCAACCTGAAAATCCTTCAGACGAACCTCGCGCAACAATTCGGTCATCTTTTCACGTGCCTCGGCCTCGTCTTTTTTGAGTTTTTTGACTTTACGAACGGCCTTTTCCTGCTGCAATGCCTTGTCGATGTCATTGATCTGCTGTTCCAACGGCAACAACTTTTCACGCAGATCCATCAACCGCTGACGTTGCCGCCCTTCGGCTTCACCCCCCTCTTCCTCATCGTATTCACGCGTGATCTCGGAAACACCGATCTGCCCCTTTTCGAGTTTCCCGAGCAGCAACATCATTTCTCGAGCAGCCACCGGGGTTCGCATAATCACCTTGGCAACCAGCGCATCACCCTCTTCGATCCGCTTGGCTATCTCGACTTCACCCTCGCGTGTCAGCAAGGCAACCTGACCCATTTCCCGTAAATACATGCGCACCGGATCGCTGGTCTTTCCGAGAGTGCCGGCTTCCAGCTCCACATCGCCCTCGTCTTCTTCCTCATCGAGGTCCACATCTTTGGAGCTGGAAACTTTGTTATCGTTATCGACAATCTCAATATCCATCTCGCCAAACATGCTCATGACATCTTCAAGTTGTTCCGAAGACACCATACTGGCCGGAAGCATATCGTTGACTTCGTCGTAGGTAAGAAAACCTTTTTCCTTGCCCATATCAATTAGTTGCTGAACTTCTTCGGGATTGGTTTTTTTCGCCATCAGTACTAAATCTCCATACGTCGTTATATTCGCGTAAAAAAAATTGATCGTCAGCGTCAAGTTTAACCGTTTTTATCAGAATTTAAATGTTGCGCTCATTTTTTTTTAAATTTTTCAGGATGTCCGCCCCTTAATCCGAGATTGTAAATTCGAGAGTTCCGCCCGGTAACGGTCGGCAGCCTCGATATCGCCACACTCATCGGCAGCCGGTATCATCTCGCGCCAGAGCTGTTCTGATCGTCTCTTCATTGCCTGTTTTTCCAAGGCACGTAGACAATCGCCGGCAATCAGTTCCAGGTTCTCAGCAAACTCTTCCGGATCACATCCGTGCACCTGAGCCAGAATCTCGCGCTGAGACGCAGATAATCGTGGCATCAGGGATTCGATATCACAGCCAGAAGCCGTTGTCTGACTGAGAATTTCTGCCATCACTGCAGCGACATCAGGATGATGAACCAGACTCACCCCGCCGCGTTCAGCAAACTCAGTGCGCACTGCCGTACTCTGCAATAATAATCGTAACAGGGTCTGCTCAGTGCGACTGACCCCTTTCTGATCTTTCACCGGCAGTCGTTGCGCCCTGGCCGGCGACCGCTGCCCACCAGGCTCGTCCGCCGGATGGGGTGGAGACACCGGCGCCTCTGAGCCCTGAACCTTGCTTCGTCCTCGTTGTTGCCGTACGATCGTTTCGAGTTTCTTCTGCAACCGCGCAACCTCAATGCCGCTGCGCCCGGACAGCTCTTTAAGATACAAATCCTGCTCTAATTCACTCTTTAAGACGGCAATTTTCTCCAGCACCTGTTCCACCGCCCGAACTTTCAACTCAACCCCGTAACCGGCCTCTTTGAGAGTCTCCTCCATATAGAGTTCCATCACCGGCCGCGCCGCATCAAGACACGCCTGGAATGCCTCTGCACCGTGGCGCTGCAAAAACGAATCAGGATCGTCGCCTGACGGCAGGGAGATGGCCGCCGCGGCCACCCCTTCCTGCTGCAGCGTCGTCATTGCTTTGAAGGTTGCCTGCTTGCCGGCACTGTCCTGATCGAAGACCAACACCACACGTTGAGCATAACGTTTGAGCTGCTGAACATGATCGGCAGTCAGGGCGGTGCCACAGGTGGCTACCGACTGGGCAAAACCGGCACGATTCAGGGCCAGCTGATCAAAGTAGCCCTCAACGACCAACACATCACCGCTGATGCGGATCGCCTGACGCGCCTGATAGAGACCAAAGAGCACCGCCCCTTTGTGGTAAATCGGCGATTCCGGGGAGTTGATGTACTTTGGTTTGCCATCATCCAGCACGCGACCGCCAAAGGCCACAACACGCCCGGCCAGATCAAAGATCGGAAATATCAGACGTGAGCGGAACATGTCGTAGTCGCCACGCCCGGATGTCCCTTCGCGCAACAACCCGAGGGTGCGCGCCTCTGTGGCTGCAACCTGGTGATGCTCGAGATAATTCTTCAGGCCGTCCCAGCCGGACAGAGCACAGCCAATGCAATATTCAGCAGCAGCCTTTTGACCGTAGCCGCGTTTTTTCATATATTCACGCGCAATCAACGCCTGCGGATGCTCCATCAGGTTGGCATGGAAATAGTCCGCCGCCAGACCGTTAATCCGATACAGTCGCTCACGTTCCTCGATCTGCGCCCGTTCCGGCGGCGTCAAGGGACGCTCCTCCAGATCGATGCCGGCGCGATCAGCCAGTCGCCGTACCGCATCTGGAAAGCTCAATCCTTCACTCGTCATCAGAAAGCTGAAAACGTCGCCGGAAGCACCGCATCCGAAGCAGTGATAAAATTGACGCTCGGCATTGACACTGAAAGAAGGGGTTTTTTCAGCGTGAAATGGACACAAACCCATACGGTTGCGTCCAGACGTTTTCAGGTCGACATATTGCGAAACCAGCTCAACGATATCGGTGCGATCACGAACCTGCTCAATTTTATCGTCGCCAATCTGTCCGCTCATCGTCCTCCCAGTTCAACCACGGTCACATTGTCCCCACCCTGCTCTTGCGGCGCCGCATAAAATGCCGTCACAGCAGGCATGGTCGCCAGATAGTCACGCACTGCGCGACGCAAGGTGCCAGAACCTGCTCCATGAATAATCTCGACCTGCTGCAAGTGTGCCAGCAGGGCGTCATTCAGATAGCGATCCAACAGCGCCAGAGCATCCTCAGCCCGCTCGCCAATCAACTTCAACCGGGGCGCAAGTTGCTCTGCCCCTGCAGGGCGTACCAACGAGCTGGAGGTCGCACGCTGAGCAACAAAACGCCGCGGGGTAAACTGTTCCAATGCCGTCAACGGCTGGCGCATACGTTTACCACCGACCTGTAGATCGACCTGCCCGGCACTGATCCGTTCGACCCGGGCTTCTACTCCAAGAGCGACAATCCGAACCAGCTCACCAACCTGTAAATCCTGCGGTACCACGGTCTTCTGCCGCGTCTTCGGCGCAAAGGCGGCAAAAGCCTTACGGGCAGCAGCCAGTTCTTCACGCTCTATCGCGGACTGACCTGGCGAGGAGACTGTCGGCTGACGCCGGCGCAGCTGTTTCAGGCGCTCTTGCGTGGCAGCAATCAACTCTTCAGCCTGGCGTCCGGCTCGCGCGAGAACATGGCCTTTACTTTCTTTTAGTTCCTGAAGCTGACGCTTGCGCAACTGTTGCGATGCCGCAGCCTCGACCCTTAACTGTCGGACTGCCGCCAACTCGCGATTTAACTCCTGGCGCTGACGCCCCAGCTCAATCAGAATCTGATTCTGATCATGCTGATTTCCCAGAAACCCCTGGGCCCGATCAACCACCTCCGGCGGCAACCCGAGACGTCGTGCGGTTGCCAGGGCACTGCTAACGCCAGGAACCCCATAATGCAAACCAAAGGTCGGTTCCAGCGTATCAGGATCGAACTCGACTGAGGCATTGACCATTCCGGCACTGACATGAGCAAACTGCTTAAGCTGCCCAAGATGAGTGGTGAGCAGGATCTTTGCTCCCTGCCGACACAAAGACTCGATCACCGCCTGGATCAACGCCGCGCCTTCCGCCGGATCGGTACCACTCCCGGCCTCATCGAGCAGCACCAGGGTGTCGGCATCGGCTGCTTCAAGAATCTTGCGGATGCGCAACAAATGACCGGAAAAGGTCGACAAGCTGTCGGCAATGCTCTGTTCATCGCCAATATCAACAAACATCTGCTGATACAGGTGGATACGGCTGTCGCTGTGGCAGGGCAGGTGGAGCCCGGCGCGCAACATCAACAACATCAAACCCAGCGTTTTTAAGGCGACGGACTTGCCGCCGGTGTTTGGCCCGCTGACCACCAGAACCTGGGCCTCCTCCGCAATCAGCAGATCAATAGGCACTGCGGCAGTGAGATCAAATTGCCCGCCGCGAACCATCAACAACGGGTGCCGTACCTGACGCAGCTCGACCAACGAGGAGCTCACCAGTTCGGGGCGGCATCCCTGATAGGATCGAGACAGACGCGCCGCAGCAAATCGCAGATCGATTTGCGCCAACAGGTGCTGATTGCTGAACAACAGATCACGATCGCGGCGTAGCAGATCAGCAAGCTGGAGCAGTATGCGCCGCTCTTCGCGCTGTTCTTCGCGCAGCAATTGCTGCAAGCGGTTGTTGCCATCAAGAATCTGGGCCGGTTCGACATAGAGAGTCTGGCCACTGGCTGACTCATCCTGGACAAAACCTTTGAGCCGACCGCGGTAGTCGCTCTTGATTGGAACAACATAGCGGCCGTTGCGCACCGTCACCAGACGTTCCTGAAAGCAGGCTGCCAGGCGCTCATCCGTCAACAACCGCTCCAGCTGCTGCTTGACCCGATCACGGGTCTGGCGTCCCTCATAACGTAATTCGGCGAGCTTGGGTGAAGCGCTATCAAGCAGTTCGCCCCGTTCGCCGATAGCGTTCTGCAAGCGCCGCTGTAACTCCGGCAACGACACCATCCTGTCGGCCACAAACGCTAACTGGTGGGCCTCTTTGCGCCCTTTAAACCAGGTACGACAACCCACTATCGCCAGCAATGACTGAAGCACCGGCCGTAGCTCCGCCGCCGGTACCAAGCTACCAGGAGCCTGACAATCAGCCAGAACGGACGTCAAATCACAACAGCCGCCAAGCACCGGCCACTTGTCAGCCTGAATCAATGCTAGCGCCTCATCGACCTCGGTCAGCGCCTGCTCAACCGCGATCTGATCTTCCAGCAATCCAAATTGCTGTGCCAGCAATCGGCCCGGCTCTGACTGGGTCTGCCCGGCGAGCCATGCTCGCAATTCAGAAAAACCTAGACGCTCGAGCAAGGCTGTGTCATCAACCATCATCGATCGAAAGACCCGCCCATCAGCGCCCGCCCTTCGTCCAGCAGGGTTTCACCCAGAGTGGCAAAGGGGGGTGCCAGATGCGAAGATCCGATCAGTTGCCGGGCCATGGCCGGAGCAGGCTGTGAACCCATGGCAAGGATCAGCATGGCAAGAATGACCACCGCCTGAATAAGACCGAAAACTCCGCCGGCAAGACGATTAATCCCGCCCAGCAGAATGATTTTAACAAATCGATGCAGGACAAACCCGAGCACCGCAAAAACAATCACGACCCCGAGAAAAATAGCCAGAAAAGCCGCCCACACGGAAACCTGCCCGGGCAGACCGGCGCTATCCTGGAAAAACTGAGCGAGGGAAGGATGAAATGTGAAAGCAAAAATCCCCCCCAACACCAGACCAAGCAGAGAACAGATCTCTTTGAGTAGTCCGCGCAGCAACCCCTTGATCAGAAAAACTGCAAGGACAATCAATATCAGAATATCAACCAGGCCCAAAAACACTCTCCATTCAGGGGAAAAAAAGACCGGCACATAATGGCCGACAATGTTCAACCGATGCTCAGCCGGCCAGCTGCTCCCTGACAACCTGGTTGACCAGCCGCCCCTCTGCGCTGCCTTTGGTTTTAGCCATGACCACCGGCATCACCTTGCCGATATCCTTCATCGCTGTCGCCCCGGTCTCAGCAATCACCTCGGCCACCAACTGCCGCAACTCATCCTCACTTAACTGCACAGGAAGATAGCCCTGCAACACCTTCAGTTCGGCTTCTTCCTTATCGGCCAATTCCGGACGATCATTGGTGCGATAAAGCTCGGCAGATTCCCGACGCTGCTTGACAAGGGTGCTGATGACAGCGAGAATAGCATCATCATCAATTTCTTGTCTGAGTTCGATTTCCTTGTTTTTGATGGCACTGCGGAGTTGGCGAATCGTACTGAGGCGGTCTGTCTGTTTGCCCTTCATTGCCGCCTTCATATCCTGATTGAGTTGTTCTTTGAGACTCATTTGATACACCCCGATAGAAGAAGTACTGTAAGACTTGAATGCAAACAGGGCGCTCAGAGCTATCTGGCACCCGTATACCCAAACACACCATTATAGCGATCCGCTTCGGAAACACAAGCAAAGAAGTGGTAAATTCACAACAAAACAGAGGCCCTGACAGTGACAATAAGGCGACAACCGACAAACAGAACCCTCCTGCGGACCATCAGCGGCCTTGCCGCCCTGCTGGGCATGGTGTTGATCGCACTGGCTCCATCAATGCCGGTACTCGCTACCGCTCAGGCTGCTGACAACATCCTGGTGATCGAGATCGCAGCACCAATCAATCCGGTTATTGCATCTTTTATTGCCGATGCTGTTGCTGTTGCCAATCGCGACAACAATCGTGCCGTGCTGATTGAACTAGACACCCCCGGTGGCCTCGACACCGCCATGCGTGACATTATTCAAGCGCAACTCAACTCCAGCATCCCGACCATTGTTTACGTGTCTCCACAGGGCGCCAGAGCAGCATCTGCCGGGGCACTGATCACCCTGGCAGCAGACTTTGCGGTCATGGCTCCCGGCACCAATATTGGCGCAGCAACCCCGGTCAGTATCGGTGGCGGTGGCGGTGAAGCCGATGAAACAATGATGAACAAGGTTGCCAACGATGCTGCTGCCTATGCCCGCAGCCTGGCACAAAAGCGGGGGCGTAATCATGAATGGGCGGAAGAAGCAGTGCGTGATGGTGTCTCCATCTCCGCTGAGGAAGCGCTGGATCTGGCGGTGATCGACCTGATCGCTGAGAATCGCGATGATCTATTGCGTCAACTGGATGGCTACAAATTCATCCGTGACGGCGAGGTCAAGATCTTCTCCAGCGCCGGAACCGAACTAATTACCGTTGAAATGAACTGGCGTCAGAAGATACTTAATGCCCTGAGCAATCCAAGCTTCGCTTACCTTCTGATGATGCTCGGTATCCTGGGAATTTTCTTTGAAATTTCCCAACCAGGTTCGATCTTCCCCGGAGCCGTCGGGGCCATCGCCATCCTGCTCGCCCTGTTCGCCTTCTCGGCCCTGCCGGTCAACTATGTCGGGGCACTGCTGATTATCCTTGCCTTCATCCTTTTTGTCCTTGAAGCCAATATTCCGTCTTATGGTATGCTGGCTATTGGCGGCCTCATTGCCATGAGTCTGGGTTCCTTGATGTTGATCGACAGTAGTGAACCCTATATGCAGATTTCCCGTGCCGTCATTGCAGCAACTGTTATTTCCTGTGCTGCATTTACCACTTTTGCTGCTACTATGGTAGTACGGACTCAAAAGCGTCCCAGCCACTTCGGCCAGGAGGGGCTGCGCGGCAAAGAGGGTGTGGCGACTGAACCAATTAACAGCACCGGCGGTCGGGCCTTTGTGTACGGGGAATACTGGTCAGCCTGTGCTGATGAGCCGATTGCCAAGGGTGCAGCAGTCGAGGTCATTGAAGTGCTGGACGGCTTGAAAATTAAAGTTGCGGCCATAACATCAACCGATCGGTTCGCTGATTTTTAAAACAAGGAGACTCAATAATGTTTGATTTTGGTGCAGGGTTTTTCTGGATAATTATTGTTGTTATCGGCGCAGTCATCATCAGTGCCGCAGTACGGATACTGCTTGAGTACGAACGTGGCGTCGTATTTCGGCTTGGCCGCTTTTCCAGTGTCAAAGGACCGGGACTGAAATTTATCATTCCCGTTATTGATCAGATGACCAAGATTAATATGCGAACCGTTGCCATGGATGTGCCCGAACAGGACATCATCACCCGAGACAACGTCTCGGTCAAAGTCAATGCGGTACTCTACTTTCGCGTCGTCAATCCAGACAAGGCGCTGATCGAAGTCGACAATTACCTGTACGCCACCAGCCAGCTGGCGCAAACCTCATTGCGTAGCGTCCTGGGCCAGGTCGAACTCGACCAGCTGCTGTCCGAACGCGACAAGATCAACCAAGACCTGCAGGAAATTCTCGACCGCCAGACCGACCCTTGGGGAGTCAAGATCTCCAACGTCGAAATCAAGCACGTCGACCTGCCTCCAAACATGCAGCGCGCCATGGCACGCCAGGCCGAAGCGGAACGCGAGCGGCGCTCCAAGGTGATTCATGCAACCGGCGAATATGAAGCCTCGCGCACCCTGGCTAACGCTGCCGAGCAGATAGCAACTCAACCGGGAGCCATGCAACTGCGCTTTTTACAGACCATGACCGAGATTGCCGCCGAGAAAAACTCGACAATCCTCTTTCCCATGCCGATTGACCTGATTAAGCCATTTATTGACATGGCTCAAGCCAAAACACCGGAGAAATCGCAAGATCAGAACGAAAAATAAATCGCTTCACCACCCGTTCTCTGTGGCTCAAGTGAGCGAAGTGAACGGGTGGTGAATGCATTACTCGTACATCACCGATACGGCACAGATCATTTTGAAATCCTCGGTTGCCGAGACGTTACGATACTGATGTTTCTCGTTCGGCAATACCAGGGCAAAATCTCCGGCCTTGACCCGTTTTAATTCCCCCGCCTCATTGACAACGACCCCCTCCCCGGCGATGACATAGTTAAGATGCTCCGCGACATGAACATGGTAAGGAGTATGGCCACCAGGAGCGATAGTAAAAACCCGGAATGAAAAATTCGGCGCACCATCCTCTTTGCCAACCGGAACCTGCTTGCTGACAAGGTGAGCCCCTTCCATTGCCATAGCAACCTGAGGCAGCTGATCCAGAGAAACGACTTTCATTGGTAATCTCCTTTATCGACTAGTTGTTATTGCACTATCCGGTTATCTATTTGACTCCAGTAAAGCTGAAAACAGGATATGAATTCTGCAACCTCGCTTCGCGCAGAATGACGGCTGTTTTTTTTCCAGATGATCAGCGGATCGCTGTTGCATTGCGTCATGATCCTGTAACCATTATATCTGGAAAGAAGGGAACAGCTACAACACACTATTTCCGGCAGCATCGTCCCTCCAAAGAACACTATCTACCATATTAGCGCCAAAAAGACGCGATGCCAATTGACTTTCCCTAGCATTTCACTAAAATAGTCACGTTTTCCATTCACGATCTATCTTCTGCCACCTTATCCGTTCCTTTGGACACACCTGTCAATCTGCCGTAGGAGGCCACATGGGAAAACCGCAATACCATACCGACATCGTCAAAAGCTTTGTTAACTGGAGCCTTGTCTGGGGTGTCGTCGCGGTGCTCGTCGGAGTGATTGTTTCATTTCAGATGGTCAATCCCGACCTGAACTATCCACCCTATTTTACCTTTGGACGCCTGCGCCCGATTCACACCAACGCCGGTATCTATGGCTGGGGAGTCGGTACTATTTTCGCCATGTTTCTTTACATGGCACAGCGTTTATGCAAAACCCCGCTGTGGAGTCTGGGGCTGGCCAAATTTCAATTGTGGCTGTTCAATATCACCATTGCTGCATCAGCTGTCACCCTGCTGCTAGGTTACAGCTCCACTCTTGAGTACCATGAAATGGAGTGGCCCATCGATATCATGATCGTCGTACTCTGGGTTACTTTTTCCATCAATATCATCATGACCATCATCAAACGCAAAGAAGAACAGATGTATATTTCTTTGTGGTACATGATGGCGGCAATTATCGGTATCGCTATTCTTTTTACCGTTAACGCCCTGGCGGTTCCGGTTTCGGCGTTTAAATCCTATTCCATTTTTGCCGGCACCAACAGTGCTAATGTCCAATGGTGGTTCGGTCATAACGCCGTTGCCATGGCTCTGACCGCCCCACCATTGGCCATGTTCTATTATTTTCTGCCGAAAACGACCGGGGTTCCCATCTACAGTCACCGGCTTTCCATTATCTCCTTCTGGTCCCTGATCTTTATGTACCTGTGGACCGGAGCACACCACCTGCTATGGACACCGGTTCCTGACTGGATTCAAACCCTGGCTATGGCCTTTTCGATTATGCTGATTGCCCCCTCATGGGGATCAGTGATCAACGGCTATTTGTCAATGAAAGGACAATGGCACCAGATGCGCGATAACTATCTGGTCAAGTTCCTGATTCTAGGCATCACCTTCTACGGCTTGCAAACCCTGCAGGGACCGATGCAGGCCATTCGCAGTTTCTCTGCCTTCATTCACTATACCGACTGGGTGCCCGGCCATATTCATATGGGCACTATGGGCTGGGTCTCATTAGTTAGCGTTGCCGGTATTTACTTCCTGTTGCCCCGCATTTACGGGCGTGAGGTGTACAGCATCCCCCTGGCCAATCTCCATTTCTGGCTGGTGGTCATCGGGCAATTGATCTGGTCGACCAGCATGTGGATTGCCGGAGTACTGCAGGCCGGGATGTGGAACGCCATGAATGCCGACGGCAGCCTCACCTACACCTTTACTGAAACCATGGTCGAGATGTACCCCTATTGGTGGATTCGTGCCATCGGCGGCATCATCTACCTGATCGGTATTCTGGTCTTTATCTATAACGTCTACATGACCGTGCAGAAAGGGAAAGAACCGGCCCCGAAACTGCTTGAAGTGGAAGGGAGGGCTTAAATTATGTGGGAAAAAAAACCGATTCTCCTGATGCTCATGGCCACCGCTGCTATCCTGGTCGGCACCATTGTTACCATGGTTCTGCCCTTTGTCTGGGTCAATACCGAGGCCGATCGCATTGAAGGGGTCACCCCCTATACGCCTTTGGAGCAGGAAGGCCGTGATATCTACATGCGTGAAGGGTGTAACAACTGTCACACCCAAACCGTACGCCCGCTGGTAGCTGAGGTTGTACGCTACGGCGATTATTCTAAATCGGGTGAATTTGTCTACGATCGTCCCTTTCTCTGGGGATCAAAGCGCACCGGCCCCGATCTGGCACGCCTGGGCGGCAAATATCCCGATGCCTGGCACTTTCAGCATATGGAAAACCCGAGTTCCATCTATCCCAAAACAAACATGCCTGCTTATGGCTGGCTAAGCAACAATGCGCTTAAACCCGACAAGATCCGGCGCAAGGTTGAAGTACTGGGATTCCCTTTTACTGAAGAACAGATTGCCGAACTGGCGACCAAGAATGAGATGGATGCAATCATTGCCTACATGCAGAAACTCGGTAATGACATCCCCTGGCGCCAGACCGCCCGCACTGAAATCGTCGGCGAATTGCGCAACCCCTTTGCCGGAGCGGATCAGACCACTCTGGCTGCATGGAAGCCCCTGTATCAGAGCAACTGCTCCGCTTGCCATGGCGCTAATATGGAAGGCGGCATAGGCCCTGAACTGGTGGGGGAATATTACGATGAAGAGACCCTGTTTCGCCTCATTTACGACGGCATTCCGGAGCTGGGCATGCCTGCTTACGCCAATCTTGGTACCGAGCGGGTCTGGCAACTGGTCAATCTGATTAAATATGACCAGGCAATGGGCAACTGACCATGGATATGGCTTCCATTCTTTATCTGGGGGTAACATTTGGGCTTTTTATCATCTTCGTGCTGATTGTCCGCAACACCTACCGGCGCAGAAACAAAGAAGAAAAGGAAGCCCCTAAGTACCGCATGATGAATGACGATTAATCCTTTTGTAAAAAGCCTTGAGAACAGGAGAAAGGTTGCAAAACATGAGTGCAAAAAAACATGACAAACACGATGAACATGCCGACGGCATCGTTGAAGATCGTAAACAGGCGCCGCCTTTATATTTCAACATTCTTTTTTACGGTTTGATTATCTGGGGAATCGGTTTCAGCGCCTTCTACCTGCTCAGCGGCTGGAGTTCGGAAAAAGAGTTTGATGAAAAAATGGCCGTTTATCAGGAGACCTACACCCAGAGCAGCCCAGCTGCAGACGCAACAGGACAATCTGCAGCGACCACGGCAACAGCAACCGAACCGTCCAGCATTAACGCGACTGATCTTTACAGCGCCAACTGTGCGGCCTGTCATGGTGCCGGCGGATCCGGTGGTTTTGCTATCGACCTGACAGGAGAATATACCTACGGCAAGGACACCGAGAGCGTCCGCGTCAGCATTGCCGATGGGCGCGGCGATATGATGCCCGGGTTTGCTGATAGTCTCAGTATAGACGAAATTGACGCATTAGTAGCTTATCTGCTCGAGCTGTAGCCGGCAAAGGAACCTTGAAGCGGTGGCTGACTATAGCCACCGCATTATCACCATGCCCACCACCCAGCAACTAAAGCGCCCGCTGCTCCTCGGCCCATGGCGCCGAACCTTCCAGTGGTTAACAACACTGATAATTATCCTGCTGCCCTGGATTCAACCTGACGGCATAAGTCTCGTTCGCATTGACATTCCCAGCCTCAGCTTG
Organism: Deltaproteobacteria bacterium; assembly: GCA_018399135.1. Taxonomy (GTDB): domain Bacteria; phylum Desulfobacterota; class Desulfuromonadia; order Desulfuromonadales; family Geopsychrobacteraceae; genus Pelovirga. The sequence goes on along the minus strand of JAGYPB010000047.1, from coordinate 2,192 downwards.
CACCTGTTCGGACAGGTACTGCGTATTCAGGAACTCTATCTGCTGCTACTTTTTATCCTGGCTGCCGGCGCTGGATTTTTGTTCATCACCCTGGTTTTTGGCCGACTCTGGTGTGGCTGGGCCTGCCCACAAACCACCCTGACCGATCTGGCTGAGTGGCTGGCAGGGCGCTTGAAGCTTAACATCCTGGCTAACCGTCTGCAGGGCGCGTTGGTTCAAAAAATTATTGCCCATTTTTTTTACCTTCTGCTGGCTCTGCTGGTCGCCGCCAACCTGCTCTGGTATTTCATCGAACCCCAACGTTTTCTTTCCAGCCTGGTCACTGGCACCCTGCATGTTGGTGTTTTTATCACCTTTTTGGTGATGACTGCCATCATCTACCTTGATCTGGCCCTGATCAGACGATTGATGTGCCGTGAATTCTGCCCTTACGGTCGCATCCAGTCTTCTTTTGTCGATCCAGCGACTCTTACCCTGCATTTACCGGAGCAAGAAAAGCCGCGTTGTATCCGTTGCAACTCCTGCGTGCGCACTTGCCCGATGGGGATCGACATCCGCGATGGTTACCAGATCGAGTGCATCAATTGTGGCCGCTGTCTCGATGCCTGTCGGCGGGTTATGTCCAAACGAGACGAGCCTGGGCTGATTTATTACACCTTTGGTGTTGACAACCGTGGCGTCAGTGGACTGTTGAACCTGCGCGTTCTACTGTTAGGACTACTCCTGATCGGGCTGTCCGGCGCATTGACTTATGCCACCCTGGCACGCGCAACAGCGTCTTTGAAGGTTTCGTTGGCACCAACGGCTGTCAGCAAGGTGATCGACAACCAGCAGACCTCTCTCTTTACTGTCTGGATCAACAACCGCAGCACTGTCATTCAGGAATATCATTTACGAGTCACATCTCTTTCAGGCGAATCTCTCGAGATCAGAGGGCAGACAGAGCAGATCCCTGTTGCCGCCGGCGGCAACTACCAACTCCGGCTGATGGTTCTCTCCCCTGTCAGTCATCAGCCAAACATGGTAGAGTTTCAGCTGCTCGACCACCGTCAGCAAACGGTAGCTACAGCCACGGCTCGCATATCAGCGTCAGCTAACAACCAATAAAACCAACGGTTCTTGCATGCTGACATCCACTGTCGACAACGAAATGAGAAACTCATGGCAAAACTTAATTCCGCCCTGCTTGTTCCCCTGCTGCTCTGCTCTTTTCTGGTGTTTTCCAGCTGGGCTGCTTACCAGGCCGCTACCAGGGTCAGTGAAATCAGTGACCGTGACTACTACAGTAAAGGGTTGAAATATAACAGCACCATTCTGGAAAAACAGGCAGCAGCAGTACTGGGATGGGAACTGCACAGCAAGCTGATCGATGGTAAGCTGATCCAGCACCTGACTAACCAAAAGGGTGAACCGGTAAGCGGTGCCACAGGTCTGCTTAAACTGCAGTACCGTGAAACAGAGCTTATTCTACCCCTCGAGGAGACCGAACCAGGCGTCTATCGCACGCCATTACCTCAACTAACCGGCGAGCACCTCATCCGGGCTGAGTTCGAGCATGATGGTGCCCGGATTTTGCGGCGGTTGCTGTTGACCATCTAACAAAATGACCCCAGCCGATGAAATAACCTGCGACCACTGCGCTGAAAAGTTCTCCCCTGCCGATCTGGTCACTGAGGAGATGGCCGACACCACCCGCAATTTTTGTTGCTACGGCTGTCGCGGTGCCTATCTGATTATCCGTGGGGCCGGTCTCGAGCACTTTTACCAACGCCCCGACCGCCAGGCCGGAACCCTTAAAGAAGCCTTTAATCTGCGTTTTGACGATGATTACCTCTCGCGCTTTGTCCGTCATCATGAATCAGGAGACGAAATCAACCTGATTGTTGATGGAATCCGCTGTGCCAGCTGTATCTGGCTGATTGAACGCCTGCTGCAGAAACATCCGGGAATTGTCTCGATACGAGTCAATTTTGCCACCCACCGGGTATTGATCCGCTTTGACAGCGCCCAGATCAGCGCCGCCGTTATCTGCCGTAAACTAGCCGACATCGTCACGACCCTACGCAACCGCGCCCGCGCAGCCGAGCGCAACAACCCCTGGCTGTGGTCCGCGATCGACCGCCTCGTCTCCAACGAGGTCGGTGTCGGCGTGACCTTGCGCCCGCGCGCCAAGGATCCGGCACCCCGGAAAG
>JAGYPB010000046.1 GCA_018399135.1 Deltaproteobacteria bacterium | reverse complement strand
GTTGAACGTCTCCGAGAACCTGTCTGCAGCCCGCAGCCGGATTCTCGATGCCGACATCGCGATGGAAACCTCCAACATGACCAAGCAGAACATTCTGCAGCAAGCTGGTGTGTCGATCCTGGCACAAGCTAACCAGGCGCCGCAGTTGGCGTTGAGTCTGCTGGGTTAGTAAATAACCTGTAACCGTAGGGGCGGTTCACGAACCGCCCCTACAAAAATCCTTAAACCGGCGGTTGGTGAACCGCAGCGCACGAAACAAGGACAACGAAACAACTAAACGGCTCATTAAACAACCCGCCACTGCAAGGTTTCACCGGCATAAAACGGCACCATGGGCTGACCGGCAACATCGACCTTATCCGGAACCTGCCAGGGTTTGCGGACGAGAGTGATGCTGTCGGTGTTGCGCGGCAGACCGTAAAAATCCGGCCCGTTGAAGCTTGCGAAAGCTTCAAGTTTATCGAGAACACCCAACTGATCGAACATCTCGGCATACAATTCCAGTGCCGCCGGCGCAGTGTAACAACCGGCACAACCACAGGCGCTCTCTTTGGCGTGCTGCAAATGGGGCGCTGAATCGGTTCCCAGAAAGAACTTTGGGGAACCGCTGACGACTGCGGCCTGCAATGCCTGCTGATGGGTATTGCGCTTTAACACCGGCAGGCAGTAGTTGTGGGGCTTGATGCCACCGACCAGGATGTGATTGCGATTATAGAGCAGATGTTGAGGGGTGATGGTGGCGGCAACATTCGGGCCGCCGGCCATTACGAACGTAGCTGCATCACTTGTGGTGATATGTTCGAACACCACCTTGAGGTGCGGATGTTTCGCGACAATGGGTATGAGTTGCTGGTCAATAAAGGCCTTTTCGCGGTCAAACACATCGATCTCGTCAGCGGTGACCTCGCCATGTACCAGTAACAACAGACCGTTTGCGGCCATGGCCGCAAAGGTATCATCCAGTGCTGTCAGATTGGTTACACCCTGCGCCGAATTGGTAGTGGCGTTAGCCGGATAAAGTTTACATGCCTTCACCAGACCCTGCTCTGCCGCTTCAAGGATCATCTCCGGCGTAGTGTGGTCGGTGAGATAGAGGGTCATCAGGGGCTCAAAGCCGCTTGTTGCCGGAATTGCCGCCTTGATCCGCTGGTAATAGTCATGGGCAGCGGCCGGGGTGATCACCGGTGGCTGCAGGTTGGGCATGACGATAGCGCGGCCAAAGACGCGGGCGGTGACAGGCACAACGGCTGCCAGCATCGCCGTATCACGAACATGAATATGCCAGTCGTCAGGTCTGGTGATCGTCAGTGTGTTTGTCACGTCCTGCTCCTTGATAGTGAATTGACTGTTGCCCCACGACGGGGGTGCTGCTTACCCTCATCAAAATAATGCCACCATATAGCATGGCCAATGATGATTCAATTTGTATCTTGGAGGCTTTTGCAAAACGACCCTCCAGGTATGAAGACACCTCCTGTTCAGGGTAATATGATCCTCATTTTGTATCTGTTCAGCCCCGGTTCGGGGCTGAACAGATACCTGGAATTTAGAAAAGCAGCCAGCAATATTGTCCTGGACAAAAATTTAGTGTATTGTTTTTTTAATAATAAACTAAATTTAAAGGAGTTTATAATGGCACATGAAGTTAACAGTTTCTGCAAGCATACTGAAGATCATCATATTCATCTGTGCAGCTTGTCTGCTGAGGGTCGCAAACAGATGGTGGCCTGTCTGTCTCAGCCGGCTGATTATAAGTGCGGTAATTGCGGGCAGAAAGCCCGTCTGGCCGAAAACTGCTGTGACCCGATTCAACTGCCCGAACTGGGGCAATTAGGCGATGGGGCTGACAACCTCTACGTGGAAAAATGCCGGTAACAGGGTAAAAGCAGAGTATCTGTTCAGCACCAGATAGGGATTCCTATGTCAAGGGCCGCGATTGTTTCCCGTTGGGTCAACCATGACCGCTTGTTGTCGCCGTCCCTGGCGACAACAACCCTTGTCACAGGAACCCCGATCCTGCGTAAGGACGACAGCTGAATAGTTATAAAGCAGAAAACTCGTACCTCGATCAGGATGGAATACAACATGGCTCAGGTGATAGTCATCGGCGGAGGGTATGCGGGACTGGCCAGCCTCATCAGTCTGGCGAAAAAGATGCCGACGCTGCAACTGCATCTGATCGATGCCAACCAGGAACATTGCAAGATAACCAATCTACATAAAACCTTTGCAAAACCGGTGGCGGATTTCAAGGTTCCCTACGCCCGGTTAGCAGAACGCTTTGGGTTCACTTTTCACCAGCAACGTCTCCAGATTGACAGCAACAGCTTAAAACGCTGGCAACAGCAGAAAAAAATTTCCTTGAATGATGAGGAACTCCCTTTTGACTGGCTGATTGTCAGCACCGGAGCCACGTCGTTATTTTCGCCCCGAGGGCGACAGGTCTACGGGCTGGAACATCTGATAGCGGGACGCGGTCAAGCCTTGCTTGAACTGTGGCGCACCCGCGCTGAAGCAGACCAACTGGTGCTGTCTTTTGTTGGCGGAGGCGCCACCGGACTACAGATATTATTCGAATTAAACACGCTGCTTCGACAACAGAACATTGATGCTGGTTTGCGACTGATCGACATGAATAATCGCACAGTACCCTTTCTGTCTGAAAGCGCCCATCGCTATCTTGTTCGTAAATTGCGCCGGGAAGGAATCGCCTATCTGCCGGAAACCGAATTCCTGGAACAAACCGACACCAGTATTATGCTCAAGGAATGCGGCAGCGGCAGGAAATATGAACGGGAATCAGCAGCGACATGGCTGTTTGCCGGGGTCAAACGTGCGCCAATGAGCGTTCCGACGAATTCCTGTGGACAAATTGAGATCGAAGGAGATCTGCTGCCGGACATCTTCAGCGCCGGTGACTGTTCCGATTACGCCGGCAACGGACTGAACTTGCTCACGGCCCAGGCGGCGATACGTAAAGGCAAACTGGTCGCACACAACATCGCCAACCTGCACGCCAATCGCACTCCGCGACCTTATCACTACCAGGAAAAAGGCTTTTTGATGAGTCTCGGCCCGATCGATGCTGTCGGCTGGGTCGGCCTGCGTTGCAACCTGGCCAGAGGATTTCCTGCTCATGCCCTGAAAGAGGCGATGGAAAGCCAGTATGATCTGTTTTTAGATGGAGTTGATACCTACGTTGGCTTCCCGTAGCAAGATGTTTGCACGGACCATTGACCCTGATCACTGATCAACCTTCCATTTGACATTCCGAAAAAAATCGCTAAGATGATTTTGCGCCGATTTGAATGTCAGCTTGCGGGCGCTTGATAAATGCAGCTAAAGCGAGGACAACCCGTTTTGGCTGTGATAAGCCGCAACGGGTTTTTTGTTGCCGAAAAGATGATCATGATCAACAGGGCTCTGTTCGGGCACAACAAGTTACACCCCTACCCTTTGCAACAGGATATCGGTTAAACTCGGGGCATGAGCTATGGATTGAAACAGACCCTCTCCGGGTGGTTTAAGTTGGCATCCCTTTGTGTTGTCATCCTGGGTTTTGCCTTTATGGGGTTCAATTTTTATGTCGCAAGCAAGGGGAATTCGCCGGAAAAGAAGATGCCGATGATAACGGTTTCTGCGCCGGATCTGCCGGTTATTGACCAGACCAGGGTGAAGGAAACGGAGTCTGCCCTGTTTGCCCTTGGCTGATTCTGGGGCGTCGACTCCCGGTTCGGGAGTATGCCTGGGGTGATAAGAACCACCGTCGGATATTCCGGTGGAAGCTCCGCCGATCCTGACTACACCAACATTGGTGACCACAGCGAAGTCATCCTGGTAGAATTTGACCCTCTGGTGGTGACCTACACAGACCTGTTGGCAGTTTTCTGGGATCTCCATGATCCGACCTCTGAACCCTGGAGCCGCCAGTACCGCAATGCTATCTTCTATCTGAATGAATCCCGGCAGCAACAGGCCGAACAATCATATGCGCTTCAGGCACAGCATTATTCCGCTGAATTTACGACGTCACTTGAACCGGCGGGAGACTTTTACCCGGCTGAAGATTACCACCAGAAATATCTGCTGCGCCAATCCCGGTGGATTTATCGGGAGCTTCGTACCATCTACCCTGACGCAACAGATTTTGCCGCTTCAACCGCCGCAGCGCGGGTGAACGGTTACCTGGGATGCAACGGTGATCCGCTGTTGCTGCAGAATCAGATTGAGGATTTTGGATTATCCCGCACGATGCAGGAAGAATTGATCAAAGAAGTGGCGGGTTCCTGCGAACAATTCATCGGTCTGACCTGCCCGGCGCCACGGTGATTTTATCAATTCAGCTTCGCCCGTAAAGACAGAGCCTCTTTTCCAATGGATTCCATGTGCGTTGGCTTACCGAGAAAACCTGGCGCAAAACCGGGGGATCAGCATCTGTTGTCGATGCTGACATCCTTGCCCTGCCCTTTTCTGCTGAAATCCAGTGCGACCTGCTGGTCAGCCCTGAGCATTTTCTGTTGATCCGACAGTTCCAGCAGGATGTTTATAATCAGCTAAATATGCTGGGAACCTTCCTTCAGCCGGCTTCTGTGGTGGTGCTATGGCCATCATCAAACGGGCAATTTCATGTCTACGCTTGCAACGATACATCCCGACGGATCCGGGTTAAATCTTTCGCTATCGGCAGTGGCTTGCTGGGCGCACTGAAGGAACGTATTGAATTTTCTCTGGCTCCCTGTCCGGTCTCCGCCCCGACCTTGCCTTATTACCCTGACGCTCCTCACCCGGGAGGGTTTTACGCCTGTCGCATCGTCTCCAATCCGGCCCAGGAAAACACCACAAATCATCTACCTCTTCTCTGTGTCGATCGCGCCGGCAAGGACCCCTGGTCGGCAATGGAAATTGAGATAATAAAACGCACCGGCGAGCAGATTGCGAGCAGCCATAATCTGCACGGAGAACTGCTGCTGGCAGATTTTGAACGAAAAATCCTGCAGCAGTCCTTCAATGGGCTCAAACATCTGAACTCTTCCCTTACGCTTGATTCCGTTTACCGTGCCGCCGTTGCAGCACTGCGCATGATTGTTTCGGCCGATCTGATTGGTTTTGGAGAGATATCCGAGGGCACTGTTGAGTTGCGACATCTTGATGGCGACACGGCGGTAGCCGCAGGCTTTAAACAGTACCCGCTGGAAGATTCGTTAATCGGACAGGCGGTTAAATACCGTTGTATTCTGCCGGATGGTGGGACACACACGCAGCAGACTCCCGTGCTGAATGGCTCAACCCTGTTCAATAATTTCTCATCCTTATTGGTGATTCCGCTGGGGCAGGACAAATTACCCATCGGTGGAGTTTTGCTGATCGCCGGGCGCCAATCCGGTCTTTTTTCCCGCCGGTGTCGGGATCTGATTGAAATGATTTCAGCGCAGGTAGCCATCAGACTTGAACTGGCTTACTCCCACGAACAGATCAATCAACTCACGGTCACTGACGGCCTGACCGGAATCGCCAACCGGAGGGCCTTCGAACGAGCACTGGAAGGTATGCATACACGTGCTCTGAGGCGGGGCAGTACCTTTTGCCTGATCATTTGCGATATCGATCTGTTTAAAAAAATTAACGACACTTGCGGCCATACCTTTGGTGACCTTGTCATCAGGCAGGTTGCTGCGGAGATGAAAGTCGTTGTCCGCAGCGGCGATCTGGCTGCCCGGATTGGCGGTGAAGAATTTGCCATTCTGCTGGAAGATACCGACCGGGAAGGGGCCACAGAGGTTGCTGAACGACTGCGTGACAGGGTCGAAAAAAAACAGCTGCTTTATCAGGGGGTTCTCTGGCCGGTCACCATTTCAATCGGCGTAGCGGTTTTCCCCGGCGACACTGGAGACACCGAAAAACTGATTAACTACGCCGACCGGGCGTTGTATCGGGCCAAAAATTCCGGGCGTAACCGCGTTGTTGTCTGGAACTCTGACGTCCGGGATGCGCAGGACATCAAGGGTTGATGACAATGGCATCGTTTTTTACGTAGTTGTTGTTACGCAGTTGTTGTTACGCAGTTGGTGTTACGCAGTTGGTGCAGTCAACCAGGGCGAAAATCATGGTTTACGCAGGGAATGAATCACAGTGGTAACGACCCCGAAGATTTCCAGATCCTCCCCATCGGGGATCACCAGCGGCAGATAATTCTTATTCATCGGCATCAGGCGCACCGTGGGTTTGAGTTCGATTTTTTTAACCGTCAGTTCACCACCATATTCAGCAATAACAATATCCCCATGGCGGGCTTCCAGCGAACGATCCACAACCAGGACATCTCCACTGAAAATTCCGGCTTCGATCATGGAATCGCCCGAAGCACGAACAAAATAGGTCGCAGCAGGCCTGGTGATACACAGTTCATTGAGATCGAGGGTCTTTTCGCAGTAATCTGACGCCGGTGACGGAAACCCGGCAGGCACCCGATCGAGAAACAAGGGAATATGAAGTTGTTCTGTATCAATCTGATCGGAACGACCGAGCAATGTTGCTTTCAAATCAAGCCTCCGCTGAGAAAATAGATAGTCAACAAATATGATGCTTTCGCAAAAAAGCATCCGGTTGGATGGCCAAGCAAAAAGCGCCAAATGCAAGGCGCGCCGTTGTTGAGCAATGAGGCGTACCTACGTACGTCGAAGCAGTAAGACAATGGCATCAACGCAGCAGTTGGTAAACTTTTGCGACGCCATCAAATAAACCCTTTGAGGGACAGAGTACGTCATCATCAAATAAAGTTTTCTATGCATCAAACTTCGTATCTGTTCAGCACCGGGCCTTCGGATCCTATGTCAATGGACGCTTTTCGTCATCCATGACCGCTTGCTGTCGCCGTCCATGGCGACAGACACCCTTGCCACAGGATCCGAAGACCCTGCGCAAGTATAGAGCTGAATAGTTACCAAACTTCTTGCTTTTTTTGCTGTCACCCCTTGCCAGTCCAGTGCGGTTGGAGTATTGTTATAGAACAAGGGGGCTCAAGCAGCTTCCTTTAACCCCGTCGTGCCACCCCCCCTCCGGTGCGACGGGGTTTTTATCTTTACAGTCCAGCTTCATCATAAATGGACAGTTTCTTTTTACCCAAATGTCGAAATTACACACCTGTCTGACCTTTATCTCTGATGATAGCAAACAGTGATTTGCCGGTCTGATAAAGCCGCCCGGCCTGATCACCGATGCCCCCAGCTGTCTGAGTACGACGACGATTCAATTGGGTCTGCAGTCCCTGCTGATAAAATTTATCGAGAAGCATTTTAAATTCATCAAGATTGCAGGCCGGTTTGTTCTCGGCAACCGCCAGAGGAATCAATTCGTTAAAACCAAGAAGATTGCGATTGTGCTCAAGCGCGGCGTTGATCGCTTTTGCCTTGTGGTTATCCGGGTTTTCCAGATCATAAGGCGGCTGCCACTGTTGCGCAGGGAGCAGGCGATCAACCTGGTTAAGCACACCGATCATCTTGGGACGCTTGCGGGAGCGCCGGGCAGTTTCCAGATAAAAGGCATCAAGTTGCTGCCTGAAGTCACAATCCAGGGAGCGTGCAGGTTGATTGGCTTTAAGTACCCAGATAATCAGATCACAGTTTGTCACTTCTTTGAGAAGATTCTTCGTGGTTTTTTCGTTACCGTCCAAGCCCGGCAAATCGACCAGATGAATCATTTCCATCCCCTTCATTCGGCATTGATGCACAGTTGTTGTGCTGGTAGAGGGGAGCGGGTTGACTTCGGCAACCATGGAATTTACAAGGGCATTGATGATGGACGATTTACCGGAACCGGTCTGCCCGACAAAACAAATCCGTAACGGATCGGGGGGCGGCGCCATATTCCTGCTATCCTGTTCTTGTGCCGCCCGATGACGTTCATCGCCCTTGAAGCGACCGCTGTAGAGATCAATAGCGACAGACACAGTCTCCTGCAGCAGGGCCTGTTTCAACTTAAGCTGAAACTCGGCGCTGACCTGCGTCATCATTTTGCCGATCACCTGACTGCGTAATTCCGCCAGCACCGCGGTCAGGGGATTGACCAGTCTTACCATCCGGTAACTGTTCCACACCCATTTAGCCGACCGAAAGTGAGTTTTCAGCTTCTCCTTATTATCGTACCCCTGTGCCAGCAGCGACAGACGCGTTTTCTCAATAAAGGGGACATGACTTTGCAGCAACAGTCGATAGCGGCGGCTGATTTCCTCAACCATCATCAAGAGTTCTGGAATGGAGAAGGCAAGCTCTTTACGGCTGCCTTTGTCGTGATAGTTTTCAGCCGCCGCCTTGATCAGAACCAGAGCGTGTTCCTGAAGCTGCCCCCACTCGCTGTTTTCCTCCAGTTGTTCGGCGATTGTCCGGTTCAGTCTGCTCCAGACATCGGTGTCGTAATCGCTCCAATCGGCACTAGCGGTTACCAACCCCTCTTCCGGAACAGGCGTGGTTTCAGGCGAAGGCCGCCGCTGTGTCCAGCGCAATATCGCGATAAAGAGAGCACAAAAGGCCAGCAGGGCAACGAAATGCAGGATATAACCATAGTCGATCAGAGCGATCAGTCCGAACAATCCCAGCATCAGCAGGGGCAATACCAGAGCAATAGCGAGCAGAGGCATGGCTGCCGGTGATAGTCGCCGTGTGGCTTTAATGCTGGTCAATAGACGTTTCACGACTCTTCACCTTTCGCACTTCGTTAAACGCCTGATGATACAAACGCTTAAGCTCCTGTTCGGAGACGACTTCTCCTTTGCTTTGGTGGTAGAGATATTTACAAGCCGCCCGACCGATAGCATAGGTCGAACAGAAACTGATAACAACGGCAGCGGCACTGCCGACAGTTTGCCCATACACCGGAATCAGTTTGGTGAGCTGCCGGATACCCAGTCTGGACAGATACTGGACACTGAATCCGGCACCAAGGGCGGCAACAAAGTCGGCCAGGGCTTTTTTATTCCACGCTATCCCGTATTGACTGGCCAGATGATGGAGCATTTTTGCCTGAATCACCGGAACAGTTCCCAAGCCGACAATCGGAAAGGCATCCGTACCGCCGGAAGCAGCAGCGTACCAGAGGATGTCATTACGCAATGGAACAAAGCAGCTTTCTTCGACCGTGGCATGTTCTTCTCTGGTACTTAACAGGGCGATAATGGGTAAAAAATCGGCAAGGGCTGCGCGCAGCTCTTCCACCCCGACGGATTCTTCGCCGACAGCACCAAAATCCACGGCAACGGATTTGATCGATTGCTTCCAGATCGATTCAACCTGGTGCTGATTGTGGGTCATTGCCTGACGGCGTTGCAGCTCATCGTCAAGCAGCAGGATTCCTGTGTGAACCAGCAACAGATGCTTGATGGCACCTGATTTACGAATCCCTTCAAGCGCCTTGATCACGGCGCTTTGCTCGGGTTCCTCCGCCTTCATTACCAGGATAACGGCACTGGTCGCCTGCACACAGGAGGCAATATCTTCGTCAGCATTGTAATCGGCCTCGGCAAGTCCGCGCGTATCAAGAAAACGCAAAAGCGGCTTTTCCGGTGGAAAATCGTAACGCCGAGAACTCCGGGTGCAGGGACTGAAACCATTGCCGATTTCAACATCAGAACGCCCGGTTATTGCTCGAATTAAAGAGGACTTGCCCGCCCCGGTTTTACCCAGGAGCCAAAGAGTGGGCAGATGAGCTGGAATAGCGGACGGTTTTTTAGCGGCAGCCTTATCAGGGAGACTGATACGTCGACGGATACGGTGAAATATTTTTTCCATTGTAGTCACTTTATCAGAACAAAAAACGTATCTGTTCAGCACAGGATCCCCGACCCTGCGCAAGTATAGAGCTAAATCGTTACTGATATCGGGGATCCTATGTCAGCGCTCATCCATGACCGCGTCATGGCGACTTGCCCCATCCGGCAAGGACTATATAGAAACCACCAGTGAGATAGTGCAACCAAAAAACATGTTTGCATAGCATTGTGACATTCCCGGCCGGCCTGCTTGTGCGTACAATGGGGCTTGGTTCACAGTCAATTAGTTGGAACAGATACAACTATCAACTGAAAGGCACAGGCAATGTTTTCCCTTTTTCCTACAACGAACCACTGTTTCGTCCACCATCGGAGGCGCGCTCATTGATTTTTCAGGTGACCATCGGTTGTTCGCAGAACAGCTGCGGTTTTGCGGTATGTACAAGATGAAGCGTTTTTCCTGTCGCTCCTAAACGAGGCCTCGCTGAAATCGAGTGCATCCCCGGCAAACTATCGCCCAATGATCCAGCGGGTGTTTCTTGGTGACGGTGACGGGCTGGTCTACCCCCAGGACGACCTGATAGCTACTTGATCGTCTGGCGCAAACCTTCCCGACCTGGCGCGAGTCAGTAGCTATGTTTAACAGCCTGACCACTAAAACAGACACCGACCTCGCATGCGCCGGCGAAAACTACGGATTCTCTATTTCGGGCTGGAAAGCGGTGATCCTGACACTCTCCTGCTGGCGAACAAGGGGGGTTCACCCCCGACGAGATGCTGACTCTGTGCCAAAAGCTCAATCTGCCGAGCTCAAGCTTGTCAATCACCGCTATTCTGGTCTTGCCGGCCGCGACGCAAACGAGGCGAACATGCACGCGCAACGGCAGCATGGATCAATGCCCTGTCGCCGGTATTTTCTCATTGCTGACCATGTTCCGCCGCCACAACGATGCCTATTTCACCAGTCGACCCCTTGAGTCATGGCGAAGTTCTGGAAGAGGCGCTGACCGTTGTCAGCATCTGAATCCGCAGGGGACGATTCTGCGCCCAACCATGTCTCCAACAGTCTGGCCCTGGCCGGACGCTATCCCCCGACCGCGAACAGATCATCCGCCCAGGCCGAAACAGCTCTGCAGCAAGCGCGCAAAACCACGCTGGTTCAACGAAGTGCCTGATTATGAAGAAAACGCTTTTTTGACCACTGATGTACCATAAAATAAAGCCACGGATGAACACCCATGCTTTTATTCCAAAATCTTCTCATTACCCATTCTCACCGCCCACAGGCACTGAGAATTTTTACAAACTTCTCCAGTGTGCCTCTGTCGTGAATGTCTTACCAATCACTCCCACTCAATTGTTGCCGGTGGTTTACTTGAAATATCAGACCACGCGGTTAACCCCTTGACCTCGTTGATGATCCGATTGCTGATACGCGCGAGATCGGCATATGGCATGGGATACAGCCGGCGGTCATGAAGTCCTTGGTTTCCACCGCACGCAGGGCGATAACGTATTCGTAGGTGCGCGTCCATCCCCCCCATGACACCAACCGACTTGACCGGCAGGAACACGGCAAAGGCCTGACTGATCTTGTGGTAGTGGCCGCTCTCGTAGGTTCGTCAATGTAGATGGCGTCGGCGCGGCGCAGGATATCGCAGTATTCTTCTTTGACCTCGCCCAGCACCCGCAGCCGAGACCCGGGCCGGGGAAAGGATGACGCCAGACCATCTGTTTCGGTAGACCGAGTTCTTCGCCGATGGCGCGGAACTTCATCCTGAAAAGTTCACGCAAGGGTTCCAGCAATTTGAGTTTCATATAATCGGGAAGACCGCCAACATTATGATGGCTTTTAATGTTATGGGCCTTGCCGGTTTTAGCGCCGGCTGACTCGATGACATCCGGGTAGATCGTCCCTTGCGCGAGCCACTGCCCAACTACCAGCCTGCTCCTCAAAAAATATCAACGAACAGGTTGCCGATAATTTTGCGTTTTTTTCCGGATCAGCTTCTCCCTTAACCCATCATAAAACCGCTGCCGGGCATTGACCCGCGTCACCTTGACACCGAGGTTACCGGCGAAGGTGGCCATCACCTGGTCCCCCTCGTCAAGACGCAACAGGCCGTTGTCAACAAACACACAGTGAAGCTGATCGCCGATAGCCCGATGAATCAGAGCTGCCGCGACTGAAGAATCCACGCCACCCGACAATCCGAGAATCACCTGCTCAGCGCCGACCTGCTCACGAATACGGGTGACCGCGTCATCAACAATCTGTCCCGGCGTCCATTGACCGCTGCAGCGACAGATTTTACGCACAAATGTACTCAGCATCAGTTCACCCTGGGGGGTATGATTCACCTCGGGATGAAACTGCACGCCATAAAGATTGCGCTCAAGGTTCTGAATGGCGCACACCGGTGCATTGGCGGTACGGGCAACGACCTCAAAGCCGGACGGGACAACTTCGACGTGATCACCATGGCTCATCCACACCGAGCTGGTGCCTTCGGTAAAAAATCCGTCAAAAAGGTCGCCCGGCCGGCCAATAGTTTCCAACGCGGCATGCCCATATTCCCTTTTTCCCGCCGGCACTACCTTGCCGCCGAAATGCTGACTCAACAGCTGCATGCCGTAGCAGATCCCAAGGATCGGCACGCCCAGCTCAAACAGGGCTTCCTCAACCGGTGGAGCACCGGCGTCATACACCGATTTGGGACCGCCGGACAGGATGATACCGCTGGGTTTGAAGGCGCGGATCTCGTCCATGGTCATGTCATAAGGGTGGAGCTCGCAATAGACCCGCGACTCACGCACCCGACGGGCAATCAGCTGGGTATACTGGGATCCAAAATCAAGGATCAGAATCCGTTCACTGTGGATATTTGACATGTTAACGGCCATTCCCCTCAATCCGGTAGTTGGGCGATTCCTGGGTGATGGTGACATCGTGAACGTGGGATTCCCGCAGACCGGCGTTGGTAATACGCACAAACTGGCCGTTACGCTGCAGCTCGCTGATTGTCCGACAACCGGTGTAGCCCATGCCGGAACGCAGACCGCCGATCAGCTGGTGGATATTACTGGACAGGGGGCCGCGAAACGGCACCCGTCCCTCGATCCCCTCCGGCACCAGTTTGACGTCCTGCTCTTCTGCCTGAAAGTAGCGATCCTTGCTCCCCTGCTTCATCGCTCCCAGGCTGCCCATCCCCCGATAGGATTTGTAGGTTCGCCCCTGATAAAGAATGGTTTCACCAGGGGATTCCTCGGTTCCGGCGAACAGGGAACCGATCATGACGATGTCAGCACCGGCCGCAATCGCTTTGGGCAGATCACCGGAGAACTTGATGCCGCCATCGGCAACCAGTGGGATACCAGCATCAAGGGTGACGCTGGCAACATTCTGAATGGCAGTAATCTGTGGCACACCGATACCGGCAACAACACGGGTTGTACAGATCGAGCCGGGACCAATACCTACCTTCACGGCATCGACACCGGCATCTATCAGCGCCCTGGCGGCTGCGGCGGTAGCAATGTTGCCGGCCATCAACTGCACGGACGGATATTTGTTACGCAGCCACTTGACCGAATCCAGAACCTTCTGGCTGTGACCGTGAGCAGTATCCACCACCAGCACATCCACCCCGGCCTGAATCAGGGCCGCTGCGCGAGCCTCCAGATCATCACCGACACCGACGGCGGCGCCAACCCGCAAGCGCCCGATCTCATCTTTGCAGGCGTTGGGGTATTTGCGCACCTTTTCAATATCCTTGATGGTGATCAGCCCTTTAAGGACAAAATTGTCATCAACGACCAGCAGTTTTTCAATGCGGTGTTTGTGAAGGTGAAACTTTGCCTCTTCGAGCGTCGTGCCGGGAGGGACGGTGACCAGCTTGTCCTTGGTCATAACATTGGCGATGGGCTGCTCCAGATTGGTTTCGAAACGCAGGTCACGGTTGGTCATAATGCCGACCAGCTTGCCGTTCTGGGTGATAGGAACACCGGAAATACGGTATTTGTTCATAACGGCCAGGGCATCTGAAATTTTCTGGTCGGGCGCCATGGTGATCGGATCGACAATCATCCCGCTTTCCGATTTTTTTACCTGGTCAACCTCAATCGCCTGGACATCGGGGGTCATGTTTTTATGAATAATCCCCAACCCACCTTCACGCGCCATACAGATCGCTGTGCGTGATTCAGTTACCGTGTCCATGGCCGAAGAAAGCAGGGGGATATTGAGCCGGATCGTACGCGTCAATTGTGCGGACACATCGACATCTTTGGGCAGCACCTGCGAATGCGCCGGCAACAGCAAAACATCGTCAAAGGTCAGGGCAATGGGGATATCAGGTTTGTACATGACTGCTCCTTGTAGCTGGGATAAAACCTAGTGACTGACAAATGTAATGAATGCCTGATGACGAGTCAATCGTTACCCGTCATCAGGCATCAAGATATAAAAAATTGGTAACTATTCAGCACTGTCCTTGCGCAGGGTCGGGGTTCCTGTGGCAAGGGTGTTTGTCGCCATGGACGGCGACAACAAGCGGTCAGGGATGACGAAAAGCGTCCCTTGACATAGGATCCGAAGGCCCGGTGCTGAACAGAGACAAAAAAATGAAAAAGCGGCATGGCCGCGTCAGTTCGATCCGCGCAACAGATAGGCTTCAATAAAAGCTTCAATGTCACCGTTAAGAACGGCATCGGTGTTGCCGGTCTCAAAACCGGTGCGATGATCCTTGACCATACGATAAGGATGCAGAACGTACGAGCGGATCTGGCTCCCCCAGCCGATCTCTTTTTTGTCTTCGGAAAAAGCAGCGGCCTCTTCTTCTTTTTTACGGACTTCCATTTCGTAGAGCCGCGCTTTTAACTGCTGCAAAGCGGTTGCCCGGTTGGCATGCTGGGAACGCTGATTCTGACAGGCGACAACAATCCCGCTGGGTATATGAGTGATACGGATAGCAGAATCAGTCTTGTTGATATGCTGACCACCGGCGCCGCTGGCGCGGTAGGTATCAACCTTGATATCCTTGTCTTCCACCACGACCTCAATGGATTCATCCAGTTCGGGGAACACAAATACCGAGCAGAATGAGGTATGGCGACGAGAGTTGGAATCAAAAGGAGAAATGCGCACAAGTCGGTGGATGCCACTCTCGGAGCGCAGATAACCGTAGGCATAATCCCCGTTGATGCTGATGGTGGCACTTTTCAGGCCGGCATCATCCCCGGGCTGATATTCTGTGAATTCGGTTTTAAACCCCTTGTCCTCGCAATAACGCAGATACATGCGCAACAACATGTCGGCCCAGTCCTGGGCCTCGGTACCACCGGCGCCGGCATTGATGCTCAAGGTCGCGTTGCTGGCATCATGGGGGCCGGAAAGCATGCGCGCAAACTCCATGGAGGCGATCTTCTTCTCCAGAGCGGGAAGCATGGCATTGACTTCATCCAGTGTGGCCTGATCTTCCCCTTCTTCCCCCATCTCAATCAATACCGTCGCATCTTCGAGGTGCTGTTTAACCGCGAGGCAATCCTCAACGACCTTTTGCAGCCGGGTGCGCTCACGCAGCAGTTCCTGGGCGCTGTCCCCCTGGTTCCAGAACTCGGGACGGGAGATTTCTGCTTCTAATTCAGCGACCCGTTCCTGCCGGGCTGGAACGTCAAAGATACCTCCAGAGCTCTTCAAATTTTGCCTGCAGTCCTTTGACGATCTCTTTTGGTTCGCGAAACATGATGACTTACTCCTTAAAAAATATCTGCCTGAAGATCAGGCTAGCCAACTGGTTGGTCAGGACAATCAACCATCTGGCAGATCAGGTCAAGATCTAATTTGCTTGAAAAAATCGCAGCAATTCAGCGCCGGATATGAATCTGCCGGGCCAGGGATTCATCCACAGCAAACTGGGAATGACCGACCTTGAAAATGTAGCTGGGAAACTTCTGCATCAACCGGATGTCACTGCCGGGCAACACCCCCATACTCATCAGTTTCTGCATTTTTTTATCATCACTGGCGGACAAGTAGGCGATCTCTCCGGACTCCCCGGCTTTGAGCTCGGTCAAAGCGACAATCCCCGGGGCACCAAGACGCTGGGCCTCGGTGCAGCAATCACCGGACGGAATCGGATTGCCATGAGGACAGGTACTGGGGTGGTTAAGCAACGTACAGAGCTTGGTGTCGACCCCCTGACGCAGCAGATGCTCGAAGATGCAGGCCTGTTCATTGCCTTCTTTCCCTTCAATCCCGAGGATATCCATGGTCAGCCGCTCGGCCAGGCGATGGCGACGTACTGCCATGCGCGCTTCGGCCTCCCCTTCACGACGCAGAAAAACCCGGTTATCGCGGATTTCAACATACGCACGCTGGTGCAGATCCTTCAACTCTTCGGCATCAGCTTCGAGCTGAAGATCCGTCAGCAGGCAGCCAACCTGATCACCTTCCACCGTTAAAATCCACAGAGATTCGAGAACTTCTTCGGCTTTTTCTGATAGTTGTTGCATCTTGTTCAGCCTCTTTTCTTGGTTGAAGACAGTAACCGTTTCAGCAGCTTGCCGGGTACGGGATTGCCGTAACCGCACCAGGGACAATGAATTTTCCGCAACCGCCAAAGCAGCTGCCGCAGGATGGCCGATTGACCGATTTCCAGGTTATCCGGAAGCTCGCGATGACAAAGCCACAGATCATTGCAACAAACCGGTAGCGACCAGCATCCGGTTGAGCAGCCAGCCGGAGCCAAAGCAAAGACGGTGACAAACACGAAGATAGCCAGAGCAATGCGAAAGCCGCGTTCCTTGAACATCACCAGAAACTGGCAACACAGGGAACAAACAGGGTCAGGTGACAGCCGCAACAGTCAACTTTGGGTGACACTCAGCAAACCGGCTGCGCCTTGCAGGTCACAAATGGCGGCGCCAAAATCACGGCGAAAAAAACCCGAACACGGAAAGGGTAAAAGGTTGCTTCGGTAGGAAGACCGATGGCTCTGACCACCGGCGCCAGAGAGCAGCAATGACCGCATCTTAGGGTATTGGTCATTTTTCCCGCCCACAGAATGACCGAGGCAAGGATAAAATAACGGAAAGATTTCGAAAAATAATTTCTTCATACGGTCAGGGTTTTAACCCTGACATTACACCAGGCCGCCGCAAGGGGTATCTCCATATAGAAAACCGGTTTTTCTCCCGGCAGCAACCGATCAGCCAGAACCCCTACCAGCAAAAAAGCGAACAGCAGGAAATGCATTCATACCGCCAAGGCCGACGGCGCGGCTGATAGCAACCCGAGAATCACCCGCTTGGCGCTTACAGGGAATCGCCAGGGCCAGCAGCAGGGTTGAAATCACTCGTTCACGGGTGGCTTCCTCAAGGGCATGGGTTACCAGTGTCGCCATGGTGCTGCCAACCAAACCCAGCACCATGGGATGACTGCCCGCCCGAGAGAGACCGATTTTCTTGAAGATGCGATCGAGCATCATCGCCAACCGTGCAGATAACCACTATCCTCCAATATGGAAAAACCAGAAAAAGCGCCGACAATCGGCAGCACAAGCGCCACAGCATAGCGCACAATTGCATCTGATCCCGTATTCCCCGGCGATCAGTTCAAACAGCCATATTCCGCCGTCAGCATTGTTGCAAAGGAGATCACTGGTGGGTTGATATATTCCTCAAACAGCATCCTTCGAGAAAATCGACTACAAAGCCGTGGCCCCGAAGACGCCGACAAACCGAACAGACCAAATAGACCACCAGCAGCAACAACGGACACCGGTCAGTGGATTCATATCATCAGCCCGACAATTTTTCGCCAAAAGATTCTCTGCCCCGCGGGTTTGGGTTATTACCCCATCAAGCGCATCTTTTGCTGATATGGCGGCGCTCCATCCGATTTGAAATGCAGATCGGCACGCCGGCGGAAGCGGATTTCCCGCAAGACCTCCAGCAGCTGGCTCATGCCGCGTGGCTGTCTTCCTGCTGCTGAACAGCTGCTTGATATCATCATCCCCTGTATCAGCAGCAGCCACCCAGGGCGCGCTTGCTCAAACGATAGTCCCCTCGTAAATAATCTGGCGATGCAGCACTGATATCCTGTTCAAGATCATCGCGATAGACAAACACCTTATGGGGACATACGCGATAGTTTTGATCGCGCCGCTAACAGCTCCTTTCGAGACCTATCTTGCGTTTCATTACTGCACCGATAACCGGTACCCCGAGACGTTGCTGCAACCGTTCCAGATCAAGCTTCATGCCGAGACAATGTTCGGCCTCATCCAGATGTTGACCACTGCCAGCGGCAGACCGGCTTCCACCAGCTGCAAGGTCATCGGGAGACCGTTCGATATTGCGCGAATAATCACATGGACGACCACATGTGGATCGGCGTGAAGCAAAATCCGCCGGCCGACTGCTTCTTCAGTAATCGGCATCAGCGAATACATGCCGGGGGTATCGATAATCTCGTAGCGCTGTTCACCGACAACACATTTCAACTGATATTACCTCGACCGAGGCACCGGGATAATTGGAAACGGTAGCGGCTCGCACCCCCGGTCAGGGCGTTAAACAAAACGTGGGGCTTCTTACCGACATCTGGGTACCAACAGAATAACTTTGGGCAATGGTGAAACTGAATCAGACATATCAGTCATTTCTTGTTTGTGTTCAGGCTAAAAAGGACAGGGTCAGATTGCCGGCTGCATTTGATGCAACGACCGTAGAGTTTCGTGGCGATGACTGTCGACCGTAAAGTCGTAACGCCAGCGCCACTCCGCGCTGCAGTTGCTCGATCCGTGGCCTGACGAACCCAATAACCTTGCCGCAGCGGGTACACACCAGATGGTCATGATGATGATCCGTATAGAGGTTCAAAACGGGCTTGACCATCGCCGAAGTTCAATTCTGTAGCAACGCCGCACTCGGCAAACAGTTTCGTATCCGATGCATCGGTGGCATAGCTGATGCGCGGATGATCTTTGCGCAGCACTCCGGTAGAGTTCTCTCCTTTCGGTCGAATAATGTGAGGCAGAATCCAGAAAGGTTTCAAGAATAATCATGCGCTGGCGGGTATTTTCAACCCCTGGTACGCAGATACGATTAAAGACTGAAGCTCGATCCATGGCAATCACTTTGCACGCTACTTGAAATGAGAGTTTCAAAAGCTAGAGCAAGAGAGCCGAAAGATCAAGCAAAAGAGGTAGGAAAAGTCAGCCCAGGTCGGTGGGAAAAACCTGATACAGAAAAAATGGCAATACGGCCAAACTGGTCGAAGAACAAAGCAATCCCTGGCGGTCATCAGCAGCACCCCGGTAGCAATTTCGACAATACGGATATAGCGCTTGAATGATCGAAGAAATTCAGGAAGGAATGAAACAGCAGCCCGGATATGAGCAGCGGGATTCCCAGTCCGGCTGAATAGAAGCTCAACAGCAATACTCCTTGCCAGGCGCCACCACTACTACCGGCTGCGATGGCCAGAATGGCTCCGAGGATCGGGCCGATACAGGGGGTCCAACCGGCAGCAAAAGCAATGCCTACCACGAAAGTACCAACAAGCCCGGCTGGCTTGTTGCGCACATGAAGGCGCTTTTCACCCAACAGGGAGGTAAAGCGGAACAATCCACTTAAATGAACACCAAACAGAAAAATAACCACCCCGCCGACCTTCTGAATGACGCCCAGACCTTCGCGCAGATAATACTGAACCGATGCCGACGCAAGACCGGCCATGGCGCCCAGGGTGATAAAAACAAAAGAAAAACCGGCAATGAAAATCAGGCTGTGGATAAATACCCGGGTTCTGGCCCCGGTGTCATGCCGGGATTGATCCAGTTCGCCAAAAGACATCCCGGTGATGTAGGTCAGATACGAAGGAACCAGAGGAATCACACAAGGAGAAGCAAACGAGAGAACTCCCGCAATAAAGGCGATCCAGATTGTTATATCGCTACCCATATCCACGTCATTATTGCCTTGTTTAGTTGTTCAGCAAAGATTCGATCAGGCGGTAGGTCGGATTCTGCATCCAGTCCCGCCCGCCGATAATATGTTCAACCACGGTACCATCCCGATCGATAATATAGGTCTCCGGGTAGCGAAAAACCCCGTAGAGTCCCTGCACCTCTGCCTTGATGCCATCTAGAAGAATGGGGAAGCTGTAGGAGTGCTGTAACAGATATTGACTGACCACCTGGTGGGGATTTTCTTCAACATTGACCGCCAGAATCACCAGACCATCATCTTTTTTCTGCTGGTAGAGCTTTTCCATGGTCGGTTTTTCTTCACGACAAGGCGGGCACCAGGTTGCCCAGAAATTGATCACCACGACCTGTCCACGAAAGTCGGATAAAGAGACGCTTTCACCCACCATATTGAGCAGGGTAAATTCCGGAGCTTGTTCGCCCACCACAACGGAGGATGGCGGTGGCCCACCCGGACAGCCCGAGAGCAGGAACAAGCCGGCAACAACGACAATCAGAGCAGATATTTTTTTAAACAACACAATCGTTCCTCATTTTTGTTATAAGCTTGCCTGATTCATTGAACGAAGGCGAGCAGTGTAGTATCAGTGAACCGGGGTTACAATGTGCATTGCCACAAAAGCAAGGCTGACAACTTCTTATAACATCTAACCTTCATCAAACATATAGAAACCTGAATGTGAGATTGTAGGTCAAGCATCCTGTCCGGTCAATAACAATCGTCTGAACCAACAGCGGCCCTCAGGACGGATGGCCAATAGACAGCGGCCCTGGTTTTGATCTATTTTAGCGACGCCACAGGAGAAGTCGAATGCAGCCTTTTATCGAAACCATCATTATTGTCTTGCCGGTCTTCCTGGTGATCGCCCTGGGCACTCTGCTGCGACGCCTGGGGTTGATGGATGACAATTTTCTCAAACAAACCAACAAACTGGTTTACGTGGTCTTTCTGCCCCTGCTGCTGTTTCACCGCATCGGCCAGGCCGACTTCAACGTTTTTTTCAACCCCGGACTGGTCATTGGCTCCTCTGTTGCTATTGCTGCCGGCTTTTTTGTTTCTTACAGCTATGCCGGCTTGCGCCGTTATCCCGGGCCGGTCAAGGGGAGTTTCAGCCAGGGATCTTTCCGTGGCAACCTGGCCTACGTCGGACTGGCTATCTGCATGAACGCGTACGGCGAGGATGGATTGACCAGCGCCGGTATTCTCATGGGATTTCTGGTGCCGGTGCTGAACTTCTTTGCCATTCTGGCGCTGCTGTTACCCCATCAGGGGCGCCAACACGGGGATAAAACCAACTGGCTGCGACAACTGGCGTTCAACCCTTTGATTATTGCTTCATTTCTGGGTCTGCTGTGGAGTTTTTTCGAACTGCCGCTCCCCATCATCATTGATCACGCCCTCGATATTTCCACCGGACTGTCACTGCCTCTGGCGCTGTTGGCCATCGGCGGCACATTTTCTTTAGGGCAACTCAAAGGTGATTTAAAAATTGCCGGACTGGCAACCCTGATCAAGCTCGCCCTGCTGCCCCTGATCGCCACTGTTATCCTCCTCCCCCTCGGCGTCAGCGGCCAGGATCTGGGGATCGGCATTCTCATGGCAGG
>JAGYPB010000045.1 GCA_018399135.1 Deltaproteobacteria bacterium | reverse complement strand
TGTCAACGAGAGGTCCCAACTAAGGTTGGCTGCGGTGAAAATAGATTTCCACTGGGCAAGCTTCATTAATCAGTTTAACACACTGTGAGACAAACTACTGGAAAATAAATAAAATATGGTATCTGTTCAGCAGCGGATCTTCGGATCCTATGTCAAGGGACGCTTTTCGTCATCCCTGACCGCTTGCTGTCGCCGTGCATGGCGACAGACACCCTTGCCTTGCGCGGGCCTGGTGCTGAACAGATAGTAATATATTATCGTTAAAGGGTTCAGGTTGGGAATGTGTTAGATAGAATATGTCGTTTGAAGTTCATGTGCCTTGAGCATGTGGAAAAGAAAAAGAACGCAATTTCCTGAATGGTATATGATGAACATCGACGATCCCTGATGCCGACCCGGGCTTTTCACAAAACAAGTAGCATCTACCTCAATCGCCGTTCCGATAATTTTTCTTTTGCTGCCACGGATTTCCCCATGGGTTTCAACGTACTGACCGCAGAAATTTCACACGAAACAAATTCTTTCAGTTTGCACAAAACCGGGCGTCAAGCCTTCATGTCTCGATATGCTCTTATGGGTGCCGCCGCCATTGTTGAGCGTGGCGACCAGAATACCGAACTGGCCGGCTTTCTTGATGCCGGCAGAGCTCATGGCTGGCAGGTCAATCATGTTCTCAGTGCCGCCGCCGGGCCCAGTGGGAAAATAAGGCGCAAAGCCTTTGACTGGCTCTGTGAGCCGATTCTTTCCAATATAAAAAATCATCAATTCGATGGAATGCTGCTCGGTCTGCACGGTGCGATGGGGCTCGATTTCAGCGACGATGGCGAAGGTGAATTGTTGCGCCGTATCCGCAGTCAAGTGGGCAGTAAAATGCCGATAGCCATCACTCTCGATCCCCATGCCAATGTCAGCAGGTTGATGTGCGCGTTGGCGGACATTATTGTTTCGTTCAAAACCTACCCCCACATCGATATGCGCGATATCGGCCAACAGGCTGGAGATATTTTACAGCGGACGATGGCCGGCGAAATCACGCCGCAGACGATCCGGGTCAGTCGACCGATGCTCGAAGAAGTCAATGGGGGCAGAACCGACATCGGCCCGATGATCGAACGTATTTCTGCCGCCCGAACCTATGAGGAGCAGCCGGATGTTTTTGCCGTCAGCATCAATGCCGGGTTTGCCGGCGCCGATGTCAGGGAAGTTGGTCCAACGGTGACAGTGACCGGGCAGGGTGATTTGGCTGCACATACGGCCTTCGCCGAATCCATCGCTGCTGATATCTGGAAGCGACGCTTTGAAGTGCTCAATGATTATCTCAGTGTGACCGAGTCGGCAGCAATAGCCGCGACTTACGATCCTGCTAATGGGCCACTGGTCATTGCCGACTATGCAGACAACCCCGGCGCTGGTGGTTATGGCGACTCAACAACGTTATTGAGCGCATTGCTCGATGCGCGGGTGACCAATGCCTGCTTTGCTCCCATGGTGGATGGTCAAGTCGTACAGTCATTGCACCATTGTGAAGTAGGCGATCGGGTACAAATTGAGCTGGGAGGCAAAACCGATCCAGAGTTCGGTGGTGCCCCGCTCGCCGTAGAGGCTGAACTCGTTTCTCTCGGCGACGGAAATTTTGTTGGCGATGGTCCAATGATCCATGGGCTGCCCGGTAGTTTCGGACCCAGTGCCGTCATCCGTGTCGGAGGAATTGACATATTGGTGGTCACTATCCCCCGGCAAATACTCGACTTGCAGCAATTCAAAACGTTTGGCATCGACCCGCAAAGCAAAGCTGTCGTGGCACTAAAGTCGATGCAACACTTTCGAGCAGCCTTCGAGCCAATTGCCGGAAAAATAATTGTCTGTGACAGCGGCGCACTCTGCACCCCACGCTACGACCGGCTGCCCTACCACAACGTACCAAGACCAATTTTTCCCCTGGATCAGATAGACATGTGATTGGTCGTTGCTGTTTCGCAAAATGGGGCCAGTTGAGAAAAAGAGGCATCAGAGCTCACCCCTCAGAACTTTGGGAAAACTAATCATGTATGAGTCACCATAATAAATGCGCGAGAACCTTTGACGGAAGTGTCCAGGTGATGCAAGTCCAGCTTTTTGGCCCATAGCTATGGCTATGATCCCGCAAATGACCGAAAATCTGTTCTCAATCTTCTGAAAATTCGCTTTAGCCCGCATCGCCCGACAGACTCCTGGTAAATAAACAAATCAATCACTTATAAAACCCAGCAAAAGGCTCCATCAATCAAAAAAGTCGATCAACTATAGTCAGTGTTTGAAATCCAGTGGGTGTTATTTTTATCCCTTGCGCGGTACTATTCAGGTTGCACTGATCCGTTACGAAAACGTGGTAATGCCCTAACACTACAGACTATTTGTTTAGGGCTAAAAGAGCACACAAAAAAAACACATGGAATAAACTCCACGCCTTGTACGTTGTACAGTTGAAAGTCATGACATGGACCAGAAGACCAGAGAAGAGCTTATCCGCTTATTGCCGCGATTGAGGCGTTTTGCATTTGGACTCACGGGGACAGTACAGGACGCCGATGATCTGATTCAGAGTGCTTGCGAACGCGCTCTGAATCGGTCTCATCAATGGACGCCCGGTACCCGATTAGACAGCTGGATGTTTTATATTATTAAAAATATTCACATCGACGAATTGCGTAAGCATAAATTGCGGGGAGATCCAGTGGACACAAATGATTATCATCAGGTTGTTGACATCAAGGCTCACCGCAGGCCGGAGAGCCATAGCAATTTAAAACAGGTTGCAGCAGCTATGGAACACCTGCCGGAAGATCAACGAGTCATTTTATTGCTGGTCTGCGTTGAGGAATATACCTATCGCGAAGCTGCCACGATTTTGGAGATTCCCATTGGTACCGTCATGAGTCGTCTGGCTCGCGCAAGGGTCAACTTGAATGAACAGCTTGGATGTTAAAGAACGCAGGTTGGAGGTACACGCCAATGGTCAATATTAGTCCCAAAAAGTTAATGGCTTATGTAGATGATGAACTCGACGATAAAGAACAAGCCGAAATCGAAGTGTTGATTGAGTGTGACCCTGAGGTTCGTGCCATGGTTGCGCAATTTCGCAGATCTTCTGAGCTGTTAAAGGAAGGTTTAAACGAAATCCTTGCTCTGCCGGTACCACAGCAGCTGATAGATACGGTGAAAAACTATCAGGCCACATCCAATATCGTTCAGATTGGCAAGGTAAAAGAGAACAAGGGCCTGTTTGCCTGGTCTGGTTTAGCTCTTGCGGCAACGGTGGCTCTGAGTGTCGGATTGTTTGCCGGCGCTGTTCTTTTTGGTGGACTCAATTTTCAATTGTCAAAACCAGGGTATTCATCATTGTTGCAGGACTCACTTGAAATAAAGCTAAGTGGGGCCAGTACAGCATCTGAGGATGGATTTGAAAAGGTGACACCGCTGATGACCTTTATTGGGGCGGACGGTCTTATATGCCGTGAATTTGAGCGGATAAATAGTGAACAAAAGACTGTTGGGATCGCCTGCCGGGGAAGCCAGGGAAAATGGTTGCCGATGGCTGAAATCGACCGTACGCTGTTAGCTACAAACACAACTCAAGAATTCCACTATAGTCCTGCCAGCGGTCCTGACGACCCGATAAATATGGTGCTGTCGGAATTAGGAGCTAAAAAAAGCTTGACTGCCCAGGAAGAAGAGCTGCTTCGGGATAAGGGTTGGCAATGACATATCGAAGGTTGATGCTTGTCCTGATTTTGCTGCTATCGATGAACTTGATCTGGACTGCGTTTGCGGTTGATTGGGCGGATCCATTTGTTCGCTATGCCTACGCGGACGATGACGATGATGACGACGATGACGACGATGACGACGATGACGACGATGACGACGATGACGACGATGACGACGATGATGATAACGGTAATGGCGGTGACGCCGATCCGTGGATGGCAAATGAAATTCTTGCTGCTGATATTACCCCGGCTCAACTCAACGTACTAAAGTCCCTTGGTTTTTCTGTTGTTGGTTCACGTCATCTAAAAGCATTAGGAGTCTCCTTTGTTCGTTTACGTATTCCTTTCGGTATGAGCGAACAGGAAGCGTTGGCGAGCCTGAAAGGGCTGGATACTGATGCCACCTATGATCTGAACCATATCTATCAGCTCAATTCCGGTTCTTGCGTGGGTGAACGCTGTTTCGGACAACAATTGGTTGGCTGGCCTGCCCCAAGCGACGTAACATGTCAGCCGTCCATGCGGGTGGGTGTTATTGATACGGCCATTGACCGTAGGCAGACCGGGCTGGATTTTTTCAGGCTGCAAACCAAAAAGTTCGCCGATACGGACGTTCCTTCGGACACCACACATGGTTCTGCGGTTGTAAGCTTGCTGGCCGGCTCTCCACAGCAGCCACCGTCGGGTCTGCTCCCCTGTGCGAAGATCTATGCTGCAGATGTATTTAATACTGATCGCAAAGGCAGAAGTAAAACGACGGCAGCTTTTATTGTTGAAGGAATAAACTGGCTAATGTCACAAGAAGTTCACGCAATCAATATCAGCTTGGCCGGGCCACATAATGAGTTGCTGGCAAACGCTGTAGCCGCGGCACAGCGGGAAAACTATCCATTGGTCGCAGCCGTGGGTAACCACGGCCCGGCAGCTGAGCCCGGTTTTCCTGCCGCCTATGAAGGAGTAATTGCTGTCACTGCTGTAGACGCCCGTCTCAGACTCTATGCCAGAGCCAACCGGGGTGATCACGTTACCCTGACGGCACCAGGTGTTGGTGTCTGGACCCCTTCGGCCGAAGGGGGAGAGTATCGTAACGGCACCTCTTTTGCGGCCCCCTTTGTTACGGCAGCGGCGGCCTGTCTGCGTTTTGAGCAGGGACTGACCCCATTCGAGATTGAAACCGTTCTTGCAGCCGCTGCCCTGGACTTGGGTCCGCAGGGCAAAGACCCTCTTTATGGCTGGGGCCTTCTGCAAAAAACTGGTAACTGCAACCGGAAACAATAAATTTTTTGAATCAATGTCGAATCAGTGGAATAAAAGCAGTTTTACGCCCGTTTTAGATGTAAATGACTCAACAATATGGAAGCTCTCTTCCTGATTCCTATTGTCGACAATGCATCTTGAAACAGGAGTGAAACATGTTCAAAGGTCCTCTAGAACCCCTTTCTACCCCCAGCAAGAGCAAATCTAAAATAAGTTTGTACAGTATTAGACGAGTACCGTCCGATAAACTGACGGGATTAGGATGCTGGGTTGCAGCCCCGACAAACCCTGATCCTTTATTGCCTCCGCTGGTGGCTGTTCATGGTGTTTATCGCGATGTCGAAGGTATGCTGGAAGTCCTGACGAATCGGTTGCTGCACGGCAGACGTACGGTGATTGCACCTGTTTTTGACGAGACAAACTGGCGTGGCTACCAACGTGTCCTGGCAGAGCGAAGGGCCGACCTGGCCTTACTCTCCCTGTTGAAATCGATCAACCTTCCCGGTGTCACTGATATCTGCTCGTTTGATCTTCTGGGATATTCCGGTGGAGCTCAATTTGCACATCGTTTTGCACTGCTTTACCCCCACCGGATTACCCGTCTGGCCCTCTGTTCAGCCGGTTGGTACACCTTTCCGGACAACTCACCGTATCCCTATGGATTAGCAAAGCCTGAAAAATTAATGCAGGGTTATACGCCATTAGTGCGATCGAATCTCTCAGCTTTTCTCCGGTTGCCGATTGAGGTGTTTGTTGGTGAATGTGATACCGACCAAGATCCGAATCTGCGCAGAGGGAAAGCTCTTGACCGGCAACAGGGAACTGACCGGGTTGAGCGAGCCACAAACTGGGTGAAAGCGCTTAATGAAGCTGCTTGTGCACGAGGACTGACATCACAGATCAATCTGACAGTATTGGACAGCTGTGGTCATGATTGGCGTGAATGCGTGTATCTGGGGGGGTTGGTTGATCAGTGGCTGTCTCTGGAGGCCACAATCATCGCAGAACATATTTCCCCAAAGACTCTTCAATAACAGACCGTCATACATATGACTAAAGGGAGTGTTGAAATGAAAATAGCGAATTTGATGAATACTTTTGCCATGATTCAAACGGCAAAATGGGCGTTTTCAACGCGCCGGGTTAAACAGGTTGATGCCGTTGGCCTGAACAATGATGTGGAATTGGCCAAGTCAGGAGATTTGGTCCTCGGTCGTATTCAGCGGATTGGATCTCATAAAAGAATTCAGCTGCGTAGCGGTCGGCCCAATGAATTGTATCAGGGTGATTTCATTGTCGTTGCATGTGGGGCGCGCTACGCTTCGGACCAGTTTGAGGGGATAGCGCAACTTAACCCACAAGGGGCGGACCTGCTGGCCGGAGGTGGGTGTCTTGGTAAAATGCGTGTGCGCAACGGCAAGATGAAACTACCAACCCGTGTGCTGCCCATTGGACTGTTGACGGATGAAAAAGGTGTTGTTTTGAATCTCGATCAATATGCGTTGCCGCTGGCAATACGACCACAGAAATTAACCGCTATTGGCGTTGTTGGTGCCTCCATGAATTCTGGCAAAACCGATGCAACGGCATCACTGGTTCATGGTCTGCGACTGGCTGGATACCGCGTTGCAGCACTCAAGGCCACTGGAACAGGAGCCTTTGGAGACTATAATGCCTATGTTGATGCCGGCGCAGATTTTACCGCTGACTTTACTGATGCCGGCATGGTGTCGACCTATGAACAGCCCTTATCGCGCATCGAAAGGGCCATCGATACACTGCTTGGCGCTGCTGATAAAAGTGGATGCAATATTGCGGTAGTAGAGTTTGCCGATGGTGTGCTGCAGCAAGAAACCGCTGCCTTGCTGAAAAACCCGCGGGTTTGTAGTGCTTTTGGTGGCTTTCTTTATGCTGTTCCCGACTCTCTGGCAGCGTTGGGAGGTGTTTATGCCCTGAAACAAATTGGGATTGTGCCTCTGGCTCTCACCGGAGTGATGACCCAGTCACCACTGAATGTCAGTGAAGCTGAAAAAGCAACCGGATTGCCGGTAATTTCTCGTGAAGAGTTGCGTGACCCGGCTCAGGCCAGTTGTCTGGTCAACAGTAACCCCTCCATTGTAAAGGACCAGTTGGTCGTATGAGCGGGTTTCCTGGAATGTTGAAAGACGGAAGGCGGAGGCGGGTGGTGTTTGTTGCCATGCTGGCGTCATGTCAGGCCGCCTGTGTCGGTGTGGCAGCCATTGCGACGCGTGATGCTTTTTCAGCATTCTCCAGTCGTTCGGCGGAGTTCCCGATTTATTCTTTAGTTCTGATTGCAGGTTCCGGTTTTGGCATTGCTCTGTTTCGCTGGAGTGAGCGGGTTGTTGCCGAGGCGCTTGGTCAGGACTATGCTGCCGCTGTAAGGCTTCGCCTTTTCGAACACGTTTCCCGCCTCCCGCAAAGTGAGCTCGTCCATCGTCGTACGGGGGGGTTGTCGCTGCGTTTTGTTGGTGACCTAAGTGCCGTTCGCAACTGGATCAGTCAGGGGGCCACGCGCTTGTTGTCAGCCGCGATTGTGATGCCCATCGTCGGTTTTATGTTGTTTCATATTAATAAGAGTCTGGCCCTTGCGGTACTCGTTCCGATTGTGATGGGTCTGGGGTTCATCGCTGCGATGGGTCCGGTTTTGTTGTCTGCACATGGTTCGTTGCGACAGAAACGGGCACAACTTGCCGCTGATGCGACAGAACGTATTAAGCACGTGGCAGAACTGCGTCTTTTGGGTCGCTTCGGGCGTGAAAAAAAGCAAATCAAGCAAAGTAATCAGGTCATGATTTCAGCGGCACTTCATCGCCGGCGCTGGTCTTCACTGCTGCGGGTTGTCCCCGATATAACATCAGGTCTTGCTGTTGCTCTGGTGTTGGGAGTTGCCTTGAACGGTTCCATTTCCGGTGCGGACGCGGCCGGAACCCTGGCGGCAATGGGAATGTTGATTCAAATGCTGCGCGAGCTTGGGTCGGTGTGGGATCGCTACTGTGCCTGGCGTGCCGCATATGTCCGCTGTATGGCGTTACTTGAAATCCGCCCCATGCCAAAAACTGTCACACGATCACAAGGCCAAAGAGTGCCGGTTGCGGGAACTGAGATCCGTCTTTCAAGGATCTCGCATCGTGGCCTTCGGCAGATCAACGTAGTTATCGAGGCCGGACAAAAAATTGGCATCACAGGCCCTAATGGTTCTGGGAAAAGCACCTTGATAAAGCTCATTGCCGGCATGGATCGGCCTTCTCGGGGAAGTATCCTGCTTGATCAGTTATCACATATGAAATGGACGCGCACCCTTAATAAACGGATTGTTTATGTTGGCTCCGGATCGCCGATTTTACAAGGTTCTTTACGTAAGACTCTGACGATGGGAGCCCACCCTCGTCCAGATGATGCGAAGATTGAGTCGGTTGCTCGTCACTTTGGCCTGGAACAAGTTTTGACGCGACTGGATGGCCTTGATGGGCGCATTGCCGAAAATGGAGGCAATTTATCCAGTGGAGAAATAAAGCGGGTTTTGCTGGTACGTGCCGCCTTAACACCAGCCGATCTATTGTTGCTGGATGACCTCGATCAGACATTGGACGATAGCGGAATCAGACTGGCTGATGAATTGATTCACAAAAATGAGGCAACAGTACTGGTTGTGTCACGGAATGATCAGCTCCTCGCGGCACTGGATACAATCTGGAGACTGGAAGATGGAGAATTGGTTGAACAAAAACAAGTCCCCGTCGCCAAAAAATTCGCTGCGGCAGGTTGACCTCAGATGGCTGGTTCATGCCAGGAACTATATTTACTGATCCAAAGGAGATGTGACATGTTAGATCTGCGACCTGGAAAGTTTTTTATGATTCTCTTGCTTTTTTGTGCTTTCGGCAGTTTATGGGGCTGCGGCAGAATATATAAACCACAATCATATCAGCTCGATGCCGGAGAAGTTCGCGCTCTGTTTGTTGATCATACGGTCACCTCGCGTAATATGAACACCGGGACCGTTTCTATCTCATATTATGACCATGATGGTTCAGTACGGCAAGTTCGTAATGACCGTCAGAGAACCGGTTACTGGCGAGTCATGCAAAATGGATTAATCTGCTTGCAGATGCAATCAAATAAGGAATCCTGTCGTGTTGTCAGGCTTGATCATGACAATGTCCACAGAAAATACAAATCAGGTAAGCTCGGTCTCCAGCCTATCATCATCTATGAGGGTCCCGATGCTTTTGTTCAGGGGGAGCGGTTGAAGTGGTAAACGCGCGCGGGTAATAACGCACATTCAATACAGCAAAGGATCTTGCTGATATACAGTATTTGCTTGATAAAGAAAGGTATTCTCCGGGACCTGTCGCCGGGACCTGGGGCCCAATATTTATCTGGCCGTTAGTTATAAGCAACCGTTGCGGGGGGATATTGGTGGTGACATGATCAAGGTATCTATAGTGATTGTCTTGTTATGCCTGTGGGTGGTTCCGGCCGGGGCTACTTTTCTAACTACGGTCGAAAGCAGAGAGGAACTCACACCGGGTATAAAGCAGAGGATGCATTGGGCGGCTGATTATCTGGCTCATGCCGTCACAGACTCCGGTCGCTTTCTCTATCGTAGCGATTTGACAGGTGAGGTTGGCGACAATCAGGAGTACAATCTGTTGCGCCATGCGGGGACACTTTATGCCATGGCTCAATATTACTCACTTAAATCCCCAGATGCCTTAGCAACCGGGGCTATGAAGCGTGCGGCAAAATATCTGACGGACCATTCTGTGGGGCCTGTTGATGGACGCGTGGACATGTTAGCCGTCTGGTCACATCCGGAATTGATTGGCCGTCCATTGCGCCCTTTGCAGGCCAAGTTGGGAGGGAGCGGACTCGCTTTGGCCGCCCTGGTCCAATTAGAAATAGTTTTTCCGGGAACGGCTGATCCGAAACTGCTGCAGGGGCTTGCGGAGTTCTTGTTATTCATGCAAAAAGCCGATGGCAGCTTTTATTCTAAATACTTTTCAGATCGCGGCAGAGATGGCAGCTGGACCTCATTGTATTATCCAGGTGAAGCAGCGCTTGGTCTGGTGATGTTATTTGAAATTGATGCCAATCCCCGTTGGCTTTTGGCTGCTGTCGATGCATTACGTTATTTAGCCCGAACACGAGAAGGGGTGACCTTGTTGCCGGCAGATCATTGGGCTTTGCTGGCAACTGCTCGATTGTTTAAACAGAAACCAGACGTTTTGAGCAGGGCTGCCTTGTTCCATATCCCGTGGGATTCTGAAGAAGATGAGCGCGGGGTCAGGCAACTTTTAAGTGATCACGCCGAGAGGTTGGTCCATAGTATTTTGAGCGAGCAAATTGAAGACAGGGCATCCGAATGTTTGAACGGGGGATTTAGTGTGGAGGGCAGGGTTACGCCTGCTGCAACTCGGTTGGAAGGCTTGCTGGCCGCACTGGCTTTTGTGGAAGATGAATCGTTGCGGCAGAGGGTCTGGGGAGCGGTAGAAACAGGCATCCAATTTTTAAAGGATGCCCAGATAACGACAGGTCCGGCGCGGGGGGGATTCACTCGCTATAGCCCCCTGTGTCACTCAACTGCCAGACGTGCAAACGAAATTCGAATTGACTATGTTCAGCACGGTCTCGCGGCATTTTACTATTATAAGCAATACGGCAAAACCAGTGCCCGGAAGTGATCGTTATTTGCCACCCTTAGGACGTTTTCTTTTTTCAATATTACACCTTACCTTTCCAGTTTGCTTCGTATTGTTTCATGGGAGATTTAATCATACTGACAGCCGGATAATGACGGGACTGTGGAGCATTTGATTAAAAAAGTGACCTATGTTTAGTGGTGCAACTGAACCCTAGGGAACTCTAAAAGTTTCTTTATCTTCCTGAACTCCCTCCGTGTGCGCCATCAACAGGAACGACCTGACGGCGGTAGAAATAGTCAAAGTTCACGAAATACGTTGGAACAGCGAGATTTTCTTCGGTTGGTAGAAGCGGCATCTCAAGGTGTATCGCCTGATTGCCCGCAGCAAATATGGTCTCATGGTGCAGTTGCTTGATTAATACTGTGCAGCCGGTTTTAATTTTCGCCAGTATTAAACAAATTCAGTTCTAAGCACCAATGTATGCAAGAATAAACTGATATTTGACAACCGAGCGGCCCCTCTATCCGGCGGCTGATTATAATGATATGTTACAAAAACACTTCATCCTGGAGCTCTGTATATGGTTGCATGGCGAACAACACTCGCTATTGTTTTTTTCCTGGTGTGTTTGTTGTGGGCGTCCCCGTTTTCCGCGGCATCTGTTTCTCCATCTCTACAGTCGGTACTGGCGGGTGCCGGCGATGAACAATCCATTCCTGTTATCGTCAAGCTGCACACCGCGGAAAAGCCATCGATTCTGGCGCGGCGCTACACCCGGGCCCAGCGCCAGCAATTTATTTCTGAAATGAGGAGCCGAACCAAACAGAGCTCTTTGAAAATTCGTCAGTTCCTGCAGGGTCACGGGATTGTGCCCCGTCAGCTGTGGTTGGTTGACGCCGTTGCATTCAGTGCAACTCCGGCAATGATCACCCAGATCGCCTGGATGGCCGATGTTGAAGCAGTGACAAACGATGACCTTATCCAGATGCCTACGGTTTTTGCTGAGGGTGTGGCGACTCCCGAATGGAATATCGCCCGAACCGGTGCGCCGCAGCTCTGGGAAGAAGGGTTCGACGGTACCGGTGTAACCATCGCTATTTTCGACAGTGGTCTCAATATTACCCACCCTGATCTTGCTCCGCGCTGGCGCGGGCTAGAGGGGGACTGGTTTGACCCCTACGGTAACAGCACAACACCCTATGATTTTGGAAGTTATCACGGTACAGGCGTGGCCAGTGTTGTTGTCGGTGGCGGCGCGGAGAACACTGCCATCGGCATGGCTCCCGGCAGTTCCATTATTGCCGCTAAGATATTTCGCGACGACGGTACGGCGAACAATTCCTACATCATCGAAGCCTTGCAGTGGGCCCTTAACCCCGGTGGCAACCCCGCATCAGCGCCGGATATTATCAATAATTCATGGGGGTATGCGGAAAACCCCGACCAATGCCTTGAGGTTATGGGGTTCGGGTCTGGCGCCCTGTTTTTGCGTGGTGCCATCCAGACCTTGAGGAATGCCGGGATTGCAGTGGTTGCTGCCGCGGGGAATACCGGTCCTTCAGCATCAACCAGTGTCAGTCCTGCCAAT
Source organism: Deltaproteobacteria bacterium (assembly GCA_018399135.1). Lineage (GTDB taxonomy): Bacteria > Desulfobacterota > Desulfuromonadia > Desulfuromonadales > Geopsychrobacteraceae > Pelovirga. The sequence goes on along the minus strand of JAGYPB010000045.1, from coordinate 9,481 downwards.
TTTGCCGAAAGTTTCTCCGTCGGCGCCACCGCGGCGAATAATTCTATTGCTCACTTCAGCGCTCGGGGGCCGTCCGCATGTCTGGATGATATCACCTTTCCCGATCTGGTCGCGCCGGGGGTCGCCATCAGGGTAGCGGGGGAATCGACAAGCTACCGGGAGCTGTCGGGAACCTCCTTTGCTGCGCCCCATATTGCCGGCGCTATGGCCTTATTGCTTCAGGCTGCGGGACCGATGTCTGTGGATGAACTGGAAGACGTTCTGGCATTGTCGGCGACAGATCTCGGCGTTGCCGGAGTGGATGATGTCTACGGCTACGGCCTGGTCAATGTGCCCGCAGCTTTGAGTCTGATTGATGGTGATCCGGCCATTTCCCTGACGGGGACGGTGGCGACAGTAGATTCTTCCGAAGAATCCCTTGATTTTGGTGCACACCTGACAGATAGCGGCACCACACGGACGGTTACTGTCCGCAACGTTGGGGGGAAGACACTGATTGTCGATGGAGTGAGTACACCGACGGCGCCTTTTTCATTGTCTGCCAACAGTTGTACTGAAGTGTCCCTAGAAGAAGGGGATGTTGGATGTTCATTTAATATCGTTTTTTCGCCCGAAGCTACAGGTTCGTATTCGGCAGAAATAAACATCACGTCAAATGACTTCCTGCGCCCGCTGATAACTCTTGAGATATCGGCAGCAGCAGTTGAGTCCCTCGTGCCTCGCTTGAGCATTCATCCGGCCCAGATACATTACGGGCATGTACCGCCGGGGAGCACGGTAGATGAATTTATCTATCTCACCAATGATGGTGAGGTTGAGGTTACGGACATATCACCGGTTTTGAGTGGACTGCCTGCTCCGTTTTCGTTGAAAACCGATAACTGTGGTTTATCCCTGGGGGTCGGCGCTACCTGTCCTTTGACCTTCAGTTTTTCTCCTGCTGTTGTGGGAGCCTATGAGGGCAGTGTCCTGATCGCATCGTCCGATCCGCAGAGTGACGATGTGCCGGTGTTGTTTTCCGGCATCGGCAATACTCCGCCGAGCACGCCGGTGCTGGTTTCCCCCGCTGACGGAGCGGTGTTAAGTGTCCCCGTGGTCTTGAGCTGGACTCCGGCGACGGACGCGGACGGGGATGTGGTGACCCATACCCTGTTGCTGGCAGACAATCAGCAGTTCAATAATCCCCGGACGTTTCAAGATCACACAGCAGCAATGTTTCTGGGCGGAAGCTTCATTGCGTTAACGATCTTACGGCGCAGGCGACTGGTCCTCTTATTGTCCCTGGTGGTGCTGGTAGTGTGGCTTTCCTCCTGTGGTGGAGGTGGAGGTGATGGAGGCAGTAGCCGTCCTGAACCCAGTGCCACCATCAGCAGTATTTCCGTAGACGGATTACAATCAGGTACGACTTATTACTGGAAGGTGATCGCAGAGGACAACCGGGGTGCAACAACGCAAAGTGAGACGCGCTCATTTTCCATTGAATAGCAACGCGCGCCGCGCAGCGGCGTCTTGTCATAGAGTAATTGTTCTTAAATAATGGCACTATTGGAACACCCCGCCTGGCTTCTTCTAAATCATCTCAGTTCACGCTGCGCGTGTATCTCTGGGCAAAGTCCAGGGTGCGGATAATTGGCCCTGGCACGCCATTATGAGTCATGGCCTTGAGAGAAGAGAGATCGTTGTTTCTGAATACTGTTGGAATGATATTCCTTCGTTCTCCAGCAGCTACCAGCTTTTTACTCATGAAAGGAAATTTACGTGATCTACATCAGTATTGTCTAGCCGTCTCCGCTACTAATTTTATAAATGATACTGCATTGCTCTAAGGAATAGTTTTTAGCCTACGGGCCTACGGGCCTACGGCGCAATAGCCACTTCTGTGCATTAACAGTTGCTTGACTATGACAAATCAATGTATTAACATTGTATCTACATGGTGATTACTAGGCGGGGAGGTACGGACTCATGATCAAAACGTTGACTAAGCATGGAAACAGTATGGCACTGGTGATTGAAAAGCCTGTTTTGGAATTGTTAGGGGTCAATGCGGAAACACCCTTCGATATCTCCACCGATGGACAGGTTCTCATCCTCGCTCCAATCAGGGATATCAGCCGTCAAGATTCTTTCAGGGTTGCACTAGACCAAGTCAATGCCCGGTATCCAAAAGCGCTGAAGAAATTGTCGGAGTAAGGCATTGGAACTAAATTTTCTTACATTGCCGGAAGTCTTGGAAATTCATCAAAACCAGACAAGTCTATATGGAGGTGATCCGGGGGTCAGAGATATGGGCCTGCTTAAATCCGCTATCGGGATGCCTTCCGCTACGTATGGGGGAGAATTTCTTCATACCGATATCTTTGAAATGGCAGCAGCATATCTGTTTCACCTCGTGAAAAATCATCCTTTTGTGGATGGCAACAAACGTGTCGGAGCAGTATCCGCCCTCGTTTCTCTCGTCCTGAACGGTTTTGAGCTTGATGTACCTGAAGACGATTTAGCAGATATTGTTTTGGATGTTGCACAAGGAAAAATCGACAAGGCTCAGGTGTCTGTCTTTTTGAAACAATGCTCAAAGGAAATTTGAATTATAATTGAGAGTTCAGTTTGCTCGATGCATAAGAGCCCAAAAATTGCCGCATTTCCAGAAAAACCTGTTCAGATCGCCAGGTGGGATTTGCTGTTCTTATGGTCGTGACCCATGTGCGGGGGGCTTTCTGAGTGTGCCCCGTAACGGTATCGTGTCGGGTGTCAGCGTGGCAAAATGTGAATTTTAACGCACAGTAGTCGTCAAAAGTCTTTTATTGCCGGAAATCAATACCAGCAATATATGACAGTCTTTGTCAATCTGACTAATCGAACTTAGAGAGGATTAGTGGTTACGGGCAGTAATACCGACGATTGTCATAAATAGAGCGCAGCATGAGACAATCACCGGAATCGACCATTGGGATCCATTTGCGTCCGAAAAATCGTTATTTACAGAGAAAAATCAGTGCAAGACGGCCAATTCCAAAATTCCTGGACTATAAGAAATGCCTTCAGTCTGGTGACCGAGAGCGTTTTAATCCTTTAGCAATTGGCGCCTTGCGCAACAGTGGCGTTACAATGCCTGCGGTGGTGGTTTTATTCCCAAATCTGCCAGCCTTCCTCACCGAAATCAAGCCAGAGGTAATCGGCCTCTGCAACGGATGCGTTACCGCGATCGATGCGTCCACGTACTTCCGGCAAAACCACTCGATAGTCGAATTCAGCAAGACTTTCAAGCTGGGCGGGAATACCGTATTTCCATGAGTGGCCGCTGCCGGCAAGGACAACGAGGGTGTGGTTCGGTTTTTTCTTGAGAAAAGCAACCAGGTTGTTGGCCATGGCAGCATCCCACAGCAGCTGGGCTTCGCAGAAATAACTGAAACTGTCGTCGTCAGCGCGCCCATGCAATCCAAGCGCGCGGCGGATGAACTGCTTGTAAGTGGGATCGATGATACATGCAAAACCTGTCAGATCCATCCCGTGCAGCTGTTTGGGATCAAGGCTGGCAAACCCCTCGCGCGCCACCTGGCGGGTGATCTCACGCGGAATATTGAGGGCAATCAGTGGTATGCCTTGCTCACGTGCATACATGAAAATCGGCCGGTAGAGAGGCCAAAAACTCCAGTTCTGATGATAAACCTGCAGAAAGCTGGATTCAGTCATCTCTGCGCTAGTCCATTTATCCAGGGCGTCCTGGTATTCGTTCTGAAACATTTCCAGGCCAATGGCCAGGGGACGACCATTTTCACGCAGGGCACGGATAATTTCAAGTTGCATCCGGTGATGACCTTCATGGTCATGCAGCTCGCCGATAAAAACCACGTCTGCGCCATGGAGATCGGCGATGAAATCGGCAGGAACAATTTCCTGGCCTTTTGACAGATCGAGAATGTGTGGATGCGCCCAAACAGTGCCTGCACAGATCAACAGCGTAGCTATTATTGCAGCAATCAAGGTGTGTATTTTCATTGGATTGGTTCCGACGTGTTGAAGTTGTAGATGAGGGGTGAATTTTGAATTTCCCTGGTGCCGCGTACACGGTTTTTTCCTTGGTCGAAAATCAAATAGCTGTCGCGTCCGTAATGAGGGATGCGACGTGCGGCGTCTCGGGCAGATTCTGGTGAATTAGGGATGAAATAGGCCCACTGGGTGTGGGGTGCGACCCGGGATGTGACAGCAACAAAAAGTGCAGCTTGGGATCCGTCGAAACGTTCCCCTGAAAAAGCGAACCCCTGGCGGTCAGCGCTTATCCCTGTACCATCGGTCAGGGGCGCAGCAAAGCGGCGTGGCAATCCCAGAAAAAGAACGTCTCGATCATGTAATTGTTCAGGACGAACCTCACTTTCATCAAGAACCCTTACCCCTGATTGCCGCAGGGCCTGAAGAATTAGAAGAGCGGCTTCCGCGGTGGAAGGCGGCAACTCTTCAGCCACAACCACAATCAGATTTTCTGAACCGCGGATGCTGTTGACAGAAGCGGGGATCTCTTCAATGTGCAGCCGTCGAAAAACATGGGCATCCGGATCAACCAATAGACGTCTGGGCAGGTTCTTTGTTGTTAATTCAAAGGATGTTTCTCCTCCCTTGAGTGATAGCCAGCGAATCAGGGGTTCGCCATCGGTTTCTAAAACCAGAGGCAGGTACAGATCAAAAGGGCGTGTCTTTTGTAGCAGATGTCCACTGATGTACCACTGCTCGCCACGGCGCTTGACTTCGACATTCTCCATGGACAAAATCGGCGCACCTGGCCGACGCACCCACTGATCAAAAAAGGGCTGCAGATCGGCGCCGCTCAGGCGCGAATAAATCTCTGAAAAATCGTCCCAATCAACCTGATCAAACATGCGCGTTTCGGCTATCTCCCGCAGACCGGCCCAGAAGATCTCCTCACCGACCTTGTGACGCAGCATATGAAAAACCATGGCCGCCTTGCCATAACCCACAGCTTGAGTGGGTCGGTCGGTACGCCGCAAAAAACGAGTCAGGGGGAAGTCGCGCTCCAACATCACCAGCGAGGCGTAGTCTCGCAGGATTCTCAAGCGATAGTCGCGGGCCTCTTGCGCGGAACGCCGTTCGAGGAACAGGTAATCGGCAACATAGCTGGTAAGGCCCTCCGACCAGTTTCCCAGGGCATGGTCGACGCGCACACCGGTGCCCCACCATGAGTGGGCTATTTCGTGGCCCAAACTGGTTTCGACGATGAACGGCAAGCGGATGACTGTGCTGCCGAGCAAAGTCCAGGAAGGAAACCCGTAACCGGTTGGGAAAAAATTTTCTACCACCGCAAACTTGGCAAAAGGATAAGGGCCAAAAAGGTCTTCGTAAAGTTCTAGATATTCGCGGGCGGCCGCGAGGTAGGTCGACACGAGGCCCTGAGTTTGGGCGTAGAAATAGGTACTGACGGGGATATTGCCTACCTGGACAGTTTTGACCTCGTAAGGCCCGGCGGAGACGGTTAGATGGGAAAGAGGGATGCTTTCCTCCCACACCGAGCGGCTGTATTCAGTGGTCGTGACCTGTTCTATGAGACGTCCGGCGGTGACGGCGAGATAACCCGGCGGAGCAGTGACGCTCAAGCGCCAGCTAGCGTTGCCCAGGCGCGGATCGGGATACCAGCCGCTACCCCCCGCAAGGAAAGTCCCCTGGGGAGAAATCGCCGCCGCAACCCCGAAGCTTGGATCTTCGGTCATGACAGGACCTTGGGGCGGGGAATCGGTAAAACGCCCTTCGTAACGAATTTCGATTGTGACCTGCTGTCCCAGGTATTCTGCAGGAAGATTAAAACTGATGTGTCCGCCGATAAATGTATGATCGAGGGAACGCTCGTTAAAACGGATATCTGTGATGCTTGCCCGAGAGGATAAAAAAAGCCGCAGCACCGAGGGAGCGGCAGCCAGGCTCAGTCGATCCACCGCCTCAAGGCGACCCTCTGCGGGGAAAAGCTGCACTTTCAAGTCGTGAAAAACCGACGGGGTCTTCACTGACATGGCAGCAAGGGCGTCGCCCGCTGAAAACAACAGGACAAAAGTCAGGAGCAAAAGTGATTTCATGGCTTTCATTATAACTGATCTTGTCAGGTTGGTCACTGATCAATAAAGTATTTTAATTCACAATGCACGCTGCGAATTTCTCGGAAACGAGAAATCCCGTTCTGAATCCTCAAGTCAGAGGTTACTTCTTCTTTTTAATCCTGCAATCAAACCAGGGACGTATCTGGTTATCAACGAAATTTTCCAATAAAACCCTGGCCTATAAGAAACGCCCACGATCTGGTATCCGTAGGCGTTTCGTGTTCTGTGTGTGGTGCATTACCAGAAAATTCCTGCTTCTTGACATTACTCTCCTTTGGGGTTATTATAACCCTAGATTGGCCGGAAAGGGGTCCAGATGAACAGCAAGCAGTTGATAAAAGAGCTCAAGGCCTCAGGTTGGGTGTTGGTCAGGGTGAAAGGGAGTCATCACCAATTCAAACATCCGGATCACCATCTGCCGTTGACGGTTCCACACCCCAAGAAGGATTTACCTTCAGGGCTGGTTAAACAGATAAAAAAGCAGGCGGGGATTTAAGTATTGCCTATTTCAGATAGGAGTTAATGATGTTGTATCCAGTAGCAATTGTAAAAGGGGATAAAAACCATGCTTTTGGCGCGATTTTCCCCGATGTAGAGGGCTGTTTTTCGGCTGGCGACAGCTACGAAGAAGCTTTGAAAAATGCCCGTGAAGCCCTGGAGTTCCATTTTGATGCTTTGGCCGAGGCTGAAGAAGTGCCGCCACAGGCAAGTTCTGTTGACGATCATTTAGAAAATGAACAGTTTGAAGGATTTTTGTGGGCTTTGGTTGATGTTGATATTGAGCCTTATTTAGGTGGGGCTATTAAGAAAAATGTAACCCTACCTAAAATTCTCCTTAAAAAAATTGACGACCGCGTAAAAGAGAATCCGGCCTATAAAGACCGATCACATTTTCTTCAAGTTGCCGCTTTACATGAACTGTCTGATTGATTGTTCAAATAGTAGTAAAGTTGTGAGAAGATAACTAACTGACAACACAGTTCCTGAAATAGGCGCAATATTGGAACACCCCGCCTGGATCGTCAGACGAGGTGTTCGTGTTCAAGAAGTGGTGCGATACAAGAAAATCTTGTCTGGCAATCTGAGCGGGATTTTTTGTATGTATGGTCGTACCACCCAACAAAAAAAGTGTCCCGTAATCCAAGCATTAACACGGCGTTATGTGTACTACGGATCATGAACTACCAGCAGTACCGGGTTATTACTAGCGATTCTTTTTACGGGCGGTTTTGTCAGCGTACATGAGTTTATCCGATTGCTTCAGGGCCACGGAGATTTCTTCTTTTTGGGCAGCTGTTGCTCCGCCCAAGGACATGGAAACGTGCAGGTCGGGGTGATTACGATTATAGCTGTTGGTGCAGTCACGGATTCGGGCAATAGCGGTATTTATGGCGGCAGTGTCACTTTTGGTAAGAACGGCAACAAACTCATCCCCGCCGACCCGGGCGATCATATCCTCGGCACGGAAGGAGGCACGCAGGATTTGCGCCGCCGCTTTGATTAGCTGATCACCGGCATCGTGGCCCAGGGTGTCGTTGATGTGTTTCAGACCATCCAGATCAATGGTGATAAAACTGACCGGAAAGTGCCGACCATCAGCTATACGCTCAATTTCTGCATCAAAATAGGCTCTATTGTACAGATCGGTCTGGGAATCGTGGGTGCTGCGGTACTTAAGCTTCTCTTCAATCTTTTTTCTCTCGGTAATGTCGCGCGAGATGCCAACAAATTCCTTCAGTCGTCCTTGTCCATCGGCAATGGCAGAAACAACAACCTCGACTGGAATTTGCCGTCCATCGCTGCTGCGCTGTTCCAACTCAATTTTTTCAGCCAGCTCGACTGTTCCCCGGCCGGTAAATTGCTCGCTGATTCGTTTCAGCACTGTCCTTAACTGACCCAGGGTATCGCTTTCCATAAGGACGTCAAGGGGTTGTGACAGGGCATCATCAGCGCTCCATCCTAACAAAGTGGCGATGGATGGACTAATGTAGCTGAAGCGTTGCATTTGCGGATCAATGGTCCAGATGACATCGCTGGCACTTTCAGCGATGAGCCGGAAGCGCTCTTCACTTTCGCGCAGGGCCGCCGCCATACGTTGCAGTTGAATGACGTCATCCTGAAGACGCTGATTCAACTCTGCCATGGTGCGGTGTGATTCAGCCAGTTCTGACACCATACTGTTGAAAGCTGTCGAGAATTCACCTAGAAAATCAACACGCTGTGAAAAATCCCCAGCTGCGACCCGAGATGCCTGCCAAGTGAGGTGTTTGAGTCCCGCCTGATGGGATTTAAGGCTTCCGGCCAATGGTCCTGAAACTCCTTGTAACGACGCTGTCAGGTCGCCGTTGGCAAGAGCCAGGGTGAAATTACGAAGTTTTCCCAAAGAGGACACCAATATTGTCAGTTCCGGGGCGTAGTCGCTATCCTCAGGAATGTCCTGTGGAATCTTGCCGGCGGCGAGCTCACCAAGGATGGAAGCTATCCTTTCATCCCGACTCATCAAGTGTCCATTCTGGTAGAAGTTATCTTCTGAGCAGTAAAACGACAGGTACGATCACCAGTACACCAGCAATCAACCTCTTTTACCTTAAAGGCGCTACCGGAAAAGCTTTCGAGAATCGCGGCGATAAAACCTTCATCGTAGGTACACAACTGGTCACCGCTTTCCGGCAAACCGGAACAATCGAGATCTTCACTGACGGTCAACACCAGGCGACCCTGCTCTAGATCAGCCTCTTCAACGCGTAGAATACCGATTCCCATTTCTTTAACAACTTCTTGCAGCTTGGCCACCATGATATTGATATCGTCCTGTGGTCCAATCAGCTTCTGATAAAACTCCCTTCCGGCCAGATAACCGGAGTCGTAGAAAATCTGATCGGCCTCATCTGCACCGTAACGCTGCTCAAGAACATCGCGAAAGCAGAATTGCATCAGCCGGTAGACCTCTAAACGGGTGGTGTTGCCCAGATTGGGCCGGCCCAATTCAATGTCACCCAGCAGATCCCAGTGAAACTGATATTTTCGTTTATTCTCTACATTGCTCATATGGCCCTCTTTTGCGGAACAAAGGAATGCGACTGCTCCGGAAGTGGAATGTTAATCATTTCATCTTTGCAGTAAACAAGAGTCTTGGCAAGTCGGTTGTTTTTTGAAATTTTTCTAAGCACGGTTCATCCCCAGCTTGTTTCTTTTGAGTTTGGGTATGAACCGGCCGCAATTAAGTTTGTAAACCGACAACAAAGCATTCTCAAAAATATGCAGTCTGAGCCAATCCTTTCATTCAACATAGTAATATGACTCCCTTAAGAGCTACAGCAAAACGGAGATCGCTGACCACTACGGAATAAGTCGGTCATCCGTCTATCGCATCTATTCTG
>JAGYPB010000044.1 GCA_018399135.1 Deltaproteobacteria bacterium | reverse complement strand
ACGGCCAAAGCCACTTTTGGCATCTTCAAGGGCAACCCGCGCATGATCTATATGCGCGAATCGGTATGGTGATATGTCATTGGTGGGGCAGTAAGCAGCGAGCAAATCCCTGCTCCCCTCCTCCCGGATCAACCATCCAGCACGTCTCTGACCTTGAACAGCAATTCCCGTGGATTGATGGGTTTTGGCAGAATGTGGTCGGCACCGTTAATGGAGATATTGTCCGACGGATAGCCGCTGATAAAGAGGGTTCTGGTGCCGGGTCGGAATTTATTGATCGCGTCTGCGGCATCTTTGCCATTTAACAGGGGCATGATCAGATCGAACAGGAGCAGATCAATATTTTCCGGATCTTCCATAAAATGCTGAACTGCGTCCTCCCCATTTACCGCTGTTATCACCCGGTATCCCGCCTCTGAGAGAATGCCGGTTAGCGCACGGCGTCCTTGCGGATCATCTTCAGCCAGCAGGATCGTCTCGCTCCCTTGCGGGGGGGCTGATTCTTTCTGCTCAGGCTCTTGCAGCAGACAGATGTCCTGATTCAACGGGAGGTAGACACAAAAACAGGTTCCTTTTCCTGGTTGACTGTCTACCCGGATAACTCCCTTGTGCTGTTGGACAATACCGTAAACGACTGCCAGACCAAGGCCGGTTCCTTTTTCCACCGATTTGGTGGTGTAGAAGGGTTCGAAAATATGCTTCAGGGTTTCCTGATCCATCCCTGTTCCGTTGTCCCGAACCTTGAGCAGAGCGTATTCGCCTGGATGTAGTCCACTGATCTGAGGGCCATTCTCTTTCAGGCTGAACTGCTCTGTTGTCAGATTGATTTGTCCGGAAGTGTCAATAGCGTCGCAGGCATTGAGAAACAGATTCATCAGGATCTGTTGTAACTGATGGAAATCACCCACGACTGATAATGGGCGGGGTGCCGGGTTAATAACCAGATGGATATCGACATGCAGTGTCCGGCGCCAGAGACTTTCGGTTTTGGTCAGTAGTTCATTAAGATCAAATACACTGGTTTGTTTCGGGTGCTTGCGGCTGAACAGGAGCAAGTCCTTTGTCAGGGATGACGCCCGATCAGTGGCAGCCAGGACCTGTTCAAGATTGCGGCGCAGGGGGTTGCCCTCCTCCATTTTTTTTAACGCCAGCCAGGTGAAGCCGGTAATGGAGGACAGGATGTTGTTGAAATCGTGGGCTACGCCACCTGCCAGGGTGCCGACGGATTCCATCTTCTGGGCCTGCAGCAGTTGTGCCTCAAGCTGTTTACGCTCGGTGATGTCCTCAAAGGCAACCACAGCCCCGTTTTCACCTGCTCCCAGCACGACCGGTGCGGAGGCGACGTCAACGCTGATAATCTCTCCGTTTTTACAGCGGAAGCTTTCTTCATGACGATAGGTCTCCCCTCTGGCGATCACCAGAAATAACGGACACTCAGCAGGTGAGCTTGAGTGAACATGGAAAAGGTTATGGGCGTTGTGGTTATTCATTTCTTTGGAAGAATAGCCAAGGATCTCGGACGCACGTCGGTTGCTGAAGATGATCCGGCCAGCATGATCCATCACGTAAACACCACTGTGGACGGCATGGGTGATTGCCCTGAGGCGCTGACGTTGTTCGCGCACTTTATGAATGCGATTGATTGTCAGGGCAATGGCCAGGGCCAGCAGCAGGGATGCTGCAGCGCTCATCCATAGTTGGGTGGTAAAATTGTCATCAATCTGTTCAAGGGCATCAGAGGGTTGAAATGCGATCAACGCAGCGCCAAGGCGTCCGCTCAGATCGATGACCGGGATCTGGGTGACGACACTGAACCCCCCGTCCTGCCGGACGGTAAAAGAGGCTGCCGTGCCGGCATTCAGGGCATCTGAAAACCCCTCCACCTGTGATAGCCCGATAGCGATACGGGAGGCGACAGGGGATAAGGGAGGGGGGCTGTCATAGAGCTCCCGCAGGGGATCTTCGACCAGCCAATCCGGGTCGATCGTCGATATGGCGTAAAGGCGCTGCTGTTCGGAAAATAATTCCCGGCCACCGGATGCATTGATCAACAATAAAAATTCCGTATCAGCATCGCTGAACAGCTGTTGCATACTGGAACGCAGCGCCTCGAAAGGCTGACTGAGTTCAACGGCACCGAGGTGGGTATCACCATCGAGAATCGGAAAGATGTTGCGAAAGCCGCTGACTACCCGCCCGCTTTCAAAACCGCTGACCCGGGTGCGGGTGTGATTGGCCAGGGCGACCCCGGGGCGCAGCTCAGCCAGGGGGTCACCAAAACGGTGGGGATGGTGAAGCCGCAACAGGGAATGACTGTCGGTGGTGAAAAACTGAAACTGACGAACACCACGAGTCGTCAGCAGTTCATAGACCCCCACCAGTTCACGATAAAGCAATACCCTGGCCTGATCGCGGATTTCCGGATCAGGGCTTTGCATCTGATGGAGCAGCTTTAGGACGGCTGGTTGGGTGACATAGCTGCTGAAATAAGCCTCCATCCCATTGATATGCGTTTGCCGTACAGCCTGCCAGGCACGTTGTTGCTCGATCAGGTAATGAGTGAGGGTTTTGGTCTCCAGCTGTTGCTTATTGATATGAAAATACCAGCCGGCCAGCAGGAATAAGGTGGCGAAAAGGCCCAGAGTGTAGATCGTAAAACGAAAAAACAAAGAGATCTGCAACAGTCTGTTCATGGTGTCTGCTCCATAAACAGTTTGTCAAAAGTTGGTGTGATCATCCCCTGCAGGAGGTCAAAGGCTGATCGGGAAATATACGAAAAACCGTTAGAACCAACATCCCACAGTTGGTAAGTATCAGTGGTGGTATGGGTCAAGGCTGTTCGCAGGAGAATGGTGTCGTCTTCGGTCAGGGTGGCCCGGTTGGCCACCAGGACAAACCCTGGTAATGGCGGCGTCAGGGCTGTGACTTCCAGCAGCAATCCATGATATTTTTTGGCGATCTCCGCTTTAACCCCGCCGATGGCATAGCGGCCTCTGATAACCTCAAGGGCCACCTGATCGTGACTGCCGACAAAGGAGTAGGGGAGTTGTTCAAGCTGAATGTCTTCCTGTTGTAACAGATAGGCGACCGACAGGTAGCCACAGGTTGACAGAGGGTTGGTCAGGGCAACGGGGTCGGAGCGGTTGCTGAGGGTTTCAGGGCCATCGAAGGCTCGTACAATGGTGCAGCGGTACCAGGGGCAGCCGGCGGCTTCGTTGATCGTGACCAGAATCTCATGATGTTCGTAACGACGTGCCATGGCAACGTATGGCAGCGGACCGAGATAAACAATATCGATGTTGCCGGCAATAAAATCATCGATGATATGGGCATGATCGACATTGTAACTGATTCTGATGGGACGCTGTATAGCGTCAGCGAGGGTATCAACCATGTCGCGATGAGCGGCAATGGTCGCTTCACGATCCTGCACCGATACCGCCGCGTAGGTCAGTTCTCTGGCATAACCAGGAGACTGGAGAATTATCCCCAGTAGCAAAAGCAAATAGGTCAATTTGATCAGTCGCATATTACTTTTCCCGGATAGCGGTCAGTTCAAATTTTTCACCCTCGCCCTCGATGGGGGGCGGGGGGGGGAGTCTCCCCCCCGCCGCCTTGCTCAATATTTTCCGAATTCCTCGTCATCCAGCTGAATCATGCCTTTCTTCCCACCTGCAGGGCTTTCACCCCAGCCGGAATTATTGGCAGTCGCTGGTTGTGGGGGGAGTGATTTGACCGCCGGCTGGTTGAGCTGTGGGGCAGGGACATTGTGGTCGCCGTTCATCAGCGTGAAGCGACTGAGCATATGACGTAAGTGAATTGACTGGCTCGACAGCTCCTCGGCGGCCGAAGCCGATTCTTCTGCCGTTGCGGTACTCTGCTGTACGGTCTGATCGATCTGACCCAGGCCAATATTGATCTGGGAGATTCCCTGGGCCTGTTCCGACCCGGCTGCGGCAATTTCAGCGATCAGATCATTCACTTTGAGAACCGCCGCGACAATTTCATCCAGCGCTTTTGATGTACGTTCAGCGATCTGTGTGCCATTGACGGTTTTTTCAACGGTTCCTTCGATCAGTTCAGCTGTTTCACTTGCCGCCTTAGCGCTGCGGGCTGCGAGGTTGCGGACTTCCTCAGCGACGACGGCAAACCCCTTGCCATGTTGTCCGGCCCGGGCCGCTTCAACGGCGGCATTAAGAGCGAGCAGATTGGTCTGGAAGGCAATTTCATCGATCACCTTGATGATTTTATTGATATTCTGGCCGGCCGCATTAATGTCATTCATGGCAGTGATCATTTCTGCCATGCGTTCACTTCCATTGCGGGCGGAGGTCTGAGCCGTCTGTGCTAACAGGCTTGCTTGCTGGGCATTGGTGGCACTTTGCTGGGATTGGCTGCCGATTTCATTCATTGAGCTGCTGATTTCTTCAAGGGATGCTGCCGATTCAGTCGCTCCCTGAGAAAGATTTTGTGCCGTATCCGAGACCTGGTGACTTCCCGCATCAATCTGTTTTGCTGCTACCTGAACGTCGCCCAGAACCTCATTCAGATTTGACACCATGGATCGGAACGCGAGTCCCATGGCGTCCCGGTCAGACGCGACCGCCACGTCAATGGTCAAATTCCCTTTGGCAATCTGCTCTGCCTCCCGGGTTTTGCTTTTCAGGCTCTCAATCATACTGTTCATCGCTTTGGCCAGGTCAGCAATTTCATCTTTGCCGGAATAATTGATGGATGTGCCGAGATCTCCCAGAGCAATGCATTGGGCCGAGTCAACCACCATTCTCAATGGCCGGACAATGTTTCGTGCCACCAGAAAAACAACGGCAGCGAGAATGATCAGCAAGACCGTACCACCTCCGCTGAAGCGCCAGTTGAGACTGCCCAGAGTGATGGCATTTTGTTCTTCAACGTTGGCAACCAGGTGGTTGACCGCTGACATATCGTACACCAGGGCCATCACTCCGGCCAGCTTGCCGGAATAGTCATTGATGGGAAAGGTTGAGATAAAAGAGTTGCCAATAATCTGCTGATTCTGTTGAGTGCGTCCTGCATCGAGGATGTCAGCGTTGATCACGGGGTTGGTTTTCTCCGGATCCGTCGAAGAAGTAAAGACATATTTGTTGTCAAGAACAGGATTTTTCTGGGGATCCTGGAGGGATGTCGCTGTGGCAAGGTGCTCGGTGATCATGTACACAGCAATCTGATAGCTATTGTCGGCATGATTGGACTTGAGGACATCATTAAAGGAGGCAAGGACCTCGCACGAACCGAGATGATTGCCCCGCGCCCCGGATATGGGCGCCAGACCACGCAGGGCAAAGCCACCGCGACCGACTTCGATACCGGTCAGAGGCTGATGATCCCCCTGGTTGATTTCAACGACTGTTTGGCGAAAAGATGACAGATCATCAGATACATCGACCCGCTGGCCGTTACGGGAGGCATTCCAGCCATCCCGCCACAAGCGGGCGAAACTGCGGGCATTCGGCAGGTGAAAATGGATGCTAAAGGCATCGACATCGTTTAGTTCCTTGTAGCCGGCGATAAATGGCGCCATCTGCAGACGCAGTTGCTGGCGGGCCTGTTGCACCGTAGCGTCGGTCTCATTATCCATGTCACCGGTATGCGCAAGTCGATAGGCATCCAGTACCCCCGGGTGGCGAGTAAAAAAGGAGGTGAGCTCAAGGGCCTTGGCACCCTGTTCAGTCATGCTGGTATAGATGGAATTTTTACGTGCCTCTGCCTGTGCGGTCAGGACACTTTGAGCATATTCAAGAAAGGAGGTTTCCTGATCCTCCACCAGGTTGTTAACGGAGGTGTTTACGGCAAGGATAGTCAGTAAAATGGAAACAACAACAATAGACAGAAGAGGAATAACAAGTTTTCCACGTATTTTCATGATCAGCTCCTTTGACAAAAGGTAACAAACGGGGGTGGAAGCCGCCTGAACCTGATTGTTGATCTCAACTATTCTAATGGATTTCTTTCAAATATTTCATCAGTTCTGCCCGGTCAATCGGTTTGACCAGGTAACCGTCGCACTGCTCCTTGAACGCTGCCATAATGCTCTTGCCGTCGCCTAAGGAGGTGGTCATAATCACTCTGGCTCGATTGTCATGAACAACGCCAAAGTGAGCTTCGAGGTTACGGATCGACTTGAGCGCCTCGTAGCCGTCCATCTCCGGCATGACCACATCAAGGGTGATCAGATGATAAGGCTGCTTGTCCTCCAGACTCGCTTTTACCGCTTCTGTCGCCTCGCGGCCATTGACAGCAATATGAACCTCTCCGTGTTCACCAAGGAGCTTCTGGAGGATCAGGCGGGTGGTAAATTCATCTTCAACGATTAGAAATTTCATTATTGATCTCCTTTGTGTTCATCAACTTTGATGTAATGAGTTCTTTGAGTTTGGTAAATTCCTGCAATAACGATTTCAGTTCCAAAGCCAGTGTTGCCTGATCGGAAGTTTTACCGGCCTGTTCCATGGTCGCGGTAATGACCGTCAGGCGACGACTGCCGATATTAGCGAAGGCTCCCTTGATCTTGTGGGCCTGGAGACCGGCCTCTTTTGTCTGTTGCCGGTGGATATGTTGTTCAAGGGTAGTGATTTCGGCAGGCAGGGTGCGCAGTGCTTCCTGTAAAATCATGGTGGTCAGTTCTTCATCATTGGCCAGGCGCTGAAACAGTTCCTCCGGATTGAACAGGTCCCTGTCGTCCGAGACGGGTGCGGCAGCCGGATCAGTTGCGGGTTCTTCCGGGTGCTGCTGAAACGGGGGCAATTTGTCCGGCAGATGCTGGTGAACAGCGGCAACCAGTTTTTCCGGATCAAAAGGTTTGGACATATAGTCGTTCATTCCCGCAGCTAAACAGCGATTTTTATCACTGATCATGGCATGAGCCGTCAGGGCGATGATCGGAACGGTATGGGCGCTGGATAAAAATTCGACCGAACGGATCCGGCGCGTTGCTTCAATCCCATCCATTTCGGGCATCTGGACATCCATCAGAATCAGATCATAAGGGTTCTTCTGATGGGCTTGAACGGCAGCGTTGCCGTCATCCACGATATCGAGGGAAAACCCGTATTTTTGTAAGAGACCTTTGGCCACCAGCTGATTAACCGGATTGTCTTCGGCCAGCAGCAGGCGCACCTGTGCCCGTTGCTGAATCTGTTGCGTATGCAACGGAGCTCTGGTGGAGAGTCGCTTGCCGGCCGGTTGACCCGCCAGCAGAGGACAAATACAGGATGGGATGTGATCGGGCAACAGGGGTTTTTCGAGAACGGCATCGAATCTGTCTGCTGAACGCTGTAATGCGACCGAACCTTTCCCGAAACGGCTGATCAGCACCAGCCGGGCGTTATGTGTCGGGTCTTCCCGCACAGCCTGGGCCAGTACCGCTGCGCTGATGTCCCGAAGATGTTCATCAATAAGGATCAGATCATATGCTGCGTTTTTGTTGGTTGATTCTTTCATCAGGGTCAGTGCGCTGGTGCCATTTTCGACCCCTTGTGTGTCTGCCTGCTGCGCCCGGTACAATGTTTCGAGGACGGCGCGCGACGGTTTATGGGGATCGACGATCAGCACTCGCCGCTGGGCAAGGCAGGGAGCTGATTCCTCTTCGATTGGCTCGTTCTGCCGTGCTAAAACAACCTCAAACCGAAAGCAGGTGCCCTGATCCGAACTCTCGACGCTGATGTCGCCCCCCATCATTTCAACCAGCCTTTTGGAAATAACCAGCCCCAGGCCGGTGCCCCCGTATTTGCGCGATACCGAGGCATCAAGCTGATTGAATTTGGTGAACAGGTGAGCTTGCTTGTCTGCAGGGATGCCGATGCCGGTATCAGCAACACTGAAGGCAAGGCCGGGTCGATTTGTTTCCCTGTCTGATGATGTCACGCGAACGATAACCTCCCCGCGTTCGGTAAATTTCACCGCGTTGCCGGCGAGGTTGATTAATATTTGCCGCAGCCGTACCTTGTCACCGAACAACAACGTTGGCGTACCCGGTTCCAGGTCACAAACAAATTCCAGATTCTTTTGACAAGCCGATGGCGCGATCAGGGCGCAGAATTCCGCGAGCAGTTCCTGCAGATCGAAATCTGTCGGGTCAAGTTCCAGCTTGCCGGCTTCGATCTTGGAAATATCAAGGATATCGTTAATCAGAGCGGCGAGACCCTCGCCGCTCTGGAAAATCGTATGGAGATGGCGGCTTTGCTCCGCAGTCAAGTCGGTATCAAGCAGTAATCGCGACATGCCGAGGATGCCGTTCAACGGCGTGCGGATCTCATGACTCATATTGGCCAGAAAATCGGTTTTGGCCTGGTTGGCACTTTCAGCGGCCTCGCGAGCGATCACCAGATCGTGGGTACGTGTAGCAACCTGATCTTCGAGGGAGGCCATCTGATGCCGCAGCATATCATAGAGGGTGCTGTTTTCCATGGTGTAAGCACAGGTTGTCAGCAGGATCGACAGGGCGCTGAGGCGAGCAGAGTCGATATGGTCGCTATCTTCCGGCAACACGGCAACAAACATGCCACGAATCCGCGCCCGGGTTTCGATAACATGCAGTAGTAAGGTGCGCTGATTCTCTAGGGGTGACAGCAGCGCCTGGTTACGATTAAGAGCCCAGGCAAAGGTTCCGTCCATAATTTTGGCATCAATATGCAGCTGCAGTCGATCGGCGCAGTCCTCAGGAAAGTGATACTTGAGAGCAAAAGTACCGTCATCCTCCGATTCCAGAAATCCCAGCTGTGTCAGGCTCAACAGTTGCTGAATCTGCCGTGCGGTTACCTCAAAGAGTTCCTTCACTGAACAGGCCTGAGCCAGGTGCCACTGAAATTCACCATTGGTAGTTAACAGCTCGAGGATGGTCAGGTAGTTGTGGTTCGATTCTTCCAGGAATGTGATGCGTTCCTGGAGGTAACGGATGTCGAGCTCTGCGCCGTTCACAGATCATCCTCCAGGATTTTCATGATCTCAACAAGTTGTGGCTCCGATTGAGAGATGACAGCATCAAGAGCCTTGATGGGAAGGTTCAGCATCTCCCAGGCCTTCAGATCGAGAGGGGTTACCGGAATGCCGGGATCCGGCCCCCAGCCCAAAGCCTGACAGACCAGATCGGCCAGATGGATAACACCGGCATCCTTGCCGCTCAGGTGGGTTCCGGTGGGTTGATGATGCCAGGCCACCATGCGCGTTATTGTGGCCGGTACATTCCAGGTTTCCAGCAAGAGAGCGCCAAGCGCGGCATGATCAAATCCGAATATTTGCTGTTCAATCAGGTGTAACGGGAGATGGGATGTCATTCCCTGCCTGAATGTTGATTTAATCTCTTCGGGCTGTCGCAGGCAGAGTACCAGACGGCCGATATTGTGCAGCATCCCGGCGACAAAAAAACGCTCGACGCCGGGTTCACGCAGGTAAAAGGCAATATTGCGGGCGACAATAGCGCAGCTGATGCTGTGGCGCCAGTGATTGTTCAGCAGCTGTTCGTCTTTCAGATCAACCTTACGCAGGTTTGCGACCAGAGTGACCGCCAGGGCCAGATCCCGGATTTCACGCGTACCGAGCAGGGTGGCGGCCCGCTGAATGGAATCAACCTTGTTGAATCCGAACAAGGGACTGTTGGCGAGCTTCAGCAGGCGTGCGGTTAACCCCTGATCCTCGGAGATAATCCGGGCGATCTGCTGGATTGATGTGCGCGGGTGATTGATCGCTTCATTAAGCCGCTGATAAATCAGCGGTGGAGAACACAGATGCGTAGTCGAGTCGACCATTTGTTGCATGGATGGTCGAGTGTCAGCTTTCATGCGTGGTTGCCTTTCTTATAGCCGTCAGGCGCAACAACTCAGCTATCAGGGGATGTGTTACATCATTCAGGCGAAAGTGGGGCAACAAGCTGGTTATCGCTCTATCTATCTGCTCCTGGTCCGGCGGGGCGGGGGCGTCGAGTACCTCATTGATATCATCACCGGCGACAATTTCTGCCTCAAGAATCCCCCAGGTACGAAAGGCGATTAAATGTTGCTTGGTGACAACCGTCCCTGCGGCTGCCAGCAGTCGACCGGATCTGCTCTGGACATCGGTTGCCAATGCCATCCCGGTCTGGAGTTGTTCAATTGATATCAGCCGCATGATCAGATATTCCTGAAATAAGGAGAATAGTCGCGTGGAGTGATAAAAATAGCATAGGAGAGGGGGGATTGTAAATTATTAATTATACATCATTACTTATAAACTCTCTCTTTCCGTTGTGGGAGAGGAGCGGTTTTCTTGTTTATGTGGGAGGGAGCTTCATGTTTCATCAGACCGCCGCGAAAACCACCTGATTGCGTCCGCCATTTTTTGCCTGATAAAGGGCTTTGTCCGCTGTTGCCAGCAGGAAGTCGACTGCTGTGGTGCCGGAATTGATGACGACCCCCATACTGACAGTAATAGACACAATCCCGGCATTGGTTGACGTGGTTTGTTCTTCTACCCTGCTGCGCAGACGCTCAAACAACCCCCTGGCTTCAGTTTCATGACAGTCAGGGGCAATAACAAGAAATTCTTCGCCACCAAATCTGCCAACGGCATCATAGGGGCGCAGAGCATTCTTGATGCCGGTAGCAAAACAGCGCAGCACGGCGTCCCCAGCCTGGTGACCATAGGTATCGTTGACCTGTTTAAAGTGGTCGATGTCGCACAGGGCAATGGCGATCCGGCTACCGGCCCGGCGCGCGCGTTCCATTTCGGCGTCGAGCCTGTCCAGTATGCCGGCACGGTTGAAAATTCCGGTGAGGGGATCATGGGTCGCTGCATGGGCAAGGGCGTTTTTGGCCGCAACCAGTTCGTTCTGCAGATCGACCATGCGCTTGCCGGTACGGATACGGGCGTGCAGTTCATCGTTTTTAAAGGGTTTTGAAACATAGTCGTTAGCCCCGGCGTCGAGCCCCCTGACGATGTCAACCGTATCGGTTCTGCCGGTCAGAATGATGATGTAGGGGGGGGAGAAGGGATTTTCTTCCCTGATGCGGCGACACACTTCCAGGCCGTCCATCTCGGGCATTTCCCAGTCCAGCAGAGCCAGTTGGGGAGGGTCTTCCTGCTGCATCAGTTCCCATGCGGCGCGACCGTCGGCAACGGCAATGGGGTTATAACCCCACTTGGAGACAATGGCGGTGAGGATGTGCCGTGAAACGGAGTCATCTTCTGCAATGAGAATGTTCAAAGTCATATGCCTCCGCTTAAAAAGTTGAAATTAACAGCCCCAACCCCTTTATTCTTTACCCATCTCCACCTTTAATTTACTAAACGCCTGCTGCAACTGCGGCAGCAGGTTCACCAGAAGGCTGGAATGACCAGCGTTCCCCGCCCGTTCCATCTCGTGGGCGATTTGTTGCACGCGGACAGCGGTCAAGTTGGCGGCTGCACCCTTGAGGCGGTGGGCGAGCTTGCCGACTTCGACCAGATCGCCCTGCTCAAGGGCTTGTTCTATGGCGCTGAGCTGCTGCGGCGTATCCTCAATAAACATGGTGCAGATGGTGTGTGCCAGCTCTTCATCCCCCATTAACCGTTTCGGCAGCAGGGCTCGATCAAAGATCTGCACGGCGGGTTCGGTGTGCTCCACGCACCGCCGGATCGTTTTGGTGTGGCTTCTGCTTCGGCCTCATCTTTGCTGATCCAGCGTTGCAGTTCTGCTGCTAACGCTGTGGGGTCGATGGGTTTGGTCACATGGCGTTCATCCGGCGAAAACGATCATCTTCGTCGCCGTGCATGGCGTGGGCGGTCAGGGCGATGATGGGGATGGCGGGGTTGAGTGCGCCGCCGGCCGGATTGCGGATCCGCCCGGTGGCTTCGCCCGCCGTCCATCACCGGCATCTGGACCATAAATGACACCAGATCGGTGAGGTGGTGGAGCGCGGCAACCGCTTCAGCACCGTTACCAACGGCGTCGGCGCGTAAACCGAACTTCTTTAATATCCCCAGCGCCACCAGTTGATTGGTGGGGGTTGTCTTCGGCGAGCAGTCCGTGCCTTGCTGCCGGCAAACAGGTCACGCATGTCACTGTTGCTGAAGCGGGTGGCAATGGTGGGGCTTGACCGTTGTTGCTCAGGGTCAGGAGCCCGACTGGGTCAGAGACAGTATAAAGAAATCTCCCGGGTGCGGGCCGGTTTGGTCAGATACCCGGTGAAGCCGAGAAGTTCAGCAAAGCGGTCGGCATCGCCGCGGACCGACGGAGGTGAGAATCGCAGGCGCAGATCAACAAAGCGGGCATCGGCCTGATCCCGCGCGTCCGGTTCGCCATCCATCGCGGCATCTGCATGTCGATGATCGCCAGCCGGAAGGATCGCCGGCGTCAAGGGGCCTGATGCAGTTGTTCAAGGGCTGTGCTACCGTCGGTGACGGCGGTGGGACGCGCATGCCACAGGCCAGACGGCGCTGCAACAGATCACAGTTGGTATGGTTGTCATCGACAATCAGCACCCGAATCCCTGCAGGTCGGAAGCCGACAGGGGCAGTAAGGGAACCTGTTGTTGTTTGCCCAGCACCAGGGTGACACAGAACTCTGAGCCTTTTCCCTCTTCACTGGTGACGCTGATGGTGCCGTTCATCTTCGGCCAGTTGTTTGGAGATGGCCAGCCCCAGTCCGGTACCGCCGAACTTACGGTGGTCAGGCATCGACCTGGCAAAACTCTTGAGAGCCGGTCGCGCTTGTTACGCCGAATGCCGATGCCGGTATCGCGAACCCCGGCAGCACAGGGTGAGTTGCTCATCCGGTCTGTTCGGGCGCGTCGATGCGGGGCCACTTCGCCTGATCGGTAAACTTGACGGCGTTACCGACCAGATTGGTCAGAATCCTGGCGAGATGCGGCCGGGATCGCCACACAGCAGATGGGGGATAGTGGGATCAGATCACAGATGAATTCGAGTTTTTGGTGTGTGCGCCATGGATCGCCATGGCGGCGGCAAAGTCATCGACCAGCGCCTGCAGGTCAAAGTCGATGACTTCCAACGCCATCTGCCCGGCACCTCGATCTTGGAAAAATCAAAATGTCGTTGATCCAGGTGCAGTGAACGCCACTGGCCTGGATCGTTTCGGCAAAGCGGCGTTGTTCATCATTGAGCTCGGTATCCAGCAGCAACCCACACATGCCGAGGACACCGTTCATGGGGGTACGGATCTCGTGGCTCATGTTGGCCAGAAATTCGCTCTTTGCCGCACTGGCAATCTCCGCCTGCACCGCCATGTCGTTGGCGCGGGTTGTTGCTTCATGCAGGTGCCAGTTGGTCTCCAGCAGTTCCTGCTCGGCCTGTTTACGCTCGGTGATGTCGATGAACAGGGCAACATAGTGGCGCAGATTGCCGTTGCTGTCCTTGACCGCGCTGATGGTCAGCAGTTCCGGATAATATCACCATTTTTCGTTTGTTCCAGATTTCACCGGATACAGTGGCCGTTGGTCACCAACGATTGCCACATATGTGAATAGAATGTTTGTTCATGTTTGCCCGATTTCATCAACCGGGGTTTTGCCGATGACCTCTTCGTGCTGGTAACCGGTGATGCGATAGAAACTTCATTGACAGTGAGGATCGTCCCATCCGGCGAGGTGGTGATATCCTTCGCCGTTATGGCTGAAGACGGTTGCGGAGAGGTGCGTATCGGCATCAGCGCCGCTTGCGCAAGGTGGCGTAGCCGGATGGCACGGAGTAAAGAGGCTCTCACATCGCTGGTGAGATAATCCTCGGCTCCGTCATCAATAACTTTTTGATCGAACTGATATCATCCTGACCGGTTAATACCACGATGGGGGCATCGGTCAGTATCCGGCATTGTCGACGGCGGTTGGTCCGGACAGATCGGGCAGGTTCAGGTCAAAGTACCACATCCAGGGAGAAAATCGCTTCAGTCTGCTGCGCTGCAGAAGCGGGAGTCATGGCGGACCGCGTAAGTACCATCCGGTCTCTTCCGGTTTGTAATTGCAGGCGAATCAGTTCAGCATCGCCGCGGTCATCTTCAATCAGCAGGACGTTGACAGGGAGGTGAGTTCGTTACCGCGACTGTGAATCATTGTCATTGACTTAAATATAGCATTGAGTCGACAACCTGACGGTTTTGGCCCCAATAATGACGAGCCCTTGCATCAGACGCGTAAAAATATCCATATCTCCGGGTTGAAACCGTAACCGGCGGCATGTTGATCATAGCATTGAAGAAATATCCCTTTGTGCATCGAGGTCGACAGGATCACAACGGGAATCCAACGCAGGTGGGGAGTCTTGTTTGATTTCGTGCAGAAACTGACGGCCGTCCATGCGTGGCATGTTCAAATCGAGCAGGATCAGATCCGGGGGCTGCTCTTACACCAGTGTGTTTTGTACGCAAATAATCGAAGGCTTCAATACCGTCACTGACATGATGCAGGTCAAGCGCCTGACCGGTGTTTTCCGCGCCTTTCGGGTCAAGTAGTAATGCGTCAGCCGCTTCATCTTCGATCAGCAGGATATTCAGTTGTTGTGTCGCACATTTTCCGGCGGAATCAAGCCGTCGATTCCATTACCAGGGTGGTTTTACCACCATTAACAATAAAGATTTGACAATAAGATCAGACAGTTAAAAATACCAACAGTATTCACTATTTTTTTTTAAAGGTCAACCATCGGTTCACCTTCTGATACTCTTCTTTGCCCTCTTTCACCCTCCCCCAGCCCCTTCCATCAAGGGTAATCTCACCCTCACCTGTTAAACATCAACACCACCGCAATGCCCCCATCAATACCATCTTCCAGACGCAGGTCACCACCAGCCAGGCGCATGATACGCCGTACGAGGGCCAGGCCTGAGCCGGCATTGTTGCCGCTGGTGAGGTTGGTGAAGAGCTCCAGCACCTTGTCCCGATTGGCCGGGTCGATACCGCTGCCGTTGTCGGCAATGCGCAGTTCGAGTTGTTCAGGGTGATTAACCGCTATCACCTTGATGGCTAAGGGAGTGTCGCTGCGACGGTAATGTCCGCTGTTGTCGAAAATGATCTTCAGGATGCGGTGTAAACGATTTTGCGGCAGAGGTAAACAGGGTAGATCGGGAGCCAGGTGCAGGTCGGCATCGGCGGCGACCGATGCGTTGATGGTCAGGTGAATCAGTGCTCTGACATCGCCTGCGGCGGTTTCCCCCGGGGGAGTTTCATCCAGTTCCAGATAACGCTGGGCGCGCAGTACCAGGCGCGTTAAGCGGCCGGCTTGTTCGTCGATAAAGGTGATGGCCTGCCGGCTGTCAGGATCAGCATTCACCCCGGGTTTGTCACGCAATAGGCGGGCAAAAGTAGCCATGCGCCGGGTTGATTCCTGAAAATGGTGAGCCATGACCTCACCCAGGCGCAGCAGATCGGTGTTGGTGCGTTGCAGGTCAGCGGTTTTGCGGTGCAGGTCTTTTTCCATCTGTATGCGCGCGGAGATGTCGCGAAATGCCGTTACTGACGAGCCGTCAGGTTGTCCCTCCTTGTCGAGAATCGGTCGGCTGACGACGGCCACGTCCAATGCCTGGCCTGACCGGGTCCGAAAGACTTCTTCCCCTTCAAAAATCAGCCCTTTTGCAACAGAGGTATAGATGGGGCATTGATCCAGGGGTACATCTATACCGTTTCTGTTGTGGAGGTGAAACAGCTCGTGACCGGTCCGTCCCACGACTTCCTTATCATTAAACTCCAGCAGTTCGGTAAAGGCGGGGTTAATAAAGGTGACTTTTCCGCCGGCATCGAGAACATAAATACCCTCGCCGATGGTATTGGTAATGGCGGCAAAGCGGTCACCTTCCATCGCTTTAAGCGCCAGGGAGCGCCAGAGCAGGTAGGCAATGGTAAATACCGCGGCTATTGCCACCAGAATCAGACCGATGGTGTAGATAAATTCCATTCGCAGGGTGTTCAGATAAGGGGTCATTGCGTAGGAGACGATGTAGGCGCTCAGCTGCTGACTGACATCCAGCACCGGTAAAAAGGTGATGGCCCAGTCCTGTTGTTCCCACTCTTTAGTCAGGGTGAAGGTGGCTCCTGTTGCCATTTGGGCGTGAATAGCCGGATTCTCTGCCATCATCCGGTTGAGATGACGAACCTCCGCCCGCGGCGGTGGCGGGGAGTCGGGCAAGGTCAGATGGGGATCCTCAACAAAATAATCAGGGTTCATTTTCCAGGGGGCGTACAGCCCCCGATTGTCACTGAACACGACCCCTTCGATCGCATCCTGGTGCAGGACCATCAGGTAGTCGCGCTCCGGGTCAATGCGCATCATGGCTTCGCGGATGACCCTGAAAGTCAGGCTGGTTTCCACACTGCCCAAGTGGCGCTGTCCGTCAAAAAGAGGGTGGACATAGCGAAAACCGGAGATGACCCGGCCACTTTCAAAACCGTGGACCGGCCGCAATTCGGTGTTGGTGATGCGCAGGGAGGGGCGCACATCAAAAAGAGGATCGTCGTACTTATCAAGGGCATGAAAGCGCAAAAAAGAGTGACCGGAAGGGGTATGAAAATGCAGCTGACGAATGCCGTGTTTTACCAGCTCATCATAGGTGGGAGCGAGGAGGCGGAAGAGTTCACCGCGAGCCCGCTTGTCGCCGTCAATACCGCGGGCAAAGGTGTTGAGTATCTGCGGTTTGCGTAGCACTTCGTCGACCAGAAACCGGGTCGTGACCGCGTAACCGTCCACACTGGCCCGATAGGCGGTCGCAACAATAGAGCTATGCTGCTGCAGATAACCATCCCTTTTGTTCTGCCAATTGGCGTACAGCGCCCAACAGATTAGAACAGCCGTCAGGGAAAAACCGGCCAGCCACAGAACCAGGTATCTTGATTGTTGCGGGGAGGGTCTGTTCATCAGAAATTCCCCTCTGAAGGAATATCGACCCCCGGGTTTAAACGCCGGACCGGATC
The DNA here is from genome assembly GCA_018399135.1 of Deltaproteobacteria bacterium. GTDB lineage: Bacteria > Desulfobacterota > Desulfuromonadia > Desulfuromonadales > Geopsychrobacteraceae > Pelovirga. The sequence continues at coordinate 6,334 of JAGYPB010000044.1, read as the reverse complement.
GTAGTCGGTATCGGCAGCAGTGGTTGCGCCGTGACGGATATTGTCCCCCCAGCTTGAGCGTTGCGTCGCCGGCGCAGTGACGATCAATTGCCGGATCCGCTCGATCAGCTCAGGGGACAGCCGCCTGCTGTTGGCAACCAGGGAGAATGCCGGCAGGGGGGCGGTTTCGGCAAGCTCCACCAGCCCCAGATGGCTGTATTTACGACCGATCACTGTTTTGAGACCACCGGCGTCCATATCCCCCCGGGCAACGGCAATGGCGACAGCATCATGCTGGTCAAGATAGCGATACAGGTGTTGATCCAGACTGGTATCAAATTGCTGGAGCAGGGCGTTGGTCGAAAAATAACCGCAGGTTGATAACGGCTGGGTCAGGGCCATTTTCATTTTCTGGAGTTGGGAAGAGGTGGTAACTTTCTCTTCCAGTGCAATCATGGCGCAGGTGTAAAAAGGCTCACCGTCTGGTTCGTTAAAAATCACCAGGGGGGTTGCCGGAGGAAATTGCGCCCGCAACCGGACGTAGGGCAGAGGGCCGAACACGGCCAGATCGATCCGGTCGGCACTGAAGCCGGCGATGATGTCGGCATAGTCCTCGGCGTAGTAGATCTGGATGTGAGCCCCTGACTGTTGTTCCAGATAGTCAATAAAAGGTTTCCACTGACTGACCACGGTGTCCGGGTTTTCCATCGGTAGTGGAGCAAAGATCAGGGTTTTTTCGGCTGCCGGAACGGGTTGGACATAGATCAGGACAAAGAGGAAAACCGCAGATCCGAGCTGGATAAAGCGGGCAAATAGCTGATCAAGATTGTTCATGCCTGAACTCCTGCTGCTGTCGGCACCGGCAAGGTCAAACAGAATCGCGAGCCGCTGCCGGCTCCCGGTGATTCGATCCAGATTCTGCCCCCTGAGCGCTCGACAATTTTCCGGCAGATGGCCAGACCGATACCGGTGCCTTGATACTGTTCATGGGTATGCAGCCGTTGAAACACCTTGAACAGGCGTGTCTGTTGCTCGGGATCGATGCCGATGCCATTATCTTCAATACAGAACTGGTACTCACGGTCGGATACTGTGGCTTCAACGGTTATCTTTGGCACCTGTCCTGCCGCTCTGTACTTAATGGCGTTGTCGATGAGATTTTGCAGCAGACGGGTAAATTCGTCGCGCGGAACGTCGATTTGCGGCCAGTCGCCGCTGATGTCAATGCGTGCTTCGGCTTCGTCAATGGCGGGACGCAAAAACAGCAAAACCTCGTCAAGGATTACCCGACTCGATAACTTTTCCGCAGCTTCATTTTTCTTTCCGACGCGAGAGTATTCGAGCAGGCTGACCAGCATCTGATTCATGCGTTTTGCCCCGTCAGCGGCAAAATGCATCATCTGCCGGGTCTCGCTGTCGAGGTGTTTATCCAGCTGTTTTTCGAGTAGCTGCATATAGCTGCTGACCATGCGCAGGGGCTGGCGCAGATCGTGACTGACGACGTAGGCAAATTGTTCCAGCTCATCGTTGGAGCGTGCCAGTTCCTCTTCGGCCAGTTTGCGCTCGGTGATGTCTTCATTAAAACCAAGGAATTCATCATCACTGAGTTTTGTTGCAACGACCCTTTTATGTCTGGTTTCCCCTTTTTTATTGATAAAACGCATTTCTGCTTCGGCATAGCCCTCTTGTTGTACCTTCTTGAAGTGTTCAAAAGCTTGTTGCCTGTCTTCTTCAAAAACCAATCCTATAGCCGACATGTTCAACAATTCTTCAACTGTATAACCGGTTATTTCGCTTGCTTTTCGGTTGACCAACGTATAGTTGCCGGTAGCATCAGCAAGGAAAATGCCATAAGGAGCATGCTCAATGTAGCTCTTGAATCTCTGTTCGTTTTGCTGAAGTTTCAGCTCAGTTTGCTTGCGTTCATGAATATCCGTATGGGTGCCCATCATTCTGCCGGGGGCGCCATCATCCGTGCGCGTGACGACTTTCCCGCGTCCCTGAACCCAGCGCCAACCGCCATCTCTGGTGCGCAGACGAAATTCAATGATAAAGCCTTGTCCCAGGTGGAGCTGCTTTTGAACCTCCTCTTCCGCTCCGGCAATGTCGTCCGGATGCAGCATGGAGTGCCAGTCGGTGTACGACATGCACCGATTGTCCGGCGGGTAACCGATCATGGCCCACATCCGGTCATCCCAATAGAGATGATCGTTCAGAACATCCCAGTCCCAGACCCCGATTCCGGTAGCTTCCTGGGCCAGGCGATAACGCTCTTCGCTTTGCCGTAAATCCTGTTCAATCCGCTGTCTTTCGTTCATAAATGGCCTTTCCGGGGGTTATTATATTTGCCCGTCACCCTCCAAAGGTCAGCACCACCGCAATCCCCCCATCAATGCCATCTTCCAGGCGCAGGTCACCGCCGGCCAGGCGCATGATACGCCGCGCCAGGGCCAGGCCGGAGCCGGTGTTTTTACCGGGGGCGAGATTGGTGAAAAGTTCCAGCACCTGCTCCCGATGGGCCGGGTCGATGCCGCTGCCGTTATCGGCAATGTGCAGTTCGAGGTTATCATGCTCATCAACCACAGATACCTGAATGGTGACAGGAACTTCGTCACGGCGATAATGACCAATGTTGTTGAAAACGATCGATAAAATCCGGCGCAAGCGCGCCACTGGCAGGGGCAGATCCGGCAGGTCGGTGGCAATATGCAGGTCGGCATCGACCGCCGCGGACGAGGCCAGGGTCTGATGAATCAGGGCCCTGACAGCGGTTGCGACGGTTATTCCCGGCGCGGATTCGTCAAGTTCGAGATAGCGCTGCACCCGGCGCACCAGTTGTGACAGGCGGTTGGCCTGTTCGTCGATATAGAGGAGCGCCTGCCGGCTGTCAGGGTCAGTATCTGCGCAGGGATGATTGTGCACCATGCGGGCAAGGGTTGCCATGCGCCGGGTGGACTCCTGAAAATGATGTGCCATGACTTCGCCTAAGCGCAGCAGATCAGCGTTATTGCGTTGCAGGGATCTGGCACTGTTCTGCAGGGCTTTCTCGTCATTTTTGCGGCTGGTGATATCACGCAGAATTGCCAGGATGAGCTGTTTGTTGTCGTAGTCGATTTTATTGGTGATGATGTCTACATAGTAACGGCTGCCATCGGCTTTAACATGTTGATATTCAAGATGCGTTCCTTCGCCCACGGCCCACGAACGCCATTGTGAAGTAATCTCGTCTTTACCGGAGTCGTCCGGCCACAAGTCATAGACTGACATGGTCAGCAACTGCTCATGACTATAGCCGGAACCGGCCGTTGCGGCCGGGTTGACATCGAGAATGTTGCCATCGACATTGTGCAGGTAGATTTCATCCTGAGACTTGTTAAACAGGCTGCGAAATTTCAGTTCGCTGGCGGCCAGACTGGTTACGGCCTGTTGCTGTGCTGCCTGAATGCGTGTCATTCGCCACAGGATGAGGGCAAAGGTCACCATCAACAGCAGGGTAATGAGGGTAACAACCCGCGCATATTGGCGCCACCCCTCCAGGTAGTGCGCTTCGGCCATGGCAGCCTGAAAGTAAAAGGGGTAGTTGGTCAATCGCTGAAAGCTGCCGAGGCGGGTTTCAGCATCGGTACTGGCGGTGTATTTTAATTCGCCGGCCCTTTCTCCGCCATCAATGCGGCGGCGGATCGGGTTGTCGACGGGCAGGGGCTGGTTGAAGTCGGCTTCATTATAGCGTGGAAAACGTGACAACAGGACAGTTGTCTCACTGTTACGCAGCAGCACAACGCCACCCTCGCCGGTATCGATGCCGGCCAGCTTGCTGTCAATCCACTCCATGGGGATCAAGGCTGATACCAGACCGAGCATATTGCCATGATCGTCCCGTACCGCTCGCGTCTGGGCCAGTGAGCGCAAACCTGTTGTTCGGGCCGTGATAATATCACTGAAGGTGCGCGTAATCTGCGGATTCGCTTTGAACAGCTGAAAATGAGGACGGTCTGCTATGTTGGCTGATTCTGCCTGGGGTTTGGAAGAGAAAATGAGGTTTCCCCCGTTATCAAAATAATTGATCGCCTCAATACCATCGAAACTGTTCTTTAGAATCCGCAGACGATCTTTCATCAATTCCTGTTGTTTTGTCCTGTTTCCGGTTGCAAAGGTACGATGTTCCCGGGGCATGGTTTGCAGCATATATTCCACAAAATGCAGCACACCTTCTACCCGGTCAAATTCAGCTTCCAGTTGCAGGGACAGTACCTGAGTCAGGTTGCGGGTCTGCTGGATGGTTTTTTCGACAGCATTGCGATGCTGCAACCAGACGCTGATAGTCAGCAGGGCCAGAATAACCAGCAGGGAAAATACCATAGCGTATTGTCCGCGTTCATGGTTTCGGACACTTTCCGGCAGATCGAGGGAAATTTGCTGTTGATTGTGCTCCATTACAGGGAACCCCCTAATCTGTCACTATCTGATGACTAACCATTGAGCTCATGACAATAAAAGCAATAGCGGTTTTTCCCGGCCAGCTTGGCCTGGTACATGGCCTGGTCAGCCTGTCTCAGCAACTGATCAATGCCGATCTCGCTGATCTGCGGGTAAAAACTGACCCCGATACTGGCACTGACCTGCAGGGTCAGGTCGCCGGTGCGGATCATGGCGGCGGCGGCATGCAACAGACGTTCAAGAATCGCTCTGGTTTCAGCGGCAGAGGGGCCGAGATCAGCCAGAATCACGGCAAATTCATCGCCACCAATACGGGCCACCGTATCCACCTCTCGCACGGCATGAAGCAGGCGATCCGCCAGGGCGATCAGGAGGCGATCTCCAGCATCATGGCCGTGATGATCGTTAATCAGTTTGAAGCCGTCGAGGTCAATATAGGCCAGCGCCAGTTGATTGCCGGTGCGGGCAACCCGCGCCATGAGCTGGTGCAGACGATCGCTGAACAGGGTACGATTGGGCAGGCCGGTGAGTTGATCGTGGTGAGCCAGATGGCGGAGCTGTTTCTCCTGTTGCTTGCGCAAGGTGATGTCTGACAACAAACCGACAAGGTGGGTTGTCTGGCCGTGTTTGTTGTTGACCCTGCTGATGGTCAGGGCCGCCTCATAGGTCTTCTGGTCAGGGCGTTGACAGCGGAATTCTCCCTGCCAGTGATCCTGATGCTGCAACTGTTGTGACATGATCCGGCTGATGCCCTGCTCATGAAACAGTTCCAGGGAGTTGCCGATCAGTTGGGCTGGATCGAAGCCGGAGATCTGACAGAAAGCCTTATTGACGTTGAGAATGATTCCGGTGGCGGAGGTGATGATGACACCCTCCTGGGCGTGATTGAACACCGTCATGGCGAGTCGATGGTCGGTGTCGCGCCGGTGGCGCAGTATGGCATAACGGATGGCACGTCGTAACGTTGACGAGTCTGCACCTTTGACCAGATAATCCTCGGCACCACTGTCAATGGCTGTCTGGATTTCCGCAATGTCATCCGCACCGGTGAGTACAACAATCGGCGCATCACACAGGTCGATGCAGCTGGCGACAGTGGCGGAACCACTGGAATCAGGGAGATTCAAATCGAGCAGGATGACGTCCGGATGCAGCCCCCCATCCAGCAACATGCGTGCCTCGGCGAGGGAGCCCGTACTGGAAATATCGAAGCTGGTTTCGCCGCGTTCGAGGAGTTGCCGACGTACCAGATAAGCCTGGGCCGGCTCGTCTTCTACCAACAATACCAGCGGACGCGTTGGCAGCAGGTTATCTGAAAGGACCGATGTCGTGTGACTGGACGTCATGGGTTTGCCTCTATGGGTTGCACCGTTCAACCGGGCTAACTGACAGCGGTGGGCAAGGTCAATTTAAAGCAGCTGCCTTGTCCTTCGCCTGCCGATTCGACCCAGATATCTCCCTGGTAGCTCGTTACAATTTTCTTCACCAGAGCCAGACCCAGGCCGGTTCCTTCACTGGAACGGCTGAGCTGGGTAAAGATACCGAAAATATGTTGATGGTGCGCCTCAGCGATGCCCATGCCGTTATCGCGTACATAAAAAATCGGATCTTTCCCCTGCGACAGGCAGCCGATCTCAATCTGTGGCTGCGTTTGATTACCCCGGTATTTGATGGCGTTCTCAATCAGATTCTGCCAGATCTGGCCGAAATGCAGTGGGTCACCATGGAGGGTGGCAGGCAGTTCACCTACCGTCACCTGGATCTGATGGTTTTGCAGCGGCCCGGCTAATGCTGTCAAACAATCGGTGATCAAGGTTGAGGTTGCAATATCTTGCGGGAGGCTCCGGGTGTTGCCGACCCGCGACAGTTGCAGCAGGGCGTTTAGCAGCGATTCAATCTTTTTGGTTGCTCCGTTGAT
>JAGYPB010000043.1 GCA_018399135.1 Deltaproteobacteria bacterium | reverse complement strand
TAACAGGTAACTATTCTGCTGCCACTCTTGGCGCAGGGTCTTCGGATCCCGTGGCAAGGGTGTCTGTCGCCATGGACGGCGACAGCAAGCGGTCATGGATGACCCAACGGGAAACAATCGCGTCCCTCTGGACATAGGACCCGAAGATTCGGTGCTGAACAGATACGATAACAGATAGTTAACAGATGTTATATGAGATTGGTGGCCATTATGCATGAAAACAAAATGCGTTTACTTCAGGATTCGATCAGCAAATTACTCCGGCGTGATGCAACTCCAAACTTAAGAAAAGCCCTCTCAAAAATCCATCCTGCTGATATCGCCCATATTTTTCGTTATTTTGATATTAAAGACCAAAAAACTCTACTGTCGCTGATTTCTGATCTTGACCGTGCTGCCGATGTTCTTGCCGAACTAGATCCGGATTCATGGCCTGAACTGGCCGAACTCCTTGATCGCGATTATCTGGTCTCTATCGTTCATCAAATGGCAGATGATGACAGTGCTTTGTTCATTCGCAGTCTGCCCGATGGATTAGCTGAAGATCTGCTGACGGTAATGCATGATGATCATTCTGAGGATGTCGAGCGTCTGCTTGCTTACGACGAGGATTCTGCCGGCGGTATCATGTCCACAGACGTTTTCTCCCTGAATCAGGATATTACCGTTAAACAGGCAATAGAAAAACTACACGATGCTCAGGATTACGAGATGGTTTTTTACGTCTATGTAACCGATGAACATAACCATCTGGTCGGTGTTTTGTCATTGCGCCAACTCCTTACTGTTCCCCCCCAGACCCAACTGGCGACAATTATGTCCACCAATGTGATCCGCGTTCGGGTTGATATGGATCAGGAGTATGTCGCTGAACTGGTCGCTAAATACAACATTCTCGCAATACCGGTTGTTGATGAGCACGGCAAACTCATGGGGGTAATTACTGTTGATGACGTTATTGACGTTATGCGCGATGAGGCAACCGAGGATATTCTTCGGATGGCAGGAACAACTGAAGAGGAACTGCTGCTCGGTTTTCGCTCTTTCAGTATCGCTCGCTTGCGTTTGCCGTGGTTGCTGATGACCCTGTTTGGCGGAGTTACGACCGGCTTTCTCATGTGGATGTTCAAAGCGACCCTCGAGCAGGTGATTATGCTCATCTCTTTTGTCCCGGTTATTACCGGCATGGGCGGGAACGTTGGTGGCCAGACATCAACCATCTTGATTCGCGGTTTTGCTACCGGTCGTATTGACTTCGGAAGTTTGCGCCAGGTGTTTTTCAAGGAACTGCGGGTTGGTTTAATTATGGGTTCAGTCTGCGGCTTGGTGATTGCTCTGGTCGCGATGACCTGGCATCAGAATCTGTATATTGGTCTGGTGGTCGGTATTGCTATGGTGGCTGCCATCACTGTTGCTGCCTGTATGGGGGTTATCGTCCCGTCTTTTTTCAAAAAAGTGGGGATCGATCCAGCCATTGCCTCAAGCCCCTTTATCCAGACCGCCAATGATATAACTGGAATTCTCATCTACTTCGGTACAGCTACGGTCTTTATCCGATTGTTAATCTGATTGAGGCGTGAGCATGAAAGGGACCCTGATTCAATGTGAAGGCGTGGTGCTTCGCTATGTCAATTACGGTGAAGCGGACCGCATCGTCAGTGTATTAACTGCATCATGGGGGATTAAAAAGGGGTTTGCCAGGTCGGCGCGCAACAGCCGCAAGCGTTTTGGCCCGGCACTGGAACCTTTCACTCAGGCCATGTTTCACTGGCGCCAGGGGCGAGGGGATCTCTGGACGTTGCAGGAAGCCGATCTGATTACCCCGCGCGGTGGTTTGCGCACTGATCTGGATCGTCTGGCTCTGGCTGGTTATGGAGTTGAACTGGTCGAGTTGCTGGCTGCAGAGGCAGAAGATCATCAGCGTATTTATGAACTGCTGTGCAGTTACCTTGACTACCTTGATGGCAACGGCGATCCTGCTGTTGCGCGTTTGCTGTTCGAGTTGCGACTGGTTTATCTGCTTGGTTATATACCCCATCTATTGCACTGTAGTGAGTGCCTGAAAATATTCGATAATGAGCCGGTTCGTTTTGATTTCCGGCGTGGAGGCAGCCTCTGCCTCGAATGTGCCGGTGCTAATGACCTTGAAGTCGGTCTGGGTAGTATTGGTTCACTGGCACGATCTTTACGTATTTCACATCAACAGTTTGAAGGTTTTAAACTCGGAAATACAACTCTACGTGAAGCGGGCATGTTGTTGGCTCAGGTGCTCCGTCAGATTCTGCCACGGGAACCGAACTCGTTGAAATTTCTCGCCCGCTTAAGTGCCCGTGAATCTTGACATCCTTATGGGTGATAGCTAAACTCCCGAACGCAGTTGACCTTTTCTTTTATCCGTTATGACGGGCTTGTGTCTGTCTCTTGGAGGCGCCGTGACTTTTCAGGAATTAATCCTTTCCCTGCAGAACTTCTGGGCTGCCCAGGGGTGTATCATTCAGCAGCCCTACGATATCGAAAAAGGTGCTGGAACCTTTAATCCCGCTACATTTTTGCGGGCGCTCGGTCCTGAGCCATGGAATGTCGCCTATGTCGAGCCCTCACGGCGTCCTACTGATGGTCGATATGGTGAAAACCCCAACCGCCTGCAGCACTATTATCAGTTCCAGGTAATTCTCAAGCCCTCACCACTGAATATCCAGGATCTCTACCTTGATTCCCTCAAGAGTTTTGGTATTGATCCCCTTGCTCACGATATCCGTTTTGTTGAGGATGATTGGGAGTCTCCCACGCTGGGTGCGTGGGGATTAGGCTGGGAGGTGTGGCTTGACGGGATGGAAATCACCCAGTTCACCTATTTTCAACAGTGTGGCGGCATCGATTTAAAGCCGATTCCCGGAGAGATAACCTACGGTATTGAGCGTATCGCCATGTATCTTCAAGGAGTGGATAACGTCTACGACCTGGAATGGATCAAGGGGATCCGTTACGGTGATGTCCATCATCAGACTGAAGTGGAGTTTTCTCACTACAATTTTGAAGAGGCTGACACCGATATGCTGTTTGCTCTTTTTAATATGTATGAAAAGGAATCGGTGCGCCTTGCCGAGAAAAAGCTGGTATTTCCAGCTTACGATTTTGTCCTGAAGTGCTCCCACACCTTTAACCTGCTCGACGCTCGTGGTGCAATTTCAGTGACCGAGCGTGCCGGATATATCGGACGCGTGCGCAATATGGCGAGGCTTTGTGCCAGTGCCTACGTTGAACAACGGGAACGACTTGGTTTCCCTCTGCTGAAAAAGTAGCCCTATCTATCAGTTGCCAACTGCCTGCAAGGATTGGAGACATACATGTCTGCAGAACTGTTTCTCGAATTGGGAACGGAAGAAATACCCGCCGGGTTTATTCCACGTGCCCTGAACGATATGGAAAACCTGCTGCGCCAGGAACTTGAACACGCACGTGTCAGCCACGGTGAGGTTCGGACTTTTGCTACGCCGCGGCGACTGGCCATCTCTGTTGCTGACGTAGCGCGGATGCAGCAGCGCCAGGAACTTGAACTGACGGGCCCTCCCGCGCGCATTGCATATGATGAGCAAGGAGAACCGACCAAAGCTGCTCTCGGTTTCGCCCGGACCAACGGTGTTGAGGTGACGGATCTGCAGGTCGTGCAGACGGATAAGGGAGAATATCTTAGTATATCGAAGGTAATTGAAGGGGGAAATACCAACGACCAGTTGCCCGAGATCTTTACCCGCATTATTAATAAGATCAGTTTTAAAAAATCCATGCGCTGGAAAGATCTGGATGTCCGTTTTGCCCGTCCGCTGCACTGGATTGTCGCCCTTTATGACGGAGAAGTGATTCCGTTAACTTATGGCGATCTGCACAGCGGATGTCTCTCGCGTGGTCATCGTTTTATGGCGCCGGATGAATTCAATGTCACAGGCGTGGAAGATTATATTGAAGCGGCAAAACAGCACCATGTTATCGTTGATATTGCTGTTCGGCAGCGGTTGATCGTAGAACAACTGCAAGACCTGGCCGATAAACTTGGTGGCCGTATTAACCCTGACGAGGATTTATTACAGGAAGTCACTTTTCTGGTTGAGTCGCCGCAAGCCCTGGCGGGTAGCATTGAGAAAGGCTTTCTGCAATTGCCGCCGGAACTGCTGATTACCAGTATGCGTGAGCATCAGCGCTATTTTACCCTGGTTGATGGGCAGGGTAAGTTGCTTCCCCATTTTATTACCGTTGCCAATACCCATGCAATTGACCCCACTGTGGTTGTTGCCGGCAACGAGCGGGTGCTCAAGGCGCGGCTGTCTGACGCCATGTTTTTTTGGCGAGAGGATCAGAAAATCACACTGGAGTCGCGCCTGGAAGCCCTGAAAAAGGTCGTATATCAGGCTCAACTTGGCACCAGCTATGAGAAGGTTGAACGTTTCTGCATCCTTGCAACCAGTCTGGCGGAAAAGTTTGCTCCGGAAGACCTTGAACTGACCCGTCGGGCAGCCCTGTTGGCTAAATGTGATCTGGAAACCGGCATGGTTTACGAATTCCCTGAACTGCAAGGGGTGATGGGACGCGAATATGCCCTCCTCGAAGGGGAAGATCCTCGTGTTGCAGCCGCTATTTACGAACATTACCTGCCGACTCAGGCTGGTGGTGCGCTTCCTTTAGACTCTATTGGCGCTTTTGTCTCGATTGCTGATAAAATTGATACTATCTGCGGCTGTTTCAGTGTTGGTTTGATCCCAACTGGAACTGCCGATCCGTATGCTTTGCGTCGCAATGCCATTGGTATCTTAAGTATTATCCTTGATCGTGGGTATGCTCTGTCAGTCCCCGAGATGGTCACCCGCAGTGTCGCTTTGCTCGAAAACAAGCGTCAGCGTCCCGCACAGGAAATTATCGACGATGTGATCGCTTTTATTCGTCTGCGTCTGGTCAACCAACTGGCGCAGCAGTACCCGGCCGATGTTGTTGATGCCGTGTTGAGTGCCTCCTTTGCCGCTCCAGTTGATGCTCTTGCACGAATCACGGCACTTACAACTTTAAAACAACGTGCCGATTTTGATCTTTTAAGCGTAGCATTCAAACGTGTCGGTAACATGGTCAAACAGCAGGTTGATGCACAGGTTGATAGCCATCTGCTGGTAGAGACCAGCGAAAAGGACTTATACCGGCAGTTGCAATTGGTCGAGAAAGATGTGTCTGTTGCCATAAAAGCTGGGAATTACGTCACTGCTCTCGAGGCTGTTGCCCGGTTGCATAAGCCGGTAGATGCTTTTTTTGATGATGTCATGGTGATGGTAGAGGATGTCTCGATCAGAAACAATCGACTGGCGTTACTGGCGGCGATTTCTGCTCTGTTCAGTGGCATTGCTGATTTTGGCCGGTTGTCTTAAGGCGGTATATATTGATGACACTTTAACCTGTGAGGAGAGACCTGGATGGCAAAGTACATTTATTCGTTTGGAGAGGGGCAGGCTGACGGCGACAGTACCATGCGTGAACTGCTTGGTGGCAAAGGAATGAATCTTGCGGATATGACCTCAATCGGTCTGCCGGTGCCGCCCGGTTTTACTATGACTACTGAGGTCTGTAAGGCCTTTTATGCCAATGATCGGCAATATCCTCCTGAGGTTCATCAGCAGGTAGATGAGGCTCTGCAATTGCTTGAAAAACGAATGGGAAAGTTTTTCGGTGACGTCGAGAATCCACTGTTGGTATCGGTGCGATCCGGTGCGCCTGCTTCTATGCCGGGGATGATGGATACGGTTCTTAACCTCGGTCTTAATGATCAGACCATACAGGGCGTGATCAAACAGAGTAACGACCCCCGTTTTGCTTACGATTCCTACCGTCGCTTCATTCAGATGTATTCCAACGTTGTCATGGGGATGGATGGTGCAATCCTCGAGCATCTTCTTGACCAGAAAAAACAACAGCGTGGCGTCATTCATGATACTGACCTTTCCGCTGCCGATCTCAAACAACTGGTTGCCGATTTCAAGGTGAGTTGCAAACAAGCATTGAAACAGGATTTCCCCGAAGATCCGCTGGCGCAACTGTGGGGTGCGATTAGTGCGGTTTTCGGTTCCTGGATGAATCCACGGGCGGTCACCTATCGCAAACTTAACGGGATTCCTGCTCATTGGGGTACCGCCGTTAATGTTCAAGCGATGGTGTTCGGTAATATGGGCGACGATTGTGCTACCGGTGTAGCCTTTACCCGCGACCCTTCTACCGGGGAAAATTACTTTTATGGTGAATATCTGGTTAACGCCCAGGGTGAAGACGTTGTTGCCGGTATTCGTACACCACAACCGATCAATCGCGCCAAATATCAGGAGGGTGACCTGCCGGCTATGGAGGATGTCATGCCGGCAAGTTATCAGGAACTGGCGAACATTCGCGATCTGTTGGAAAATCATTATAGAGATATGCAGGACATTGAGTTTACCATCGAGAAGGGAAAACTCTACATGCTGCAGACTCGTACCGGTAAGCGTACAGCACAGGCTGCTATCCAGATTGCTGTGGAGATGGTCAAGGAGGGTTTGATCAGCCAAGAGGAAGCAGTGCTGCGGGTCAGTCCTGATCAGCTAGATCAGCTGCTGCATCCGTCCCTCGATCCTAAAGCGGAAAAGAATGTTATTGCCAAAGGGTTGCCGGCGTCACCCGGGGCGGCCAGTGGCCAGGTCATCTTTACTGCTGATGAAGCAGAAGAAATGGCGCGTTTGAAGAAGGATGTCATTCTCGTGCGGGTTGAAACCAGCCCTGAGGATATTCATGGCATGCATGCTGCTCGCGGTATTCTAACCGCTCGCGGTGGTATGACGTCCCATGCTGCTGTCGTTGCTCGCGGTATGGGAAAATGTTGTGTTTCCGGTTGTGGTGCTATCAAAATCGACTATGAAAAACAGCAATTTATCACTGAAGCGGGAGTGGTGGTAAAACGCGGTGAGTATATCACCCTCGATGGCTCTGCCGGTGAGGTGCTAATGGGTAATGTCCCCAAGGTCGAACCGCAGGTTTGTGGCGATTTTGCTACCCTGATGGCTTGGGCCGACGGTTTCCGGCGCCTGAAGGTACGGACAAACGCTGATACCCCTTACGATTCCAAGGTCGCTCGTGATTTTGGTGCCGAAGGGATTGGTCTGTGCCGCACCGAGCACATGTTCTTTGAAGGTGACCGGATCCAGACTGTACGTGAAATGATTCTGGCCAGTGACCTGGCCGGGCGCAAACGCGCCCTTGATAAGATCCTGCCGATGCAAAAGAGCGATTTTCTTGGTATTTTTCGCGAGATGAAGGGACTACCGGTTACTATTCGTTTGCTTGATCCACCCTTGCATGAGTTCCTTCCACAGAACGACGATGACGTGTCCGAGTTGGCTCAGGCGGTGGGCATCCGTTTCTCCGAGGTTAAATCACACGTGGAAAAGCTCCACGAGTTTAACCCGATGCTCGGCCATCGCGGCTGTCGTCTGGCGATCACTTATCCTGAAGTGTACGACATGCAGGTGCAGGCCATTATGGAGGCGGCCTGTGAACTGGTGCGTGACGAACAGTTTGATATTGAGCCGGAAATCATGATTCCCCTGGTGGCTCACGTTAATGAACTAAAAATATTGCGTGAGAATGCAGCCCGGGTGGCTGATGCAGTCTGTGAGCGCTATGGGGTCAAGGTTAAGTATCTGATCGGTACCATGATCGAATTGCCACGCGCCTGCCTGACCGCCGACGCCATTGCGATTGAAGCCGAGTTTTTCTCTTTCGGCACTAACGATCTGACCCAGACCACATATGGGCTGTCGCGTGATGATGCCGGCAATTTCCTGCCTGATTATGTCGAACGCGGCGTATTGAAGAAAGATCCGTTTGTGGCTCTGGATCAACGCGGGGTCGGTGAATTGGTCAGAATCGGCTTTGAGCGTGGCCGTGCCACCCGTCCTGATCTGAAAGTGGGGATCTGCGGAGAGCATGGTGGTGAGCCCTCCAGTGTCATCTTCTGCCACAAGACCGGTCTGGATTACGTGTCCTGCTCACCCTATCGGGTTCCGGTGGCGCGACTTGCAGCCGCTCATGCCGCCATTCTGGACAAATAATCTTGTAATTATTCAGCTATGGCCTTGCGCAGGATAGGGGATCCTGTGGCAAGGATGTCTGTCGCCATGGACGGCGACAGCAAGCGGGCATGGATGACCCAACGGGAAACAATCGCGTCCATTGACATAGGCCCCCCTATCCGGTGCTGAACAGATACAGAATCTTTTCTACTTTTGATGTGAGGACAGTGCAGGCGGGCTCTTGGTTATATGGGGTTCGCCTGTCGCCATTTTGCCTGCTGGAATTCCGCAGTTTCGCCATTGTGCGCCAGGATATAGTTGGTTATCTGGTCTATCGCTACAGGCCGACTGTAATAATAGCCCTGACCAATTAGACCACCATGTTTTAAAAGGTATTCGTGCTGTTGCCGGGTCTCTATTCCTTCGGCAACAAAGCGTAGTTGCAGCCCCTCTGCTACCCTGATCATTGCCGGAATAATCGGATCAGCAGGATTCTCGGGAGTAATTTTCTGGGCGAAGGATTTATCCAGCTTGAGAGTATTAAGCGGTAAACGGTCGAGATAGCACAGGGACGAATAACCGGTGCCAAAGTCATCAACTGCGATTTTGATTCCTGCAGAGGCAAATTCAACGATGTTGGCGACGGTTGCTTTAAGATCCTGAATCAGCACGTTCTCGGTCAGTTCGAGTTCAATATCTTGAGGTCTTAGACTGTGGAAATGAATTCGTTCAAGCACTTTTCCCGCAAAATTGTCCATCTGCAACTGGACGGCAGAAACATTGATCGATACCTGGACATAGATCCCTTGCCGGTTCCATTCTTTGATATCACAGCAGGCAATTTCAATGACGCGCTCGCCAATATCATGAATCAGTGAGGTTTCTTCAGCTGTTTCAATAAACTGTCCTGGTAGAAGGATCTCGCCGGAAGGTAGCTGAATCCTGGCCAGGGCTTCTATGCTGCTGACCTTCAGGGAGTTGACGTTGACGAGGGGTTGGTAATGAACAATCAGTTGATCTCTTTTTAGAGCTTCTCTGACCAGATTCTCAGTAAAAACCTTTTGACTGTTTTTGTTCTCCATCGTTGTATTGTAAAATCCATAGGAATTGATGGAACGATTTTTCAGGTTGCACAGTGCCGTGTCGACATTTTTCATTAACGTTTCACCGCTGTTGCCATGCTCGGGATAGGTGGCGATACCCATACTGATACTGAGGTGAATTTCGTGTCCATTAACACGAATCGGCATAGTGGCTTGTGTCAAGATGTGCTTGGCTCGTGCCCGGGCTGTAGCGTCTGTCTGGCCGTTAGTTGGCATCAACAAGGCAAATTCATCACCCCCAATACGAGCCAGGGTGTCGATATCAGTACAGTAGCGTCGCAGGCGTTCGGCGAAACGCTGTAAGATGTTGTCACCAATTGATTGGCTGTAGGTATCGTTAATCAGTTTAAAACGGTTGATGTCAATCAGTATCAGGGCAAAGGTTTCTTTGGTATTGGCGGCTCGGCTGAGCAATTGATCCAGGCGTTGATGGAAAAGACTGCGGTTAGGTAGCCCGGTCAGTAAATCGTGATTGTTCTGAAAGCGGATAATCTCTTCAGAACGTTTTTTATCACTGATGTCTCTGGCGACACCGTACGTGCCGACCAGGTGAGCTCCCGGACGACGCAAATGCCCTAAACGGTAACCTCCGGCGAGTTTGCGCTCGATATTGACCGAGCGGATCTCAACGTGGATGATGTTCCCTTCGCTGATATTCTGCAGTCGCAGTTCAACGCTGTCGTGACGCCTCAGGGTTGCATCGGCCATGAAATAGCGCCGGGCGAGATCCAGATCCTCGGGATGAATGACACTACTGTAGTGTCTGCCCAGAAGACCTTTTCTGCTGCTCCCAAGGCGATCCGCAGTGTTTTTATTGACGAAAGTGAAGTTGCCCTGATGATCGAGCATGTAGACCAGATCAGGTGAGTTGTGCACAATAAACTTGTGCAGTGCCTCTGACTCCTGCAAGGTCGCGATCATCGCTTTGTTGTCGCGTTCCAGCAGAATTTTTTCATGGACGTTATTGATGGAAAAAATCAACTCTTCCGGGGTGTAGGGCTTACGGACAAAATCCCTGGCACCTGTTTTAAGTACGTGAATAGCTTTTTTGATCTCAGATTCGCCGCTGACAATAATGACGCTGGAGTCGGGGTGGTGCTGGTTGATATGATCAAGAACAGCCATGCCGTCGATTCCCGGCATATTCAGGTCAAGCAGCACGATATCGTAAGGCTGCCGAGCCATTTCTTCAATGGCTGCGCCCCCGGATGAGACAATTCGGGATTTAAACCCCTCCAGATTCAAGATAAGTTGCAGGCTTTGGGCAACCTTTATCTCGTCATCAACAATCAGGATCAGCATTGGATATCATTCTCTCCCCCTGCCGTTTTCATTTATGTTTTCATTTCGTTTGCGACCGTTAAACGGCTTGCTTTTCGCATAAACGGGATTAAGCGATTGCGCGTGGTAACAGAATTTTGAATTCGGTGCCTGTGCTACTTGAAAAGCATGAGATGCTGCCTCCCAACTCTTTGACCAGGTTATTGACAACAACTAACCCGAGGCCACTATGACCTTCCTTGGTACTGTCAACAGGACTGAACAATTTCTGAAGAACAGTCGGGGCAATGCCGGGACCGTTGTCTTTAATGGTGACTTCAACAAAACACTGCTGTTCCTGATAGATGTTGTCCCTGGTGCCAATATGAATGGTTCCCTGGTCATGAATGGCCTCAGCGGCATTTTTCAGTAGATTGATCAGGATCTGTTTGAGCTTGTCAGCATTGCTGTGCAAAGGTTGCAGGCTGTCGTCCAGAACTAACGTCGACTGTATCCGCCCGTCAGCATAGAGTGAGTTAGTCAGTATGCGATCAAGCTCACGGATCAGTTCGTTGATATCGGTTTTTTCTTGGCTGCCTGCAGCTGAAGGTTGTCCCTTAGCGTGTAGCAGGATGCGTCCAATACGTTCAATTTCTTCAGAGATGGTACCTAATTCCTCCTGTGCGGTCTCTTCCTGGTGCAGCTTTTTGCCGAGAACATATAGATAATTATTGATAATCGATAGCGGATTACTGATTTCGTGAACCAGCTGTCGTAATTCGTTGGCTCCGAGGCCGGATGATTTTTCCAGTGTTTTATTTAGTATAGCCTGCCGCCGGGCGATCTCAACACTGAACAGGGACATCAATGATTTATCTTGTGTCGATAGCGGTGATTTTTCCTGATCAAACCCCAGGGCGATGAGTCCGAGTTTGGATTTCTGGTGATACAGGGGGAACAGGGCTGCGGCAGGACTGCCGAGCAAGCGCAACAACTGCTGATCGGCAATAGAGCCCTGTGGACTTGTCAGGGTCTCCTCCGCACCGCTGTTGAGCGCGGCAACGATCCGGCTTTTGTCATCCCCTTCATCCCAGATTAATTCATCAAGCTGATGATATCCGAGGTCATTAACCGGAATCAACTGCGAAGTCCTGGCGTCATAACGTAGTAACAGAACCTGTATTGCAGGAAAAACCGAGCAGAAACTGATACGTACCTGTTTGGCAAAAGCCAGAAGATCTTCGTTGTTGACCGGAGCAGTAACCTGGGTCAAGGTGATGCGGCGAACCGCTTCACGCAGCTGTGTGGTAGTGGTTTTATCATCCGGCAATGCGTCTGGTGGATCTTGGCCGGCGATCAGCGCAGGGGCTGTTGAAATTCCCAGAGCTGTAAGCATCGCTGCACTTTTTTGACCCGCGTCGTGCAGGCATTGTGTTGTTGTTTCTGCAGTCAAGCCGAGAAGCTCAGCGGCCCTGGCAAAGGGAATCGGGTTCTCAGGAAGATCAGACTCATTGTCAAAACGTGTAGAGACGGCGAGAATTTTTAGCAGAATCGGTGCGTTACGCAGCTCGGCGGTGGGTAAAAGCTGAAAGCGGAGAGCATCAGCCAAAAATGAATCGAGCTTCCAGTTTTCGACCAGCGCCGCACCAAGTGTGCAGTGATCAACGTGAAACGACTGTTTTTCGAGCTGACAGAAGCTGTGAGGCACATCGTTGTGGCTATCAAGCAACTGCAGATATTTGTTATCTTCTTGACTCATGAGGATCAATATGCCGATCAGGTGGAGCATGCCGGCAAGAAAGGCTTCACCGGGCTTAGGGTATCCAAGCAAGCAAGCCAGGCGTTCACACAGGTTGGCACATTTAATGGATCGTATCCAGACCCGGCTGACCTGTTGATTAAAGACAGAGCTGAATTGCTGGAAAAATTGCTCGACTGCGCAGGTGGTCACAATCGTTTTGAGATTGCGCATCCCCAGGACGATGAGGATACGGCGTAGATCCGTGACGTCTTTCCATTGTCGAAATGCCGGGGAGTTGGCAATTTGCAGTACTCTGGCGGTGAGGGCAGGATCTTTGCTGATAATTTCAGAGAACTGCTCGAAACCTGAATCGTCCTGATGGCACAGATTGAGAAGTTCCACCAGAATATGGGGAACGGCTGGGAACCTGGATAGATCATAGCTCGTATTGGTGCCGCCAATTGAGGTCATGGTTTCCCTGACAGGGTGCAGCAAAGGTTGATAAAAAACCCTTGGTTTGAATTTATAGCATTGCTTAATTTACCTGAACGATAAAGAAAGGCAAGTGTTTTGTTTATAAATATTCGTCATTATTCTTGACGGAATCTACGTCCAGCAGCCTGATGATTTTCTGTGCCGTGTTTTCTTTAAGACGTCCTGATTCCTGGGCCAGCAGAGCCGTTCGGTGGCCAAGTTGGCAATAGAGCTCAAGCAGGTCGGGTTGATGCTGCTGCAGAACTTGTAGATGGGCGCTGATACTACCGATATCGCCGCGCACGATGGGACCGGTCAGCCCTTGCCCGGTGCCGCACGTTGCGACATTGTCAAGAGTTGCCCGCAGCAGCGGCAGCAACAGGGGTTCTCTACCCTGGTGCTCGATGCCACACTGTTGAAGCAGGGTCATCGCTTCAGCCATCAAGGTGACTAAATAATTTGAGGCGAGACAGGCCGCTGCATGATAAAGTGGCTTCTTGTGCGTCTGAATATACTCAAGTTGGCCGCCGAGGGCTGCACAGAGAGCTTCAACCATGGGACGTGCAGAGTCGTCTCCCTCGCCGATATAGGGTGCAAGTTTCAGGCGCTCAAAGGCTTGCTGACGGTCGGCAAAGGGGAGCAGAGGATGCAGGGAAAACAAGGAGGCCTGTCCTTCAGGATAACGCATGATGGCCGCCGGATGGACGCCGCTGAAGTGAATCAGTACGGTGCCTCGAAGAGGAGGAAGAAGATGCTGCTGTAGCTCAAAGGCGACGGTAGCGATGCCGTCATCCGGTACCGCCAGCAGAACCAGATCGGCGCCGCCGCTAGCTCCCGGATCCGTCGATGCCAGGCTTGTGTTGCAGCCAATAAAAGCACAGGCATCTCGGGTTGATTGCAGATTGCGGCCAACAATGGCGACCGGCTGATAGTCTTTCTCGAACAGAGCCCTGGCGATGGCAGAACCGACCCGACCTGGGCCGATCAGGGCAAATCGGCTACTCATGTCACTGATACCTTTAAGGTGCCAACCTGCTCGATGCTTCCTTCAAGAATATCTCCGCTGTTGATTTTGGCAACACCTGCAGGGGTGCCGGTGAGAATGATATCCCCGGGTTCAAGGGTAAAATAGTTGGAGATTTCAGCGATGATTTCCTCGACGGAACGCATCATCTGGGAGGTGTTGCCCTGCTGGCGAACTATACCATTTACTTTCAGTTGCAGTTCCAGATTGTTAGGATCTGTCACCTGGTCAGCCGGGACGGCAGTAGAAAGAGGGCAGGAGGTGTCGAATCCTTTAGCGATATCCCAAGGCAGCCCCTTCTCCTTGAGTTGAGTCTGCAGGTCGCGCAGGGTCAGATCAAGGGCGACGGCGTAGCCGGCGACATGATCAAGGGCTCTTTCTGCAGTGATTTTCTTGCCGGTTTTGCCGATCAGCACGGCAAGTTCCAGTTCATGATGACACTCATGGGCAAAGTCCGGCAGAATGATTGTGCCGCCGTCTTCGAGCAAACTGGTCTGGGGCTTGCAGAAAATGACCGCACGTTCCGGTACGGCATTGCCAAGTTCGCGGATGTGATCCAGATAGTTGCGTCCCAGGCCGATGATTTTGCCGGGGTTGACAGTTTTGCCGCTGCTGAATTTAATCTGACGCATAGGTGATGTCCTTATCGAAAGATTGGAGGAGAATATCATTTCGGGGCTTCAGGTAGCGACCAGTTATAATGGATGGTCAGTACCCGGGTCAGAATGACGCTACCGGCAACCAGCGGCAGGTTAGGTTAAGTTGCTCCGGAGACTCATGGCAGAGACTGGCGCTGTGTTGAAGGCTGATTTAGCCATAACCAATGTGCCGGTTTTGTCGGCGCTGTGTTAGTATAATTGCCTGCCAAACGACAGGATTGCAATGTTTTTTCCTATTGCTGACACTCCTAAACCGCCTGGCCGTCCCTATGTCACCTGGGGGCTGATGGCTATTAATATTGGTGTTTTTCTTTTTATTACCTTTCCGGCAACCCGCGCCAAGGTGGATCTGACCGACCCGCTGTTACTGGAATATCTCAGATCTTTCGGTTTATACGGCAGAATTTCTGCGCGTGAGGTTTTCCAGCATCTGAGTGCTTACGATCTGCTGATGTTTCAGTACGGGTTCAGGCCTGCTGCCGCCTCAGTATCGACCCTGCTCAGTTCTCTGTTTCTGCACGGGGGACTGATGCATCTCGCCGGCAACATGGTTTTTCTCTATATTTTCGGTAACAATGTCGAATATCGCCTTGGCCATTTACGCTATCTGCTCGCTTATCTCGGCTGTGGTGTCGCTGCAACCTTGTTTTTTTCCCTTTTTTCAGTGAATTCACAAATCCCTCTGATCGGTGCTTCCGGGGCGATCTTTGGTGTGCTGGGATGCTATTTTTTGTGGTTTCCAAAAAACCGGGTGCGGTGTCTGATCTTTTTATTTCCCATTGTGGTGACAACCATTTATCTGCCCGCCCGATTGTTGCTTGGTTTCTATCTTATTATTGATAACTTGCTGCCATTTATTGTCGCCGGCACCCAGGGTAGTGGTATTGCCCATGGTGCTCATATCGGCGGTTTCCTGGCGGGCTTAGGGATTGCCTGGAGTGGGGATCACTTCCGTCGCTTGTCCCTGCCGCGCATGAAATCAGGAGTGCGGCAGGGACAAGCGACACTGGAGTCCCTTCGCAATATCTGTCCTGCCGTCGATCAGGATGATCTTGATCAGGCGGTGCAGTGTTATTTTGGGTTGACTGGTCGCGAACAGCGTCATCAGATCGCGACCGCTGATTTGCTGACGGTTGGCAACTATCTGCTGGCCCGGAGCCGCGATCAGGATGCTTTGACCCTTTTCCGCCAATTGATTGCCGAACGGCCACGCGATAGCGCCCTCGATCAAGCGTATCTGGGAGCGGGACAGTCGATGCTGAAAAATCCTCGCTATATGACCAGTGCGTATCATTATTTTCTGGCGGCGATCGATTCGTCCAGCAATGAAGAATTAATTGCTAAGGCGCGCAGCTACCTTCGTGCCATTGAAGACGGAAGTGGCCCCGGTATTTGATCAGGAGGTTATAACTTATCAGGTTTCCGTCAGAGACAGCTTGTTTCTGCCGGTCTTTTTTGCCCGGTAAAGGGCTTTGTCTGCCAACGCAATCAGGTCGGCCGGAGAATTGTCGCGGGTTGGAGTCATCATGGCTCCCCCGAGGCTCATGGTAATATGCCCGGCAACGTCAGAATTCGCGTGGGGTATCTGCAGGTTGACAATCGCCTCGCGGGCACGTTCGCCAACCGTTTCCGCACCAGCCAGACCAATGCCTGGTAAAAGCAGGGCAAACTCCTCGCCGCCATAGCGGGCGGCCATGTCACTTGGGCGCAGAATAATTTCTTTGAGGGCTTTGCCAACCAGGATCAGGCAATCGTCCCCCTGCTGATGACCATAATGGTCGTTGTATTTTTTGAAAAAATCAATATCGGCAAGAATCAGTGAAAAAGGCTGATCCTGCTCCCGTGTCAGGCGTTTCCATTCCCTGTCAAAGTTCTCATCAAAAAAGCGCCGGTTAGCAATGCCGGTTAATCCGTCGATACGAGCCATTTCTGACAGGGCCCGGTTCAGTTCTTCAAGTTGGTGTTCGGCCCGTTTGCGCGCCGTGATATTTTTGAACTGACTGACGATGGCGGTGGTGCCGACAATGGTTGTCAAAGGAGCTACGCTGATGATGTAGTGTTCGCAGCCGCCGTCGGTTGCCGGCAGCTGGATGTCGTACTCTTTACGCGATTTGACGGTACAGACTGTCAGTGGACAGGAGCTGGAATGACACAGATCGTATTGGAGCAGGTCACTGCAACTTTGTCCAACGACCTCTGAGCGGCTTTTATCAAGCAGGGCCAGCATGGCATCATTGGCGCGGATCACAATCCCGTCCTCGCGGATTGCCCACATGGCGTCGCTCACCGATGAGAAAATTTGTTCCAGCTCCAGGCATTCTATTTCGGCTTGCAGTTGTTTGTTGCCAAACTCGGCAATGGCCACTTCCAGTGCTTCGCGCTCGCTGACGAAATTCTCACAGGTTTGTTTGAGCTCCTGATTCTCCTGCTTGAGTTGATTGATCAGTTCGGTGACGTCCCTGGTGCCGTCCATTGGGGTTCCCTGCGTATTTTGTCAATGGGTTTTACCCGCATCGTGGTGGTGCGGAAAATTGACCGTCCGGCTTCGCAATTTACGAAAATGGACGGTCGCAACCTTATAGAAGCTTAACTCCGTTGGAAAGTGTCGCGAGCAAAAGAGTAACTGAAATTCATGTGATCAGTATAGGTGCCCTCGAGGATGGCTACAACATCTTCGGTAAAAACAAGCTCTTCGTCAGTGGGAATAACAAATACCTTGATTGGTGAATCGGGGGTGGAGATCATTGTCTCGCGCTTACGGGTCATCGTGTTACGATTTTTTTCTCGGTCGAGGTTGATCCCTATGTGCTCCAGATTGGCCAGGGTTTTTTCGCGGATCAGCCACCCCATTTCACCGACGCCGGCGGTAAAAACAACGGCATCAAGACGCCCCAGAGCTGCACAGTAGGAGCCTATGTATTTTTTTAGTCGATAAGATTCGATCTCCAGGGCGAGTTTGCAGCGCGCGTTGCCCGCCTCGGCGGCCTCGATAACGTCGCGGCGGTCAGTAAATTCACCGGTAATGCCAAAAATTCCCGATTTTTTATTGAGAATGCCGTCGATCTCTTTCGGGGTCAGCCCTTCACGCTCCATAATAAAGGCGGGGATTGCCGGATCAATGTCGCCACAGCGGGTTCCCATTACCGCACCTTCCAACGGGGTCAACCCCATGGAAGTATCTACCGAGATACCATTTTTGATGGCGGAATGTGATACCCCGTTGCCGATGTGCATGGTGATGAGATTGCACTGTTCCGGCTTTTTCCCAAGCAGAACCGCCGCGCGTTTAGATACATAGAGATGGCTGGTACCGTGGAAGCCATAGCGCCGCACCCCATGCTCGGCATACCACTCGTGGGGAACTGGATAGGTGTAGGCATGTTCAGGCATGGTTTGATGAAAAGCGGTGTCAAAAATGGCAATGTGTGGAACCTCGGGAAGAACCGCCTGAGCTGCTTCAATGCCGGAAATGTTGGGCGGATTATGCAGCGGGGCGAGGTGCTGAACCTCCTTGATGGCTTCCAGGACGTTATCGGTGATGCGTATTGAGCAGGTGAACTTCTCTCCACCATGAACCACACGATGGCCGACCGCTGATATCTGGTTCATATTGGTGACAACGCCATGCTCTTTGCCGCTTAAGGTTTTAACTATCAGATGAACAGCCGTTTTGTGGTCGGGGCACTCATATTCTTCACGGTAGGTTTCGCGTCCTGGTACTTCGTGGATAATATAAGAATCACCGATAGTAACGCGCTCGACCATCCCTTTGGCGATCACTTCCTTGCGCTTCCAGTCAAACAACTGATATTTGACTGATGAGCTTCCGCAGTTCAGGGCCAGAATGTCCATGCTGTAATCTCCTTTATCATTAATTTAAATAAATGGATCGAGAACCTTCCCGATCTCCAGATGGTCGCGGTGGCGCAGTGTCTTAACCATAATAAAATACTGGTACAATTAAGTGCACAGGCTAGCGCGAATAGCTCATTTTTCGCAAGTGTTTTTCAGTCTGGACAAAGGTGCCCGAGATCGGTTAAAGTGCCTCCTGTTACGAGGGTATGACCGTATCTGGTGATACCAGACCTTAATTTCCAGGAGGAAAAAACCATGGCTCATGTGATTTCTGACGAATGTATTGCTTGTGGCGCATGCCAACCAACCTGCCCTGTCGACGCGATTGCCGAAGGCGATATCTACACAATTGATGCAGAAACCTGTACCGATTGTGGCGCTTGTGTTGACTCCTGTCCGGTGGATGCGATCAGCGCAGTCTGATCATCCCATACCGAATGAGGTGAAAGCGGTGGCTGTTTTTTAATGGTCGCCGCTTTTTTTGTGGATGCTGACGTTAAGTTCATGTGCTGGTAGTGAAAATAAAGAGGTGACGCGCTGTTTAGCGTTCGGTCGGGCGGGAAGAGGTGACATTGACGCTGAACTCAGCAATGTTTGCCGGCAGATCCTTGAAGACAATGTCGAAAGAAATACGTTTGCGCGGGTCGATCTTCATGTTGCGTAAGTCTTTGCCAAATTGGTTTCCCATCATTTGCTCTAACGCTTCGAAGGGTAGGGTGCGCAGCTCTTCATCTGTGATTGGATTGCCGCAGAAAACCGTTTTCTGCATCAGTGGTTTGCCGTGCTGATCGTACAGGACCCCTTTTACCTGGATAGCTGAACGGGGTTGCCCGAAATTATTGATGGCTTCACCGCGAATCAGAAAGATCTCACCGGCCTGTTCGCTTGTTAAAAATCGTCCTTCTAGAGTCCCTAGAGATATCTGGTTGATTCCTGGTGATTCTTCTATTGTTTGACCGAAGTACTGCTTGAACTTATTGTTGATTTCTTCCGGCCCGTCTAGATAGATATATGCGCCTCCGATGATCAGTGCCGCGAGAATAAGCAACAGGATGATCTTGATCAGAATCGAAAACGCTGAGCGGCCAGGTGCTGAGGAGGCGTTTTTCTTTTTTGCTGGAGTTGAAGTCAGTTCCTTCGCTTCTTGCTGCTCCACCGCGGTAGCTGGCATATCCGTTGTTGTCTCGAAAGTGGGTTCAGCGTCTGTACTTGGCGGTGGCGCCAATTCTTCGTCATTGCCAAAAGTACACTCTTCAACTGAGGAGTCGTTGGTGTCGAGCTCGCGGAAGCGGTCATAGTCGAATTCGCTATCGTTGTTTTCACTATCGCTGAAACTCGCCGGGTCATCGGGGAGGGCCGCCTGATCGCGAGAAAACGGGTCAACTTTGTCGCTGGCTAATGGTTTGTCCGGCATTACTTCGTCTGATCCCGAAGAAAAGTCGGTGACCGTCTCTTCTTCTTCGGTTGCCTGCGGTTTTTCTTTTTCAGGTTCTTCTGAAACAAGTCGATGTACCATAAACACGTGCCGGCAGCGCGCACAACGTAGTTTAGCTCCCGCTTCCGGGATGCGTTCGTCAGCAAGGTTAAAACGGGTAGAGCATTCAGGGCATGTGACGACCATATGCGACCTCCTGATGGAGTCTGTCGAGAGTCTCTGCGAATAATGCGGCAACACTGCCGACACATCCGCGGGATGATGTCAGACGTTGTGAACCAGATAGATATCTGCCAGATTGCGATAGCGCTCATCGTGATCGAGGCCGTAGCCAATGATGAAGCCATCTTCCATTGTCATACCGATATAGTCGGCCTCAATGTCGACTTCGCGACGACCGCGTTTATCAATCAGGGTACAGATTTTTAACGACTGTGGTTCCTGGAGCAATAATTTATTATAGAGGCACTCCAGGGTGTAGCCGCTGTCGACGATGTCTTCAATGATGACAACATGGCGGCCGCGAATGGGCATTTCCAGCCCCTTACGAAACTCGATAATGCCGGATGTGCTGGTTTCTGAACCGTAGCTTGCCAAACGCACGAAATCAACAACTGTTGGAACCTTGATGGCGCGGATCAGATCGGCAATAAAAATAAAAGATCCTTTTAAAACGCCAATCAGCATGACTTCCTGATCGGCAAAATCACGGGAAATTTCAGCGCCCAGGCGTTCGACCTCGGCGGCAATCCACTCTCGAGAAAAGAGAATGCTTTGCTCTTTGTCCGCTATTGTCATTGCTGCTCCCTGATCAAAAATTAATAAGAGTAATCTATAGCAGGAAAAAATAACCCTTGTCAATTGAAAGGACACCTTTCAACGTTTCTTTTGTGCTGTTACAACATCTTATATTCATTAAGCTTTTATTCAAAAAATGACTATTCAATGATTGTTGGCCTTAATGGTTGATAGCAATAAAAACAGCACTCAACGTAACTATTCAGCTCTATCCTTGCACCGGGCCTTCGGATCCTGTGGCAAGGGACGCTTTTCGTCATCCATGACCGCTTGCTGTCACCGTCCATGACGACAGGCAGCCTTGCCACAGGATCCGAAGGCCCGGTGCTGAACAGATACAGTTTTTTTATAAAAATGCTTGTCTATTATTATCTTGTCAAAATCATTGTGCTATAGTTGCCACCGTATTTTTTATCATCAACGGAATATCTGCCCCTGGGGTGATTTCCGCCGTTGTCAAAAACTGTTGTTGGAGTTAACCCTTGTTAAGGAGTTCTTATGAGTGAAGCCCCTGCCTCTGCTAATGAAAGAAGAACATTTCTGGGTATTATCCTGGCGGCTATCGGTGCTTTTGCCGCTGGAGCTTTTGGCTGGTCACTGTTTCGTTTCCTCTCCCCTGTTGAACGCAGTGGTGAAGACAGCCAGGTGCGCGTTGCCCGTGATCTGGTGGCGATTGGCGGTGTTCATTTTTTTGCCTTTCAGGGGCGCCCGGCAGTGGTATTGCAACCACGGGCCGGCGAGTTTGTTGCCTTAAGTGCTGTCTGTACTCACCTGGGTTGTATCATCAAATGGGTTGATGAAACGCAGGAATTTCTCTGCCCCTGTCATGCCGGTCGTTTTGCTGCTTCCGGCCAGGTTCTCGGTGGCCCACCCCCACGCGCCCTTGATACCTATCCGGTAACTCTCGAGGACGGCGATATTCTGATCGGTTAAGGAGGTAGACAATGAATCCTGCTAAAGAAGCAATTGACTGGTTGGATCGGCGCCTGGGCGTTCGTGAACTGGTGCATAAGAACCTAGGTGGTTATCTGCTGCCGCGTAATATCAACATCTGGTACACCCTGGGGGCAGTACTGCTGGCAATGTTCGGCCTGCAGTTTCTTACCGGAACACTGCTACTGGTGTTTTATGTGCCCGATACGGAAAAGGCTTTTGCCAGTGTCACTATGATCATGAACGAGATTCCGTACGGTTGGTTGATCCGTTACCTGCATGTGGTCGGTTCCAATCTGATCATTGTTTTTTTGTTGGCTCACATGCTCTCAGTCCTTTTTATGGGTAGCTACAAGCGACCTCGTGAGTTGACCTGGGTGTCGGGTTTTGTTCTGTTTAATCTGGCTCTGGTCTTCTGCCTGACCGGTTATCTGCTTCCCTGGAGCCAACTGTCATTCTGGGCAACCACGGTAGCGACCGACGCGGCCGGCGCTATTCCGATTGTTGGCGATCAACTGGTTGCCTTCATGCGTGGTGGATCTACCGTCAATGAAGCAACCCTTGGACGTTTCTTTGCGTTGCATGTGATGGGGTTACCCCTGGTGTTTTTTGCTTTGATCGGTGTTCATCTGTTCTGTGTCCGCCGGGTTGGTATTTCCAAACCGCCTTTTGGAGACGAATATCGAACAACCGAGATTCCGCTCAGCTTTCATCATGAAGAACATCAGGATGGCGTGCCTTTCCATCCAAACTACACCATTAAAGACATGGCTATGGTCTTTTTTGCTCTGGCACTACTGGTGGGCATCACTTTTTTCGCACCCTGGCTTTTTATTCCGCCTGACGCATTGGAGCCTGCCGATCCGTTTTTCACTCCGCCCAACATCAAGCCGGAGTGGTATTTCCTCTGGGCCTATCAGACTCTGAAAATTTTCCCTAATGAGCTTTTAGGACTGGCTTCACAGGGCCTGGCTATGGGTTTTCTGGCCATACTGCCGTTTTTTGACCGAGGACTGGAGCGGCGTCCGGCTCACCGTCCGCTGTTTGTCACCCTCTACCTGCTGGGGATTCTGCTGTTTGTCGGCCTGTCACTGTGGGGGCATTACTCATGAAAAAAATACTTTTGACGAATGTGTTGTTTTTTGGGGCCTTTGTTTTGCTGACTGGTTTTAGCGCTGCTGCTAGTCCCAGCGTCTGTATTGAGTGTCATGGCGGACTCTCCGGCCAGCTTGGTGAAATACCAACTGCCGAATGGCACACCAGTGTCCATTCACGCAGCCGGGTCTCCTGTCACGACTGTCATGGTGGTGATCCCACTGACTATGTCGAGGCCATGTCGGCTGATCGCGGTTTTATCGGGGTGCCGGTTTACGCTGAGGTGCCGGCATTCTGCGGTCGCTGTCATGTTGGGGTGGAGGAGGATTATCGTGCCAGTCTTCACGGTCAGGTGGTCGAATTTGGCGGCCCCAATTGTGTTACCTGTCATGAAAATCATGCGGTGCAAGTGGCCAGTATTGATTTGATTAACGAAATCAGTTGTTCGCGTTGTCACACCTACGATAAGCCGGCATTGATCAAGCAGGAGATCAGTGATACGGAAGCGATGCTCAGCCGCCTGGACAACTCCATTGCGTCTCTCTATCGTGTCGGTTTTGATACCGGACAACTGAAGGATGAGTTGTTTTCGACCCGTAATAATTTCCGCCGCCTGTTTCACAGTGTCGATATAGACAAGATTCGAGCTGAAACTGCAGGCTTCGATGCTGATCTGGAAGAAACCAAGGCCACTATCAACGCACTGGAAGAAACCCTTGGTCAGCGTAAAATTGTCGGTGGTGCGTTCGTGTTGCTGTTGATTCTGGGGGGATGTATCGCGCTATTGATCCGTCGCACCTATGAAAATAAAGAATAGACCCCCCGCCGAAAGCCGTTTGATTCATCCGTAAACTTAAGATCTACACAACGCAGTTTTCGAAAGGGAAACAGAATTAAAAAGGGCAATTACCGTAACGGTGATTGCCCTTTTCTCATCAAATACAAATATTCGACTAACACCATTCCAACTGAAGATCGGCAACCTTGACAGCGTACCAAACGCAAGCCCAAAGGAGAGTTGCCTATGCTAGCTACTGTAAGTCTAATGGAAATGCCCCATCAACTGAATATCCCGTGTCCTCTTTATGATAAACAATCCAGCCGTTGTCAGCGATCTACAGCGGAGGCACCTTTAAGTCGACCCTTATGTCTGACTGATGAGCATGATGCCTGTCCCCTTTATCTTGCCTATCTGTTGCGTCATTCACGTACGATGCGCCGCGATAGCGACTGGCTTGATGCCTGTTGATTTTTTCCGCACGTCCAGACACTGATCTGGATGATGTTCTGTTCCGGCGTTAAGTAGTTTTGTT
>JAGYPB010000042.1 GCA_018399135.1 Deltaproteobacteria bacterium | reverse complement strand
CTGTCGCCGTCCATGGCGACAGACACCCTTGCCATAGAACCCCCGATCCAGCGCAAGGATAGGGCTGAACAGGTACCTGATGTTAATTCAAGTCCATGTTCCTTGTTGCAGCCGCTGTTTTTCCAAAGCGAATCTTGACATTGCTTAAGCTTCAATCTTATAATTCACGGTTGTCCGGCAATCATTTATCATCGATGGAGGGTTCATCTTATGCCAGTATATGAATATCAATGTGAAGACTGTGGTCACCGGTTTGAAGTGCGTCAAAAATTTTCTGACCGACCTGTTTCTGAATGTAGTCAATGTGGTGGACATGCTAAAAAAGCCATTTCTGTTGCCGGTTTTGCTCTTAAGGGGGGTGGCTGGTACCAGCAGGGTTACAATAACGCAGGAGCCAAAGCGGAAAGCTGCCCGTCTTCAAGTGGAGCACCGGCAGATTCTTGTGCCGGTTGTCCCAAGGCAGCCAACGGCTGAAGACAATAAACCTCAACACAATAATCTCATCAAGCTTGGTAGAGTTTTCCCCGTTGTTTGCGACGGGGATTTTTTTTGCGTTTTTTCCGATAGAGGTTCCTTTACAAACTGGTACACCTGCGTTTAGAGTTGTCCAAAGCAACCTCTACTCAATGTTATCAATGTTTTTATCCGGGAGGAACGGCAGTGGCGCAGATTATTGATGGTAAAGCCCTGGCAGGGCAAATTCGTGAAGAGATAGGACAACAGACCCAGGCACTGATTGCTACCGGGGTGACTCCAGGTCTGGCGGTGGTGCTGGTTGGTGAAGATCCGGCCAGTCGCGTTTATGTCACTATGAAAGAAAAAGCCTGTGCGGCTGCCGGCATTTATTCGGTTGAACATAAACTGCCGGTAACGACCACTGAGCAGGAATTGCTCAGCCTGGTAGAGCGCCTTAACCAGGATTCACGTATTGACGGCATTCTGGTGCAGTTGCCTCTGCCGGATCAGATTGATGAAGCGAAAATCCTTGAAGCTATTTCTCCTGCTAAAGATGTCGATGGTTTCCATCCCTTCAATGTAGGTCGTCTGGTCACCGGCAATGCCCTGTTTAAACCTTGTACCCCCTATGGTGTGATGGTAATGCTTCAGCGCATCGGTGTTGACCTCACGGGCCAAAACGTCGTTGTTGTTGGCCGCTCTAATATTGTCGGGAAGCCGGTAGCTCTCATGTGTCTGGCCGAGCATGCCACGGTCACCATTTGTCATTCACGCACCCGGGATCTTGCTGCTAAAGTTGCTGCTGCCGATGTGGTGATTGCTGCGGTTGGCCGTCCGGAAATGATTCAAGGCGACTGGATCAAGCCGGGCGCGGTAGTCATCGATGTTGGGGTTAATCGCGTGGGTGATAAAAAACTGGTGGGCGATGTCGCTTATGCTGCTGCATCCGAGCGAGCTTCTGCCATCACCCCGGTGCCTGGGGGGGTTGGTCCGATGACGATAGCTATGCTGTTACAGAACACTCTTGAGAGTGCTAAACGTCGCACCGCTTAGCATCGATAACCAATGGACAAAACAATCAATACGTAATCACTTTTCATTTAAGGGTCTGGGAAGACAGGCTCGGGAGGATGTGATGGATATTCCAGATGATTTGAAATACTCCGAAGACCATCAGTGGGTGCAGTTAGAAGATGATATCGCCTTGGTTGGAATCAGCGATTTTGCCCAGGAACAGATGGGGGAGATTATTTTTCTGGAGTTGCCCGAGGTGGGTGATCAATTGCAGTCAGGTAAGCCTTATGGTGTGGTTGAATCGGCCAAAATGGCTTCAGACTTGTATGCACCGGTCAGCGGAGAGATTGTTGAGATTAACGATGAGTTGCCCGATAGTCCGGAAGTGATCAACAGCTCTCCTTACGAAGAGGGGTGGATGATCAAGGTCAAGCTGATTGACCCTTCTGAACTGGATGATCTTTTTGATGCTGCAAGTTATGAAGAAATGATCGAAGACGACGATTGACCCGTGTAGCTCTTCACCGTCCAAAAATATAGCGGCCACTTAAGCGATATTGAAAATAGGCTCTGATACGAAGCTGCTCATGGGGATAGTGCCTGCCGAGAGGGCCAAACGGGGCGGCCCGGTAGACCGCCTGAATTGCCTCAAAATCGAGCAGTTCAGAACCGCTGGTACGGCGCAGATCAACGTCAATCAACTCCCCTTCCTTGCTCACGATTATCAGCAGTTCCAGAGTTCCCTCAATACCATTGATGGCAGCATCGGCTGGATAATTCCAGACCCGTTCGACGCGGTCATGAAATCGTCTGAAAAAAGAGACCAGGCGGTCATGCTGCAGGTTAAGCCAGATTTCGTCACCCATCTCCACATCATCCCGTTCACGAACTCTGTCACGCTGTGCGTCTTGTCCCTCAATGATTTCAGCCAGTCTGTTGGGTGATGGAAATAATTGCTCACGGGTTAAGCGGGGTTTTTCTTGTTCTTCCTGCTGGGTCGGACTTTCCGTTACCCTGGCAGATTCCTGCGGTTTTTCTTCTGTCCTGGTTAACGGCTGATCAGGTTTTATCCTATCGACTGGTGGCGTCGTTGGTTCGGGTACTGCAGCTGCCGGCGGATCCGGAACAGGTGCCGGCTGCGGTACAGGAACCGGTGCAGGTGCCGGGGCGGGGGTAGTGATCCGGCGTTGGTCGCGTACATCGTCTCCCGGGGGGGCCTGTTCACGTTCAACCTGCTGGTCGCGTTCAGCGCGGCGTGGTGATTCAACCTCAATTTCCGGTTCCGGAAGAAGGGGGAGTTGATCGATTTCATAACTGGGTTGTGGATC
This sequence comes from Deltaproteobacteria bacterium, assembly GCA_018399135.1. Classification (GTDB taxonomy): domain Bacteria; phylum Desulfobacterota; class Desulfuromonadia; order Desulfuromonadales; family Geopsychrobacteraceae; genus Pelovirga. Next base: position 21,436 of record JAGYPB010000042.1, on the reverse strand, counting down.
AGGTTGGGGTTTGATTTCGGGTGGAGTTTTATCGACAAGCTGGATAACCGTTGGTTGTTGAGCCGGTTCTGATGCCTTTTTTGTCTGTAAGGACAAAATGATGACGACATGGAAAAGCAGGGACAACAGCAGGCAGGTCAGGAAGAGGAGCGTGCGGTTGAATGGTTTAGGGCTTTTAATTGATGATAGATTGTTCATGACTTCTGACTATACACTGTCATTGTTACTGCTCACCAGTGTGATTTGATCAAAGACTCTTGCTCCATCTATGTCAGTTGACTCTAAAGCACAATAGCGCTGCGGTTTTGGCGAAAAAAGGAAGGATCTGTTCAGCCCCGGATCGGGGATCCAGAGCAAGGGCTACAGCTGAATAGTTACAAAAGGAAAAACATTGACCCTTAAGGAGTGGCTGAGTATAACCAACAGACACAAAATTTTTAAGAGCTGAACAAGTACAGCGACGTTATTCCAGGTAAAACAAAGGTATCTGTTCAGCACCGGATAGGGGACCCTATGTCAAGGGACGCTTTTCGTCATCCATGACCGCTTGCTGTCGCCGTCCATGGCGACAGATACCCTTGCCACAGGATCCGAATATCCTGCGCAAGGCCAAGCTGAATAGTTACAAACAAAGGAGACTATACATGCAATTAGTTGATCAGATTAAAGCCAAGGCAAGAGCAGACCTGCAAACTGTTGTTCTTCCCGAAGGGTATGATGATCGCATGATCGAAGCTGCAGCAAAAATCGCAGGTGACAATCTAGCTCGTGTTGTGCTGCTGGGAAAGCCCGTTGAGCTGAAAGCAAAAGCTTCGACCTTGGGTGTTTCACTTGACGGCGTTGCTCTTGTGGAACCCAAAAATGCTGAAAGCTTACCAGCCTACATAGATGAACTGGTAGAGTTGCGCAAAAAAAAGAAACTCACTCGTGATGACGCGATCGCGCTGTTGACTGCTGACGACAATCTCTATTTTGCCGCGATGATGGTGCGGCTTGGCGAGGCTGGTGGTGCTGTTGCCGGTGCTGCCAATACTACCGGTGACGTGCTGCGCGCAGCTTTCCAGGTGGTCGGCACAGCTGCTAATATGAATACGGTTTCATCGGTTTTTTTGATGGTCACCAAAACACCGGAATTTGGAGAAAATGGTGTCCTGTGTTTCGCTGATTGCGCAGTTAATCCCAATCCGGATGCCCAGGCTCTGGCTGAAATTGCCGTCAGTACAGCGGCCAGTTGCAAGAGTTTTCTCGGTGTTGATGCGCGCGTCGCCATGCTTAGTTTCTCAACCAAGGGTAGCGCCGCCCATAGCGACTGTGACAAGGTTCTCAAGGCTCTGGAAATAGCCCGTAAACTGGCTCCGGAATTAGCTATTGACGGAGAATTACAGGCAGATGCGGCATTGCTCCCCAAGGTGGGAGAAAAGAAAGCACCCGGTTCGCCGGTGGCCGGACGAGCCAATACTATTGTGTTTCCGGATTTGGATGCCGGCAATATTGGTTATAAACTGGTTGAGCGTCTTGCCGGAGCTGAAGCGGTTGGTCCGATTATCCAGGGTCTGGCAAAGCCTGTTAACGACCTGTCTCGTGGCTGTTCAGTTGATGATATTGTCAATGTTGCTGCCATCACAGCGGTACAGGCACAGGGTTGATGTCCGATCGGATCCTGTTGGCAGGTAGATATGATCCAGCTGTATAATGTGTCTAAACGCTACAGCCGCGATTCCGTAGCTGTTAACGATCTGTCGCTGAAAATCGACAAGGGTGAGTTTGTTTATGTAACCGGCGCTTCAGGCGCCGGTAAAACCACCTTTTTACGGATGCTCTATGTTGCCGAGCGACCAACCCGTGGTCAGATTCTGGTTGATGGACAGAATATTACCCGCATTCGCAGCCATCATATCCCCTATCTGCGCCGCAAGATTGGTGTCGTTTTTCAGGATTTCAAACTGTTACAAAGTCGCAGTGTCTACGAAAACGTTGCATTTGCTCTTGAAGCTCAAGGAAAAAAGCGCTTTGAGGTCAGTAAAAAGGTTTATCAGGCACTCAAAGAGGTTGGTCTTGAACATCGTCTACAACGTAAACCTCAGGAGCTTTCCGGTGGTGAGCAACAGCGTATTGCCATTGCCAGAGCACTGGTCGTTGATCCCCTGATTCTACTGGCTGACGAACCTAGTGGTAATCTTGATCAGGGGGTAACTCTCGAAATTATGGAGCTCTTTAAGCGAGCTAATGCCCGTGGCACGACGGTGCTGTTGGCAACCCATGATTATAGCCTTCATCAACGCTTTCCACGTCGAGTTATTACCCTTGATGAGGGTAAACTGGTTGGGGACCAACGCCCTATGGATCCGTTTGGTCCAGAGTCATAAATTTTGTATCTGTTCAGCGCGGATTGGTGTTGTCACGCCAGGGGACATCTCGCGCCATGGTCACCCTGATCCCGCGCATCGTGGGCACTGAATAGGTGCTAAATTCCTTAAAGTGGAGGTTCCAGCGGTGCTGGAAGCAGTTCGCTATTTTTTCTTAAGAGCCTTGCGCAATATGCGTCAATGGCCTTTCTTATGCAGTGCCGCTATTTTAACCATGGCGGTTTCTCTGGCCACAATTGCGACCTTTTTTCTGATTGTCGTCAACATTGAACAGTTGGCAGCACGCTGGACACAGGAAATCCAGGTGATCGCCTATGTGCAGACCCCCCCGTCGCCTCAGGAACTTCCTGAACTGATTAAAAAGATGCAGCAACTTGATGGTGTTGATCAGGTTGCTTATGTGTCACCGAGTGAAGCAATGGAGCGATTTGGTGAGCGCCTGGGGAATGATGCAGTGCTACTGCAGGGCGTCAGATCGGATCTGTTACCGGCATCCTTTGAGCTGGCGTTACATTCTGAATTTCGTAGTCAGCAGGGAATCGAAAAAATCATCGCTCAACTTGAAAGCCTGATTCCGGTCGACGATTTGCGCTATGGCCAGACCTGGCTGGAGCGTTTTAACAATTTCATCAGTATGCTGCGTTTTGTCGGTGCTTTTCTTGGCGGTTTTTTGTTGTTTGCAACCCTGTTTATTGTCGCCAACACCATCAGGCTGACCCTCTATGCACGGCGAGATGAGTTGGAGATTATGGCTCTGGTTGGTGCAACCATGCGGTTCATTAAAATTCCATTCATGCTTGAGGGTGCTATCCAGGGTTTTATTGGTGGCCTGTTGTCGTTAATGTTTTTAAGTCTTTCCTTTTCTTTGATTATTTCACGGGGGTTGCATGCCTTCTGGCTGACACCGCTGGATTTTGATCTGCTTTTCCTTACTGCGTCCCAGCAATTAGTGCTGGTGCTGGCCGGTGTTGTGCTTGGCGTTCTCGGCAGCCTCTCGTCGTTGCGTCGTTTTGTTCGGATCTGATGGTGAAACATTTTGCCACTCTGCTCATTACCCTCTTTTCTCTCGTCTTGACAGGTACGCTGGAGGCTTCCAATGATTTAGCGCAAACCCAACGCCAACTCGAGCAGATTCGTTTGCGTATTGATCAGTCTGAAGCCGACTTAAAAGCACAGCGCCAGTCCGAAATCGATATCAGTCGTGATCTGGCTCTGCTCAGTAGTCAGCTGCAGCGTATTGATGAACGCGTTGGCGTGATCAAGGGCGAACAACAACGTCTGCAACGCGAGATAGCCCAGCAGCAACAAACCCTCAAGCAGAGTCAGGCACAGTCGGAAAAAATAGCTGATGGTCTCGAACATCGTCTGATTGCCCTCTACAAAGAGGGCGAAGCCGGTATGTTGAAAATTCTTTTTTCAGCAGAATCGCCCAACGATTTGATACAGCAGTATCATTATTTGACCCGAGTGATGGAGAACGACAGGGAATTGCTCGATGAATTCCGCCAGGCGATTACTACTTCGCAGCATCATTTAGCGCAACTCACATCACTGCAGCAACGCCAGTCTGCCCTGCTTAAAAGCGAAGAATCAGAACGTCAGGAAGCGGTTAGTGCACGGCGCTTGCAGGCACGTTTGCTGCAGCAGGCGCAGGTTCAAAACAAAAAATTGCAGCAGGAACTGGCCGGTTTGCAGCAGGATGCCTTCAGGTTAAAAGGGCTGGTTGAGCAGTTGCAGCAAGGACCACCACCGCGTCCATCTTCAGCGCCAAGAGGTGTGGTCCTTGATTTTGCCAAACAGCGCGGGCAATTGAATTGGCCTTTGACCGGGACGGTCCTTATCAGGTTCGGTACCCAGCGCGATGATACGCTTGGTACAATTTATGAGAGTAATGGACTTGAAATCGCTGCCGGACCGGGTTCCGAGGTGCGTTCGGTAGCCCATGGCGAGGTAGTATATGCCGACCATTTCAGAGGATACGGAAATCTCCTGATTGTCAGTCATGAAGGAGAGTATCACACCCTCTACGCCCAACTGGATCGCTTGCGCAAAAAAACCGGTGATCAGGTTGCAACTGCAGAGCTGATCGGTCACAGTGGTTTAGCAGGCCGGGAAAGTATCTATTTTGAAATTCGCCACAAAGGGGCGCCAGTCAATCCGCTGAACTGGTTAAAGGCCCTGTGAACAGGAGAAACTTGATGTTGTTGTACAAGTGGTTGGTCGGTTTATGTCTTGTTCTGTTCGTTGTGCCTGGTCTGGGGGTCGCGGCACCGGCACCGGCACTGAATTCCCCCCAGGACTATCAGAACCTGGAACTGTTGACCGATGTGCTGACCCTGGTTCGCGACAACTATGTTGAGGACATCAGCCTTGAAGAATTGATACATGGTGCCGTTCGCGGTATTTTTGACAGTCTGGATCCTCATAGCAGCTACCTGTCTGCTGACATGTATGATGATCTGAAAGTCGAAATACAGGGTGAGTTCGGTGGCATCGGGATTGAGCTGTCAATCAGGGATCGTGAGCTGATCATTGTCGCTCCGATAGAAGGGACACCAGCCTGTCGGGCCGGTATTCTTGCTGGTGATCAGATTGTTGCGATCAATGGCAAAGCAACCCGTGATGTTGATATGATGCAGGCCGTCCGGCTGTTGCGTGGTGAAGTTGGTGAAACGGTTGAGCTGACAATTTCGCGGGATGGGATGACTGAGCCCTTTGAGGTCAATCTTGTTCGTGCCATCATCCAGGTCGAATCAGTGCGTAGTCGCCTGCTGGACAATAATTATGGTTATCTGCGCCTGATTCAGTTTCAGGAACGCAGTGGCGAGGATGTCGCTGAACATCTGCTGCAATTGCACCGTCAGGCTGATGGTTCGCTCAATGGTTTGATTCTCGATTTGCGCAACAATCCGGGTGGATTGCTGGAAGCGGCTGTCGCTGTGGCGGATTTATTTATCGCTGACGGAATTATTGTCTCTGCGTCCGGCCGCCAACCGGAAATGCAACAATCGTTTCGGGCACAGGCCGGCAATACACAGCCGGACTATCCCCTTGTGGTGTTGATCAATAGTGGCAGTGCCAGCGCTTCGGAAATCGTTGCCGGCGCTCTGCAGGATCATCAACGTGGGGTTGTCCTGGGTGAACAGAGCTTCGGTAAAGGGTCGGTGCAGACAATTATCCCCCTGCCTGATCGTGCCGGATTGCGGCTGACAACGGCGCACTACTATACGCCGTCAGGCCGCTCTATTCAGGCGCTGGGGATTACTCCTGACATTGTGGCACCACAGATGACTCTGTCACAACAAAGTTCTCGTGGCGGCATGCGTGAACTGGATCTGGAAAAGCATTTGCCGGCTCCAACGGCAGACCGGGAACCAACGTTAGATGCAATAAAGGAACGGCATGATCAGAGCGATGATTATCAATTGCAGCGCGCCCTTGATCTGCTCAAAGGTTACCATCAGTTCTCGCGTAAAAGTCGAAGGACACTTGATGACAGCATGACAACCCCGGAAAGAATGCATCACTAATGGCACCGAGTAAAAAAGCATCAGCCCCCAAAAAGCCGGCTAAAAAAACAACAAAACAACCTGCGTTAAAACCGGGTCTGAGTCAAACCACGCGAATGTTGCTGGCAAGCCTCGTTCTGATAGTGTTTGTCTTTGTTTGTCTGTTGGTTTTGTCGAGCTTACGTGATCAGTTGCTGACGCGACCCACTAAGGTCGTCTACGAAGAACCCGTCAGCGACTATCAACCGACGCGTCAGTATGACTATGCAGATATTTTCAGACTGATTGAACTGCAACTGATCAATGGCCCGCAATCTCAGGGATGGCGCCGCGTTGCTGCCCCCGAGGGTATTGATGCGCGTGAAATTTTTGGTGATTTTCCAGCACGAGGGCAACTGACTGAACTGGCACGACATATAGAACAAACCGGCGCTCCGGCGCGCTTGGATAGCGGGGAACAGGAAGGGGTTGTCGAACTGTTCTGGGAGGGCCGGTTGCAACTGAAATTATTGTTTCAGACCCCTTTACCTGTTGATGGCGAACAGCGTTCACGAATCGCGATTATTATTGACGATCTTGGTCCGTCATTAACGACTTTGCGCAAATTTCTCGATGCTGGACTGATGCTCACCCCTGCGATTTTGCCGGGGAGTGAAAGGGCTGGTGCTTCTGCGGCATTTTTGCGTCATGTCAACCGGGAATATCTGATTCATGTGCCCATGGAACCGCGTAGCTACCCTCAAACCAACCCGGGTGATGATGCCCTGTTGTTGCAACATTCGGAAGATGACATCCGGCGCATGCTGCAGCGTTATCGTGAACAGGTTCCGGGTGCGGTCGGCATGAACAACCATATGGGATCACGCTTTACTGAGCACGTCGAGCCAATGCGGATTGTCCTGGAGGAGCTTCAACATCAGGACATGTTCTTTATCGACAGTGTCACTATCAGCAGCTCGATTGCATTTTCGGAGGCACGACGGATGGGGTTGAAAACGGCTGCGCGGGATATTTTCCTTGATAATGAGGAAGATGTTGACTATATCCGTCGCCAGCTGCGCAACATGGTGCAACTGGCAAAGTCACGGCGTGATGTGATTGCCATTGGTCATCCTTATCCGGAAACCCTTGAGGCTATCCGTCTGGAAAAAGACTGGCTGCAGGCGCAACAGGTTGATTTTGTTCCAGCTTCGGCTCTGGTACGGCGCTATTAACACTATCTGGATATCTCCCTGACTCAAGTAACTCAGCAAACAGAGATATCGCCGGACAGTTGTGGAAGAGATAAGGAGCCATAGTGACAGTTGATCTTCATCATCAGGCGGTGGTTAAAGTAGCAGAACTGGTCAGTGCTCTGCAGGAGCTGGTTGAAGATAACTTTGTCGAGGTTCTGGTTCAAGGGGAGTTGAGCAATGTGTCGCGCCCCTCCTCCGGACACCTTTATTTTACCCTGAAGGATTCTTCTGCGCAGATTCGTTGTGCTATGTTTCGCAGTCAGTCGCGCTTGTTAAATTTTCAACCTCAGGACGGGGAGAGTGTTGTTTGTCGTGGCCGGGTTTCGGTTTATCCGCAACGGGGTGATCTGCAGCTGATTGTTGAAGACATGAATCCTGAAGGGGTCGGCAGCCTGCAACAGGCTTTTGAAGAAGTGCGGTTGCGCCTCGAGAAGGAAGGTCTTTTTGCTCGGGAAAAAAAGAAGTCCCTGCCGGCTTTTCCCCAAACCATCGGCATTGTGACCTCTTCCAGCGGCGCAGCATTTCAGGATATTTTACAGATTCTGCGACGACGTGCGGTCGGGGTGACAGTGCTATTGCGTCCGGTTCGGGTTCAAGGGGTCGGAGCCGCCGCAGAGATCGCTGCCGGGATAGCCGATCTTCACCGTCATGCGGATGTCAACGTCATGATCGTCGGACGTGGTGGTGGTTCAAAAGAGGATTTGTGGGCATTCAACGAGGAAATTGTCGCACGGGCCATTGCTGCATCCGATATTCCAGTGATTTCAGCTGTTGGTCATGAGACCGATGTCACCATCGCTGATCTGGTGTCCGATCTGCGTGCCCCGACGCCAAGTGCTGCGGCAGAACTGGTTGTCCAGAATCGCCTTGAACTGGAGCGTCATCTTGATCAATTGCTTCTGCGTCTCGGCCGGCAGATGCGCTGGCAAATAAATTTGATTGCCAGCCGTCTCGATGGACTGGAAAAACGTCTGAAATCCCCTGTGGAACGATTGCGCCTTCAGCAACAGCACGTTGCGCAGTTGTGGGTTCGGCTTGTTCAGGGAATGCGTCATTTATGTCAGATCCGCCATCATCACCTTAATCTGCTTGCTGGGCGCCTGGACGCGCTATCGCCGACAGCGGTACTAAACCGTGGCTACGCGATCGTTCAACGTGATACCGAGGTGGTTTTCTCCAGCAGTCAAGTACAGTCCCTTGATGACTTGCGCGTCATTCTTGCGCAGGGGCAATTACAGGTCAAAGTGACGGAAGTGAGGGGGGACGTCGAAGAAGATGTGGGCTCGACCCTTGACGGCGAACCGCCGAGGTGTTGATAATCAACGAATTACGTCAAAAGGATAGTCCTTATGTCAAAGAAGAGCGGATTTGAAGCGGCTCTGGGCCGACTTGAAGATGCTGTTGAGCAGTTGGAATCGGGAGAACTTTCTCTTGAAAAAGCTCTCACTGTGTTCAGCACCGGGGTTAAAGAGGCAGACTATTGTCGCGAATCGTTACGGGCAGTAGAACTTAAGGTCGAACACTTGTTGCAACAACCCGATGGTAGTGAACAGCGGGAGCCCCTTGATGGATAATAATAGCAGCGATTTGCAGATCTATCTTGGCCGTCAACTGGCGCTGGTTGAAGAGGCTCTCGATCGGTTTCTGCCCATTGCAACCATTCGTCCTGACCGCCTTCATGAATCCATGCGTTATTCGGTGTTGGGCGGCGGTAAGCGCATCCGTCCGATATTGATGTTAGCGGCCTGCGAAGCGGTGGGGGGCGATGTTCGCCATGCTCTGCCGGCGGCTTGTGCGGTTGAGATGATCCATGCCTATTCATTGATTCATGATGATCTTCCGGCCATGGATAACGACGATTTGCGCCGTGGTCGTCCTACAAATCACAAGGTCTATGGCGAGGCAACCGCTATTCTTGCCGGTGACGGTTTATTGACCGAAGCTTTTGTATTGCTGAGTCGCAGCGATGTTATGCAGGGAGTATCTGCTGATGATCGGATGGCGATTATCCATCTGCTGGCAACCCACGCCGGCACCCGTGGAATGGTCGGTGGCCAGATGGTGGACATGGACGTTGAAGGTACTTCCATTGATCTGCCGATGCTCGAATATATTCATACTCATAAAACCGGGGCATTGATTAAAGCAGCCGTGGAGATCGGTGGTATCATCGGTGGCGCTGCGCAGGAACAGCGCGATGCCCTGCAGCGTTATGCAGCAGCTGCCGGCCTGGCATTTCAGATTGCTGATGATATTCTTGATGTGACGGCAATTACAGCGAAGCTGGGTAAACGGACGGGTAGTGACCAGCAGCGCGGCAAAGCAACTTATCCCGCTCTGCTTGGCCTGGCGGAATCACGAGAACGCGCCCGTGAACTGAATGAAGTGGCCATCAACGCACTGCTGATTTTTGGTCAGGAAGCACAACCACTACGAGCTATTGCGCGTTATATCATTGAACGTTCATACTGATCCTGTAATGGTGCACGATTTGACGTCATATGCCGGTGAATCCCGGTTGACAAGGAGAGCAAATGGATAGGCTATTGTCGCAGATTCAGTCGCCGGAGCAGCTCAAAACCCTCGACAAAAAGCAGCTGCCCCAACTGGCTCGCGAACTGCGTGAACAGATTGTTGCAACGGTTGCAGCCAATGGTGGGCATCTGGGCAGCTCTCTGGGCGTTGTTGAGCTGACCATCGCTCTTCACCGGGTTTTTCATTCTCCCGCGGATAAAATTATCTGGGATGTCGGTCACCAAGCCTATGCTCACAAACTGTTGACCGGCCGCCAGGAGCTATTTTCTACATTGCGCCAGTGGCAAGGGATCAGCGGCTTTCCCAAGCGCAAGGAGAGTATCCATGATGCTTTCGATGTCGGCCATTCCAGTACCTCGGTATCCGCTGCTCTGGGTATGGCAGCTGCCGGGGATATCCTTGGTACTGATGATCGCATTGTCGCTGTTATCGGCGATGGATCATTGACTGCCGGGATGGCATTTGAAGCTCTTAACCATGCCGGTCATCTGAAGCAAAAGATGGTGGTTATACTGAACGATAACGAGATGTCAATTTCTCGCAATGTCGGGGCCCTTTCGTCCTTCATGAGTCGTAAGATGACCTCCGATACTTTTATCCGTTTTAAAAAGGAAACAGAGACTCTGCTCAATTATATCCCTGGTATTGGTCGTGATCTGGTGGGTATTGCCAAACGGGCTGAAGAATCATTAAAAAGCTTTATGACGCCGGGAATGCTGTTTGAGGGGTTCGGTTTTGATTATTTTGGTCCTCTTGACGGTCATAACCTGGAAGACCTGATGGAAACTTTGCAGAATGCCGCCCAGATTAAAGGTCCCGTACTGCTTCACATATTGACCAAAAAAGGTCGTGGGTATGGTCCGGCGGAAAAGAATCCACCCAAATTTCATGGCATTGGGCCATTTGATCCACAATCCGGTGAAGTTGCCGCTCCTGCACCCGATGCGCCTCCTTCTTACACCGATGTTTTTGGCCGTACTCTGGTTGATCTGGCCGCTGATGATGAACGAATTGTCGCTATTACTGCAGCCATGGCTGAAGGTACGGGACTAAAGCCGTTTTCGCAAGTCTACCCACAACGTTTTTATGATGTCGGCATTGCTGAACAACACGCTGTTACCTTTGCTGCCGGTCTTGCTGCCCGGGGGTTGCGTCCTGTTGTCGCAATCTATTCAACCTTTCTGCAGCGTGCTTTTGACCAAGTGTTACACGATGTCTGTCTGCAGAACTTGCCGGTGACTCTTGCGCTGGATCGTGGTGGTCTGGTTGGCGCTGATGGTCCAACCCATCATGGAGCTTTTGACCTTTCTTTCTTGCGATCGATCCCCAACATGATTCTTGCAGCACCGCGTGATGAATATGAATTGCAGCGGTTGATGAAGACAGCCCTCACGGTTGATGGACCCTTTGCCTATCGCTATCCTCGTGGTAAAGGGGTAGGGATGGCTCTTCCTGAAAATATTGAGCCGATTCCTATCGGTCAGGCGGAACAATTACGCGAGGGGAGCGATGGCCTGATTATTGCCGTCGGCAGTATGGTGAGACCGGCTCTCGCTGCTGCGGAGATGCTTGCCACCGAGGGCATGGCTTTAAGTGTTTTGGATGCACGATTTATCAAACCGCTTGATCGTCAGCAGATCATTGCCCTGGCAGAAACGTCCCCTCTGGTCATAACGATAGAAGAGAATGTTTTACAGGGTGGCTTTGGTTCAGCCATTCTGGAGCTGTTCAGTGACGTTGGCCTTCAGGTGCCGGTGGTACGCCTCGGTATTCCCGACACCTTTATTGAACAGGGCTCGCAGCCGCAACTTTATGCCAGTTTAGGCCTCGATGCTGAGCATATTGCTGCCCGAATTCGGCAGTTGGTCAAGGTGGAAGGGCAACGTCAGTCGGTTGGCTGATGATATAGCGCTGTTTTCAGTTTACTTTGCTCTCAGGTAGCGACTTGCCCAACAGGCAATCAAATCGCCAGCATACAGGGCGTCAGCTTCTTTTGACAACAGATGGTCGGTGTTATCCAGACTGATAAAAGATTTCGGGTGTCTGGCGGCCTGATAAATCAGTCGTGCATTGTCAATATCGACAACCGGGTCGCTTGGTGAATGCAATACCAGTAGCGGCCGCCCGAGCTGTTTAATTCTCTCTTCCGACTTGTGGGTTGCCAGATCAGCAACAAACTCCTTGTCAATAGTAAAACTGCGACCCGCTATTTCTACCCTGGCCGAGCCTTTTTCTTTGATCTCCTCAATGGCGTTATCCAGCAGATGAGTTACATGCTGTGGATCAAAGGGTGCTGCTATGGTCACTACAGCACGTACTGAAGCAATAAGACGGGTAGCTTGCAGTACGGCTGCGCCACCAAAGGAATGGCCGATGAGAATATCCGGCCCGGCAGTATGTTGTTTGAGCCAGTCGGCAGCGGCAACCAGATCACCGATATTTGATGACAGATGGGATGAGGAAAAATCCCCCTGACTGTCGCCAAGTCCGGTAAAATCGAAACGCAATACGCCGATACTTTTGCTGGTCAGCGCGCGACTGATATGGCGGGTTGATTTGAGGCTCTTGCCGCAGGTGAAGCAGTGGGCAAACAGCGCCCATCCTTGTGGCTCAGCATGTTGAGGTAGATCAAGGAGACCCGCAAGCTGGTGTCCACTATCGGCATTTGTAAAACTGATTTGCTTTGTGCTCATACATGACTCCATGTTGGTCGTTGGTGTTTTTTTCGTCAATGATATCTAAACCGATTGGGATGATGAAGATTGCGTGACTTTTCGGTTGAATTATTTTATACGGTACCCTGCATCAGCTTTCAAGGAGATGGATCATGGCGCGCAAAATATTTATTGCTGCAACCGGTATGAACAGTGGCAAAACGACTACCAGTCTGTCATTGATGCACATGGCGTTGCGAAAATATAAAAAAGTGGGATTTATTAAACCAATAGGTCCCAAGCCGGTTGAATATCAGGGGGTGATGGCGGATAAAGATGCGGTCTTGATGGCGCGCTATTTTGGTCTTGAAGATGATCTGCCGCTGATGTCCCCTTTTGTTTTAACGGCCGGTGATACCCGCCGTGTGATGGATGGGGAGTTATCCCGGGAACAGATCCGCCAGCAGGTGTTTGGAGCAATCAAGGAACTGGATGAAAAAAATGACTTTTTGATTATCGAGGGTGCCGGTCATACCGGGGTAGGAACCGTGCTCGGATGCAACAATGCCCACATTGCCAAAGCCACCGGTGCTACAGTGCTTATGGTAACCGGTGGAGGCCTGGGCAATGTAGTTGATACCGCCCAGGTGAATCTTGCCCTTTTTCAAAAAGAGCAGGCAAGAGTCAAGGCTATCCTGATTAACAAGATTATCCCGGAAAAACGTGAACAGACTCTCAAATATCTGGAAATGGCTTTTACAGATGAAGATATCGAGGTGCTTGGCGGCTTCAATTATCAGCCGATTCTTGCTAATCCAACGATGCGCCGCCTTGCCGGTGTGCTTGGCGTTGAACTAAAAGCCAACCCTGATCAGACACAGCGCATTATCCACCATGTGCAGATTGGCGCTGCTTCAGCACAGCGGGTGGTGGAATTGTTGCGTGAATCAACGTTGGTGATTGTCAACAGCAGTCGTGACGAATTGCTGGTAACCCTGTCCAATCTTTACCACCTCGATGAATTCCGCCCCAAGATTGCCGGCGTGGTGATCCCTGGATCGAGTGAGATCAGTCATATCACCATGAAAATTCTTAACAGTAGCGGGATTCCATATATGATTGCCAGGCGCACATCATCCAAGGTGTTCGAAATGATCAGTGATGATGTTTCCAAATTGACAGTAGAAGATACCCACAAGTTAAAGTTGTTAACTGAACTGGCCGAAAAAAGATTGGATTTCGATAAAATTGACGGTTTGCTCGACAATTGACATTGACGTATTGAGACTGTCAATTTGTTGATAAATGGAACCTCTAACTTGCGACTATTACGCTGGAGAGAAAAGGTATGTTAATCAGGGTGCGTTATAAAGACGGTCGCATTGACCTGGTTCCCTCTGAGATCCTTGATGAAATGATTTTGATGAGTGACATCGAGCGGGTTGAACCGAGCAATAACTGGGTTGTGCTTGGCGAAGATCCTATTCGCAGTACCTTGCGCGGACGCTATTTCGGGCTGGCGCAACAACGGAAGCAATGATGTGAATCATCCGCATAACATCACTGATCAGAACGCCCCTTTGTTGCAGATTCAGGATTGGGGCGAACTTGTATATGATCAGGCTTGCGCCCGTCAAATGAATATGGTTCAGGCTCATTTGTCCGGCTGCGGTGTCAACACCCTGGTGCTGACTGAACATCCAGCCACCGTTACCCTCGGTCGGCGCGGTGGTGACTCCGACCTGCGCTGCAGTACAGAGGATTTTTCCCGACGAGGTGTAGCTCTACAACGAATTAACCGTGGTGGTCTGGCCACGGCTCATGAACCTGGACAGCTGGTGGTTTATCCGGTCATGGAACTATCGGTTAAGGACCTGCACCACTTTACCTCCGGCTTTCTAAAGGTGGTTGTCGACCTGCTGGCACAATATGATGTTGTTGGTGAATTAAAAGCCGGCAATCCGGGTGTTTGGGTCAATGGACGTAAAATCTGCAGCTTTGGCATTGCCTTGAAACGCTGGGTCACTTCCCACGGCATTGCCTTGAATGTGAATAATGACCTCTCGACATTTAAGCTCATCGTTCCCTGCGGAGCCCCGCATGAACAGGTAACCTCCCTGGCACATGATACAGGTAGATCCGTTGACATGCAGCAGATCAAAAGACAGATGGTGACACTGTTTTGTCAGCAATTTGGTTATCAACCGGTATTCGGTGACAAGTAATAAGCAGTGAGCAGTAAGCAGTGAGCAGTGAGCAGTGAGCAGTGAGCAGTGAGCAGTAAGCAGTGAGCAGTGAGCAGTAAGCAGTGAGCAGTGAGCGTGCATAACTAACACGTACGTTACATCGTTAAACGCGTAAGCGTAACGTAATTAAGCAATTAACCGTTTTTTTACCGTTTACCGTTTACCGTTTTATCCAAATGACGCCGCGAAGCGGACCAATGACAGTCGAGGAATCATGCATGGTTGTCCGGAAAACCCTTTTTTATTCCGGTGCCAGCCGTGGTACTTCTGGCGGTCGCCTTGCGGGCAGCGAAAGATGGTGCCAATATTGTTGTTGCAGCAAAAACCACTGAACCCCATCCGCAATTGCACCGTACCATCTACACCGCTGCGGAACAATTTCGCCCCGCTGGTGGACCAGGCTCTTCCTGGCGGTTGATATCAATGATGAAATCGGTTACAGGCGGCAGTGTCGACGGCTGTTGGTACATTTGGCAGTATCGACATATTGATCAACAATGCCAGTGCTATTTTCCTGTCTGGGTTCAAAGACGCCGGTCCAAGCGGTTTGATCTGATGCATCAGGTGAACGTACATGGGTCTGGCGGCAGGTACTGCCTGCCACACCTTCTCAGGAGGCAAAAAATCCGCATATTCTGTCTTTTCTCCCCCTCTGAGCCTTGACCACCGCTGGTTTAAATCCCATCGGGTTACATGTCCAAGTATGGAATGAGCCTTTGCTGTTATCGGTCTTGCTGCCCGAGTATGGCGAGCAGGGGGTGGCCGTCAACGCATTGTGGCCGAAAACGGTCATCGATACGGCGGCCCTGGCCATGCTGGGTGGTATGGTCAAGGCTGAAAATTGTCACCCTCCGGGATCATGGCTGATGCACTTATCTTTTGCGCGTGATTGTCGTCATGCCAGTGGCCGGTTTTTATTGATGGAAGAGGTGTTGCACGAAGAGGGAATCACAGATTTCAACAGCTATGCTGTTGCTGCCGGTCAACCCTTGTGTTCCGATCTTTTTTTGGATTGACCATTTAAGTTGGTTATCTATTTGACTCCAGTAAATCAGCAAAGAGAAAATAGATTCTGCAACTCCGTTTCGCTCCGCGCAGGATCCAGATTGCCAGCAGGACGTATCGGTTTCGTTCCTCTACCCGGCACAATGGGAGCAAAGTGGCTAACCAGATAGATTAAAAGCGATGCACCCTTGTAAATTTTCTGCTAGGATCACGCCTTTGCTCATATCAGATGTCAGGAGAGAAATATGAACACAGATTTTCAGACGGTCGTTCGCTCGGTTCGCGATTTGCCCCCGATGCCGGCGGTTGCTAATAAAGTTCTGGAGCTTTTGGGCGATCCCAATGTCAATTACAGCAAACTTGGCGAGGCCATTTCCAGTGATCCTGCTGTGTCTGCTCGTCTGCTGAAAGTTGCCAACTCGGCCTTTTACAGCATGAAGAGACAGATCAAAACAATTGATCACGCCATTGCTGTCGTCGGTGAAAAAACCCTGCGCAGCCTGGTGCTGGCAGCCAGTCTGGAAGGAATGAGTAAATCCTATGGCCTGCTGGAAAAGTTGTTATGGGAAGATGCCATGGGGTGTGCTATCGCCAGCCGTATTATCGCCCGGAAATTTTCTTCCGCCGATCCGGAAGAAGCCTTTTTAGCCGGCTTGTTCCGTCACCTGGGTAAGGTTGTCATGAACTACAGTGAGCCCGATCTTTATCGCAAACTGGTCGAAGCGGCATATGTAGAAGAAATATCAATATCAGACATTGAGGCGCGCTTTTTTCCTTATGCCCATGAGGTCGTTGGCGCAGCGGTGTTGAACAAATGGAATTTCAATCGTTCCCTGGTGATGACGGCCCTGCACCACAAGGATCTGGACATCTCACCGGATGAGGAGGAAGATGCTGCACAAATGCGGCGTCTGGCAGCTACCGTTAATCTGGCCGGATTTGTCTGTATGAAACTCGGAATTGGCCGCCGCCAGCCCCTCGATGATCTCATTGTTGCTGAAACTCCCGGGGCTAAAGCGCTCAACCTGACAGCAGAACAGGTTGATGGTGTGCTGGAAGAGATTGACGAGGTCTTTAATGAAAACAGAGAATTTTTTATTGGTTAATCCACTATCAACGACGTTATCAAGCCCGGGGAAGCGATCTGCTTCCCTTTTTTTGTCTGGTTGCCCCTGGCCCCGGTCATGAAAAAGCGGCTTGATGTGTTGCTTGTCGATCGTGGTCTGGCCGCATCGCGCGAACGTGCTCGCGCTTTGGTTCTGGCCGGCAAGGTTGTGGTTAATGACCATCGTATCGACAAAGCGGGGCAGCAGATAGACATACAGGCTGACATCCGTCTGAAGTCGGGAGATATTCCTTATGTCTCGCGGGGTGGTTTGAAGTTGGCAGGCGCTCTTGTGGCCTTTAAGCTGAATGTGTGCGGTCGTATTGCTCTTGATGTCGGTGCATCAACGGGGGGCTTTACTGATTGTCTTTTACAACATGGTGCCGCCAAGGTTTACGCTGTGGATGTCGGTTATGGTCAACTGGCATGGCAGCTACGTGATGACCCCCGAGTGATCAACCTTGAGCGTCGCAATATCAGGCACCTGCTTCCTGAACATTTAGCTGATGTGCCGGATTTGGCAGTCATTGATGCTTCATTTATTTCCCTGGACAAGGTGCTACCTAATACATTGTGTCTACTAACCTCGCATGCTGAAATTATGGCTTTAATCAAACCCCAATTCGAGGTTGGCAAAGGGCAGGTTGGCAAGGGGGGGATTGTCAGAGATGCCGGGTTGCAAGATCAGGTGGTGGAACGTATCTGCGCTCTCGCTCTCGAGCTGGGTTGCTGCGTTCATGGGGTGATTGAGAGCCCGGTTCTTGGGTCAAAAGGCAACCGTGAGTTTCTTATCCACCTGCAAAAAACAACAACCATTTCGGATTGACCATCACGCAAATCTTGATCAAACAGTTAGATGTTGCGACCAATCTTTGCTATAATGCCCAGTTAAATATTATTAGTGAACTCATTGTCAGAATTGAGGTATTTCATGTCGTCTGATTGTCTGTTCTGTAAAATTGCTGCTGGTGATATACCCGCAACCATCTGTTATCAGGATGATTATCTTGTAGTGTTTGAAGATATCAACCCCCAGGCTCCGACTCATCTTCTTCTGATTCCACGTAAACACATTGCGACCACCCTTGACCTTACAGCAGAAGATAACACCCTGGTTGGCCATATTTTTCAGACAGCCGCTAAAATAGCTACCCAACTTGGCTTTGCCGATGAAGGGTTCCGGATTGTTAATAACTGTAACCAGGCTGGTGGTCAAACCGTCTGGCACCTGCATTTTCATCTGCTTGGTCAACGCCAGCTGACCTGGCCCCCTGGTTAAGAAAACGCCATGATCATGTTTGACGAAAAAACTGAACAGCGTCTCATGCACGATATTATGGAGCTGCTGGTAACTCACTATGGCGCTGAACTAGCTGAAGATGTTCTTGATCGCGATATTGACCGCCTTGAAATGGCGCTGAGTGATGCCCGCGAATCCCATCATGGGCAGGTTCGTAAGTCAGGAGAACCTTACATTTTTCATCCATTGCGCGTATCCCATCTCGCAGCGCGACACTGGATGGATTTTTCTTCGATCATTGCTGCATTGCTGCATGATGTGGTTGAAGATACCCCGGTAACGTTAGAACAAGTACGTGAAAAATATGGAGATGAGGTTGCTCATCTGGTCGACGGGTTAACCAAAGTGACCTCAGAGTTGATGAGTCGTGAAGATTTAAAAAAAGAAACCTACAAAAAAACCCTGTTGGTTGCAATCAATGACATCCGCGTGTTGTGTCTGAAGTTCTGGGATCGTATCGATAATCTCCAAACTATCGACGCATTACCCCTGCAAAAACAAAAGCTTGTTGCTGAAGAAACCCGAAGCGTTTATGTCCCTCTGGCGCGGCATCTGGGGATGGGGTATGTCGCAACGGAACTTGAATCCTTGTCACATTCATTGCTTTATCCCAAACGCGCCAAACGTTATCAGCAGGTGATTGCCGAACTGCAGGAAGAAACCTCTGGGTATCTGCGCCAGATACGCGGTAAAATTCATGTCGCCTGTGAAAAACAGAAATTATCTGTGCTGGTTAAAGATCGCTGGCGCCCTTTTACCATTCCAGCGGCGCAGGAGATGGGGAGGGGCTTTGTTGCCCTTTTTACTCTCGAAGTGCATGTCGACCGGATGATGGACGCTTATCTGTTTCTCGGTATTTTACATAGTCTTTTTCCGCCGATTCCCGGCAAACTTCGGGATCATCTAAACCAGACATCACAACACGGGTATCTTGCCATCAAAACGACGGTTCAGGCTGAAGAACAGCGCTTGCGCGTAGAAATTACTACCCGCAAGCTGGCACGTTTCAATCAGGCTGGCGTACTGGCTCCGGGCTTCCGTTTTCGTCACGACAATTTCCGTTCCCTGATGAAATCCCTCATGGATGGTGAGTCGGCCTTTGATACGGAATCCCTGAAACTGGCGTCAGCAACCATCCAGGTCTATACCCCGCAAGGTGAGGTACGTAAGTTGCCTGAAGGTAGCAGTGTGCTGGATTTTGCCTTTGATATCCACGATTCGGTTGGCCTTCATGCCCACCGTGGTGTGATTAACGGGCGTATCCGCCAGCTTAAAAATCGTCTACTGGATGGCGATCAGGTGATGGTTGAAACCTCGCAGGAACCTGAAGTGCTGCCAAAGTGGCTGGAATGGGCGATTACGCCGCGAGCACGTAACAGTATTCGCCGTTATCTGCGCAACAAGGTGCGGTCGGCGCAAACAGAAGCAACAAATGAAAAGGAGTAATGATTGATTCGTTTAGCTATTGTGTTGGTATTATGTTGTCTGTTGTTACCGGCGATTGTCAGTGCCGGCCAGGTCAACTCGTTTATTTATCATCGTTTTGATGATGTCCGTTATCCTTCAACCAATATTTCGGTCGATATATTTATCAGTCAACTTGAATTTCTGCGCGAACGCAATATTCCGGCGGTTTCTACTCAGGATATTTCCGAACGGATTGCCCGTGGTGACGACCTGCCCGAGCATGCGGTGATGATCACCGTTGATGACGCCTATCTATCCTTTTACGATGCCGGCATGCCGGTTATCCGTGACTTTGGCGTTCCAGTGTCTCTGTTTATCAATACCGATTCTGTCGGCACCCCGGGTTATATGAACTGGGATCAGATTCGCGAAGTGGTTGCGCAAGGAGTTGAGATCGGCAATCATACAGCCAGCCATGCCTATCTGGTAGAAAAGGTGGTGGGGGAAACGGACGATCAGTGGCGTCAGCGGATTTATGACGATATTTTAACTGCGCAGCAAGCCTTCGAGCTTGAACTTGGCTTCACTCCGAATATCATCGCCTATACCTATGGTGAATACTCCGCAGAAATTATTGAAATTGTGAAGGATCTCGGCTTTATTGCCGCCTACGCCCAACAGTCCGGAGTGATTCACCAACAGCACGACCCTTTTACCTTGCCGCGCTTTCCTATGGGTGGCCCGTTCGCAACTCTCGCTGATTTCAAGTCAAAAGTGGCAATGAAAGCGCTGGTTGTCGCTGAACAGCATCCTTCCAACCCGATTATTGTTGATCCCCAAAATGCCCCGGTACTGGATCTGTATATGCCCGGTATTTCCGGCAGTGCCGCTCAATTTAACTGTTTTGCCCAGGGCGGGAATCGTTGCAGCGTCAGTATGCATCAAGAACGGGCCGCCGGCTGGTATCAGGTAACGGCAGATGAACCATTAAAGGGTAGGCGTAACAAATACACCCTGACACGGCAGGCACCGGAAGGGGGGTGGCAGTGGTTCAGTCAGCTCTGGATCAACGCTGATAATCCACCGGGAAAGTAACTGCTGAATGAACTGATCGTCCACAGAAGACACGGAAACGCACGGAAAAAAAACAAAGGGGATAATTGCTAATCACTGAATCGAACAGTGATCAAAGGCAACACTAATGTCATTGTAAATCGTTTGGTGGTTTGCTGTCTTTTTTGTGTTCGTCTCAATGTCCGTGCTTTTTCGTCTCTTCCGTGGACTGGGAAATGATGTTGTGGGGTTATTCAGTTTTACGCAGACTGACATTGCTTAACCGCTGTAGATTATTGTGGCGGATCATCGCCTGAATTTCACGAATGTATTCTTCACCTCGAATGGAATAATTCAGCAGCCCCTCAACCAGGATCAAACCGTCCGGGTTGTGTTGTGAATCTTGTTCTTGGCGCAAATTGCGGAAATCCTGGTAAGCAGGATGGGTATTGAGATTGTTGGCGTAAGAACGAACCGAATCGTAGATGCTGGAGAACTTGCGTACTTCATAAATTTCCCCTTCCGGGCGTCCTTTGGGCACAATTCCCTGGCCGGGAATGAAGGTCCACTGTCCAAAAAGATTGTTGGCAACCAGGCTGAATCGCGACGTTCCCCACGCCGATTCGTTGGCTGCCTGAGCCAGAGCGAGATCGACCGGAATGCTATTTGCGCGGCGCAGCAGAATCTCAATGGCCTGGTCTACCTTCAGTGTGTCGAGGTTGATTTTATAGCGAGCGGCGAGGGCTTGCAGGGTTGTGTTTTGCTCGGTGCTCAAGGTTTCTGTTGTATTGTATTGTTGTTGAATGACCAGCAGCTGCTCGCGCTCAGCAAGAATCTCTTGATTCACCAGCAGTATAAGTGGCAGCATGATTTTAAAAAACATCTGCTTGCGTGTTTCTACTTCGGGTATGCGGTTTAAGTCTTTCGGCATGCTGTCGACAATCAATGGCGGTACGCCATCTTCGATCTGATCGAGTTGATAGTTGTAACGCTTGAATGTTTCTTGCAGCCCCTGATATGA
>JAGYPB010000041.1 GCA_018399135.1 Deltaproteobacteria bacterium | reverse complement strand
GATGCCAGAATGTCGGATTCATCATCGACAAACAGAACTTCCGCCTGACGCTCACCGGGCACCACTGCCGCCATTGTCACAGAAACCTCCCATCGGTTGAGGACCCATTGGTTAACAGCCGATACGACTGGAAAGGATTAAAGGGGGGGATCGATAACATGATCTTCTCCCGACAATGCGACTTCCTGGTTGGATAACAGCTGGAGCAGCGTCGACATCGCTTGCGGCGATACCGGTTTCCAGAGAAAATACTGGGCTACCGTCATCCCCTCACGATACACGTCATATTCCGAGCGACCGGTCATCATGACCCTGGTGACCTGGGGATACCGCTCGCGCACACGTTCGAGGCATTCCTGTCCGTTCATGCCCGGCATACACAGATCGCTGATAACCACATCAATATCCACGGTGGTGAGCAGTTCAAGCGCCTCAGCCGCACGTTCAACATAAATGAACTTCCATTGTTTTTCCAGTGGCTTAAGCATTCGCGCCATCGCATTAAGAAGCGATCTTTCATCATCAATAAACATGAGTTGTTTCATTTTGCTACTCCTTTATTCACTCGATGCTTTTCAACATAATCAACAGGGGCCAGAACCGTGAAGGGTTCTTTCACGCCGATTTTTTTCGCGTAGTTTTTAATGCCAATCAGCAGAAAATCTGTCAGTTCCTGGCCGCTGGCGGCCAACTTGACCCCGGTATTAGTAAAAATATCTTCTGCCAGCTGCATTTGCATGGTCAGTTCCATGGCGCCGATGGATACCGGCTCATACTGTACCTTCATGGATTGCAGCTGCTCCAGCGCGGCTACCATGTCGGGGTGATATTCGAGGGGATTAGCGGCGAGTTTTTTCACCAGGGATCCATAAGTGCGGTGGCGGATGTTGAGCTGATGGTCATACTCATTCAATACGTGCAGCAACTGTGCGGCCATCCTGACCCGTTCACTGTACTGTTGGCCGGCGCCCTGGCTGAACTCACTGCAAGGAAGATTTTGCAATGCCACGGCGGCGGCAACATCTTCCATACGCGGAATATTGAGCAATAACTCTTCAGCAACCGCCGGATGACCGTTGATCAGGCTCATGTCGTCGTCACTGAGTTCTTCTTCCGCCAGATAGCGATCGAAGAGGCTGGCCGGAATCGTCAGACAACCCAACCTGGAAAGCATGGCCGACATTTCATAGAACCACAGATCACCATAGCCCAGAGCGTTTGCCAGATGATGAATATAGAATTTCAGCCGTTTGGCTTGCCCTTGGGCGGTTGGATTTTTTACCGAAAGAATCTGTGACAGCAGGTCGATCGCCCCCAGCAGGGTTTTCTCGACCAGCTCGCGCTCTGAGGTGATCAGTTGATATTGGCGGATGGCATCCTGTACCACCCGGATCAGCAGTTCAAGACTGCAGGGCTTGGTGAGGAAGCGAAAAATTTCTCCCTGGTTGACGGCCTCGATGGCAGTCTGCTGATCGGCGTAGCCGGTATACAGAACCCGTACCGTGTCTGGATATAAGTCCTTGATGTGGGTGAGAAACTGGATGCCGGTCATTTCCGGCATTTTCATGTCGGAAATGACCACGCTGAAGCTTTCCTGCGTCAACAATTCAAGGCCTTCCGTCGGCGATGAAGCAACGCAGATGTCAAAACGGCGAAACAGACTACGCTGAATCCCGGATAAGAAATTTTTGTCATCATCGACAAAAAGTACTCTCTTGTTCGTCATATCATACCCTCCTCCAGCCGTTGCCTGTCCATTGAGCTCCACCCGCCTGATGATCAAACCGTTACCCTATGACCCATTGTTCCGATAGCATCGCGACAGCCATCAATTACAATAATTAAGCAAAATTCATTCCGATTATCTTAAAACAACTGGTTTTCTCCGAGGGAATGTACCCGTTCGAGACAACAGGCTAATTTTAAATAATTTATTGTCGCCTAAAATGAACCGGCGAATAATGATAGGCGACCAGAATTGCTGCCACCACCTCCGCGACCACCAAGGCGCGACCACTGAAGCTATCAATGTGAAAGGAAGAAGCTGTGAAGCTGTGGGGTTAATTCAAGTGATACTTTTTCAATTTACGATACAGGGTTGCTTCACCAATCCCGAGAATCTCCGCCGCCCGACGACGATTATTGCCGACTTTTGCCAGGGCGCTCTCAATCGCGAATTGTTCATACTTGTCAAGGGTGTCACCAGTAACCGGTTGATCAGGGGCGCTATCGTCGGCAACCCGGTTGAGCAGCTCTGCCGGCAGGGCATCGGGACAGATCACCGCATGGCGACTCAATACCACCGCCCGAAACACAATATTGGCCAGTTCACGTACATTTCCCGGCCAGTCGTAGGCACACAGGCAGGCCAGGGCATCATCGTCAATTCCTGTGATCTGTTTGCTGCTGTTGTGATTCTTTTTGATAAAGAAATCAACCAGCATGGGGATATCTTCGCGCCGGCGGCGCAATGGCGGTAGCTCAATTGAGATGGTGTTGAGACGATAATAAAGATCTTCACGAAAATGCCCCGCGGCAATTTCCTGAGTCAACTGACGGTTGGTTGCTGAAATCACTCTGATATCGACTTTATATTCCTGGTTGCTGCCCACCGGGCGGACGACCCGCTGCTGGAGAGTTCGTAACAGCCGCGCCTGCAGGGTCAGATCCATTTCACCGATCTCGTCCAGAAACAGCGTCCCTTCATGCGCATGACGAATGAGGCCGGCATGAGCACTTAAAGCCCCGGTAAAAGCTCCCCTGGTATGGCCGAAGAGTTCACTTTGAATGAGACCTTCACCAAGGGACGCGCAGTCAACGGGAACAAAATTTTTCACATGACGCGAACTGTTGAAATGAATGGCCAGGGCGACCAGTTCCTTGCCGGTTCCGCTCTCTCCCTGGATCATCACCGATGCATCGGTATCAGCGACCCGCGCCACCATCTCTTTCACCTCGAGCATGGGGGGGCTTTCCCCGATCAGCTCGGAAAACTGATATTGACGATCCAGTTCATGACGGCGCCTACGATGTTCCGAGGTTTGTTGCCACTGCTCGGCAATCTGCTTGATCCGGCCGTGCAACACATCGGCAGCAATGGGCTTTTCGATAAAATCAACTGCTCCCAGCGCCATCGCCTTGACCGCCTCCTGCACCCCGCCATGCCCGGTCAGCATCAGTACTCTGGTCAGCACGAAACGTTTACGAATCTGCGCAAGCAACGTCAGACCATCCATTCCCGGCATCTTTAAATCAACAATGGCGGCATCAATCCGCGTGCGCTCCAGGATCCACAGTGCTTCATCGCCACTCTGGGCAAGATAAATCAGATAGTCATCGCGCTTGAACATGCGTTTGATAGACGAAAGGATATATTCCTCATCATCAACCACCAGAAGGGCGAATTTAACACTGATATCCATTACCATCATTATCCTCCACAGCAGATTAACCAGACACCCTCTGCCGGCCCCAAAAAAAAACCAGTAAATTCAAATGATTAAGTCGCGACATCAACACATAGCTCTGACCGCTCCTATCAAAAAGACGGGACACTGACCAGAGTCTATCATTTAGATAGATTTTTGTCTCTATCGGCTTGGATCTATCTAAAAAGGTTTCTAACAGCACCGGGGAATAGTTCAGACGACCTCAGGTACCGCACAAATTGCCACAAAACCAGGGATTAACGGCAGGGAGCCTCCACAGCCCTCAGCCAATCTACGCAAAACCAGAGGGGAAATATTAGTGGCATGGATTTTGATAGTAACCTAATCCTATCGACTTAAAAAAGATTTTAAAAAACCCTGACAATAGAAAGGTATCATCATGCCAAATCTGCTTCGTATCCCCCTGACCCTGCTCTTTGCACTGTTACTGAGTATTGTCACGACATCCTTCGCCACCGGCCGCGACCTTGAGACGATCACAAAGGAAGGAACACTTAGACACCTTGGCGTTCCTTATGCCAACTTTGTCACCGGTCAGGGCGATGGCCTCAGTGTTGAACTGATGCAGATGTTTGCCGTCCATCTCGGTGTCCGCTATGAATTTGTCCAGGCCGACTGGGGCACCATCATCCGCGACCTGGTCGGTGCTGACATCAAACTCAGCGATGGCCAGGCAACTTTAGGGGACGCGGTTGCGGTTCGTGGTGATATCATTGCCACCGGCCTGACCGTCATTCCCTGGCGTGAACAGGTGATTGACTATTCCGACCCGACGTTCCCGACCCAGGTATGGCTGATGGCGGAAGCCAGATCGCCATTAAGCCCGATCACCCCCGTCAGCCTTGAGGCGGACATTCTCGCTACCCGCCAGTTGCTGACCGGCCAGCGGCTTCTCGGTATGCGCAATACCTGCCTTGATCCGGCCCTTTATCCTTTCGCCGGGGATCCATTTGAAACCATCTATTTTACCGGCAGTCTTAATGAAATGATGCCCGCCGTTCTCGAGGGTAAAGCCGATATCACCCTGCTGGATGTGCCTGATGCCCTGGTGGCCCTGAACACCTGGCCGGGACAGATCAAGATTCTTGGCCCCCTGTCGGAAGAACAGCAGATGGGCGTTGCCTTCCGAAAGAGCTCGCCACAACTGCGCCGGACGTTTAATGATTTTTACCGTGAATTGAAATCGAGCGGGATCTATCGGGAGCTGGTTAGAAAATATTACCCGGATGTCCTCTATTACTATCCTGAGTTTTTCTGACCAGCCGTTAAACCGCCGTCTCCAGCCGGCGTCATCAATACGTTGTCAGATAATGCATCACCTCAGAACCGCCAACGGTGACAAGGGAAATGGCATGACCAATAACACAGAATCGACAGCAACCACCCCGGACAGCAATAGCACGGACCGACGATCCTACCTGGTGGCCATCATCCTGCTGCTGTCGGTGATGGCGGTTCTGCTGGGAATGAATTACCACGCCCAGAAGCAGGCGCAACTGCGAACAATCCAACGCATCCAGAGTGATGTTGACGCCGAAGCCCAGCGCTTTTCCATGCTCATCAACCGTTTGCAATCGGAATTGCACCAGATGGCAACAGGTCCCGAGGTTTCTGCCTATTTCCGCAACAAGGCGCTGGGAATGTCAATGGAATACGGCCTGCGTGCCAGTATCCAAAACCTTTCCCGCACTTTTGAAAGAAAATTTCAACTTTTTCCTTTTGCCGACGGCAGCCTTTATGAGCACATCCGTCTGTTTGACTGCTCGGGCAAGTTGATTGCCGGCTGGCCGGAACTGCCGGCGGGACAAACCGCCGGATTGCCGGAACATCTGCGGCGAATTGACAAGCGGATTCACAATTTCTCCCAGAACGGTGTTCTTCATCTGCAGACCCCCCTGGGCAGCTGCGACAATACTGAAGCCATTATCCAGGCGGCTATCCCATATGACAAGATGCGCCGCCATCTTGCGCTGAACGACAACCACCTGAATCGCCGGATATTACTCCATCACCACCAGATCGCTGATCCGCAGATCGATCTGGTGCCGCTGGAGTCGCTCGAAAAAATCAGCCGTTACCTGTCAAAGAAAGAACCTTTTTCCCTTGATGCCGATGATGAACTGCTCTCCCGGTTGAGCGAGAACATGGGGGTTTCCCGCCCGCTGGTTTTTCAATCGGAGATTCAGGGATATCCACTGACCCTGCTGCGCATTGAAAGTGCCACGGATATATACGATCAAACCGCCTCGATAACGATCCTGATTGTCATGATCCTGTTTTCCGGCACTCTGGTGTTGCTTTCCCTGCGTATCCTCCATTCAGCAACCCGCAACCGGGTACTGAACCAGACCCTGAGCCAGGTTCGTGAGAATGAACAGGCATTGCGTGAACGCAACCGCGAGATGAAACTGATCATCGATGGCGCCCAACTCGGCACCTGGACCTGGGAAGTTCAGACCGAAAAGCTGATCATCAACGACACCTGGGCCAGGATGCTTGGTCATCAGGCAACAGACCTATTGCCCCACGTTACGACCTGGAGAGAGCGGCTGCATCAGGATGATGCCCCCCACATCATGGCCGCGATAGAAGAACATTTGGCCGGCAATACCATGGTATATACCACCGATCATCGGTTACTTCACGCGGAAGGTCACTGGATCTGGGTGCGCGCTGTTGGTCAGGTTTTCAGCCGTGACAGTCAGGGGAAGCCGTTAGTAGTTAAAGGCATTCATCTGGAAATTACCGAGCTGAAAACCGCCTTGCAACAGACGGAACAAGCACAGAAAGAAGCAGAAGCCGTTATCGCCAACTTCCTTGACAGCCTGCTGGTGGTTGACCGCAATCTGCTGATCAGCCGGATCAATAAGGCCACCTGCCTGTTGCTGGGATATTCCGAGGATGAACTGCTCGGCATGCCGGTCAGTTTCCTGTTTGCTGACTCAGACGAGGACGTCCGTGCTTGCTTCAGTCTTGCCGCCGGCAACAACCAACAGAATTTATCTGAATTACGCAATATCGAAATGACATTCCGCACCATTCACGGCACCAGTCTGCCGGTTTCGATGAATCTGGCCCGCCTGCAAAGTGACCGGGGAGAAACTATCGGTGTTGTTGCCGGAGCCAAGGATGTCTCGTCCCTTAAAAATGCCCTGCTCGAAACTGAACGCCAGAATCAATTCATCGAACGGGTGCTGAATGTCATTCCTGGTGGACTACTGGTCATGGACGCCGGTTACAGAATATTGCGCAACAATGACACGTACCTGCACCTGCTGGAATACTGGACTGGAAATTACGCCCTCGACCAGAAAACACTGGCTGCAATGATTCATGAACAGATTCGGGGCCGGCTACCGGAGCAGTCCGACGGAACCTTCAGCATCAATGCGGAAGATAAAGTCTTTTTTATTGAATATCATGCAGCCAGGGACGGCTACGATACCGCCGGCAACTGGGTCGTTTATCTCCACGATGTCACCTCCAGATTGCAGGCGGAAGAGGCTCGCAAACTGCATTCCACCGTACTTGAACAGACCAGTGAGGCCGTGGTGGTTTCTGATACCAATGGAGTGTTCCGCTATGTGAATCGTGCCTTTACCCGTTTATGTGGCTACACCTCTGCCGAGATGATCGGCCAACCGATCAGCCTGCTTAAAAGCCCCAATCACAAGAAGTCGTTTTACGCCCGCCTGACCCGCAACCTGCGCGCGGGCAGGGTCTGGTCCGGGGCAATCGCCTACTGCCGCAAGGACCATTCACAATTCGAAACCGAAACCACCATTACCCCGATCCGCAATGATGCCGGCGACATTATCTACTACGTTTCCCTGTGGCGCGATGTCAGCCAGGAACGTGCCCTGCAACGGCAACTGCTGCAGGCGCAGAAGCTGGAAGCCATTGGTCAGCTGGCGGCCGGTGTTGCCCATGAGCTCAACACCCCGATTCAGTATATTCAGAATAATGTGTCATTTTTTCAAGACTCTTTTGCTGAAATCCAGCCATTGATCAACAGGATGCGCCAAGTGACCACAAACCCTGATGTCATCCAGGACTCAGCCTGGCAGAAAGATCTGACCAGGGATATCGGTACGATTGATCTTGATTTTATCACCGACGAAATCCCGTTAAGCATTGAGGAATCATTACAGGGAATTGATCATGTCGTGCGAATTGTTTCGGCGATGAAAGAATTCAGTCATCCGGGGCAGAGCGACAAGAGCCCGACGGATGTAAACCGCCTGATCGAGAACGCAGTTATTGTCACTCGTAACGAATGGAAATACGTCGCTGAGCTGACGACCGATCTTGATCCAGCGCTACCCCTGCTGATGTGCGAGCCCGGCAGCTGGAGTCAGGTCATGTTGAATCTGATCGTCAACAGCGCCCATGCCATCGTCGCTGGTCCGGCAAAGGACGACACCC
This sequence comes from Deltaproteobacteria bacterium, assembly GCA_018399135.1. Lineage (GTDB taxonomy): Bacteria > Desulfobacterota > Desulfuromonadia > Desulfuromonadales > Geopsychrobacteraceae > Pelovirga. Next base: position 16,475 of record JAGYPB010000041.1, on the reverse strand, counting down.
TCGGCACGATCCATATTGCCACCCGGACGCAGGATCAGAACCTGATACTGACCGTTGAAGACAATGGAACGGGCATTGCGCCTGAACATCTTGACCGGATTTTTGAACCCTTCTTTACTACCAAAGATGTCGGCAAGGGAACCGGGCAGGGGCTGGCTATCGTTTATGATCTCGTGGTAAACAAGCATCGAGGAACTATCTCCTGCGACAGCAAACCGGAAATGGGATGCCGCTTTACTCTGACAATTCCAGCCAACAGCTGAGTGAGCTCAGCCGGCGCACTCTGAAAAAATGATTCTTTAAGCTAACAGGAACATACAATATGAAGTCACTTTTATTTGTTGATGACGATCCCAATCTGCTGCGCGGCCTTAAACGGGGTCTGCACAGTCTACGTAATCAGTGGCAGATGTTCTATGCCGACAGCGGCAAAGAGGCTCTCAAACTGTTGGAAACAACTGCTGTTGACGTCGTGGTGTCCGACTTCCGGATGCCGGAAATGAATGGCTATGAGTTTTTACAACAAGTTCGCCGACAGCATCCTGAAATAATCCGGATCATGCTGACGGGTCAGCCGGATCGCGAAACCTATGCGGAATCGATCAATTTGTGTCATTACTTCCTGTGGAAGCCTCTTGACATCAGTGCCTTCATCCAACTGCTCGACCGGCTCATGAAGCTCGACAACATTCTTTCAAATGAGCAACTGCAGCGACTCATTAACGGACTGACCACCCTGCCGACCCTGCCGGGAACCTACCACCAGCTTGTTGCGCTGCTGGATGATGCAGAAGCGGACGTTAAACATCTGGTCAATCTCATCCGCGATGATGCTGTACTGACACTGCAAATTCTGAAGCTGGTCAATTCGTCTGCCATCGGACTGGTCCGCCATATCAGTGACTTGCAGGAAGCCGTCAACTATCTGGGACTCAACACCCTGCGCAGCCTGGTGCTGGCTCATCACATCTTCAGTTCGTTCTCTGTTGAACAAACACAGGAATTCAAACTGGAAGACCTGTGGAAGCATAGCTGCACTACAGCACGCATCGCTGAGGCTCTGGTACAGAATCATAAAGATAACTACATAGCAGCCCACGCCTCTTTTGGCGGGCTGTTGCACGACATTGGCAAACTGGTACTGACTTACTGTCTGCCCGAGGTTGCCCGCGATATCAGCCGCATACAGCTGGCCGACAACCTCAGCAACGTCGAGGCCGAGATTCAGGTGATAGGGGCAACCCATGCCGCTGTGGGCGCCTACCTTGCCAATCTGTGGGGGTTACCGCATCCGGTGGTAGAAGCCATTTATCTGCATCATCAAAGCCATATTGTAGGTTTTGATGGTTTGTCGGAAATAGCTGTCGCGGTATGGCATGCCAACCGCATCAGCAATGGAGAGCTGGAATGTTCACCAAAAGAGGTTGAATTGCTGCGCGGAATACCGAATCTACTGTGTCCTCGCGAGCAACCATAAACCAACCTTCCCGGAGGGTGCCCACACCATCAGAAACTTCACTGTTGGTCACCGAAGTTTCCAGATGCAAACTTCATGTTGTTGAGCGTCGGCAGGTAAACCTCGAAACAGCTGCCACCTCCGGACTCTGAAGACACCGACATAAAACCACGATGATTCTGGGTAATAATGTGATACGCAATCGACAAACCCAGCCCCACCCCCTGGCCTACTACCTGAGTACTATAAAAAGGATCAAACACCCGGCGACATACCTCAGGTGACATTCCTGTCCCGTTATCCCTGACTTCGAGACATACATAGCCCCCTTTAGCTTCAAGTCGTAAAGTAATCCAGGGATCAGTATCAACATTCACCAGCGCTTGAGCGGCATTTTTCAACAAAATCAGGAGCACCTGTTGAACCTGCCCGGCATCACAGACCACCTCCGGCACGGTATGATAATCACGAACAATAGTGATGCGTTGAAATTTAAGCTGGCGCCGCATGTCATAATCGCTGACCGCAAGATCCAGGGTTCGTTCGATCAGATCGCTCAGGGCATAGCGGGAGAAATCACTTCCTGATGGACGACTGAAGGTCTGAATATTTTCAACTATCTTTGCCGCCCGATGACCGGCCGCAGCGATGGAGGCAATCATGTTGGTGCATTTTTTCTGCTCGAGATAGGCAGCAATCACCGTCATTGACGTACCAAGTTCCTCGGCTGTTTCACAATTTTTACCAAACTCCGGCGACAACCGCCGCTGAAGCACCTGGGCACTCTGGAGAATAACCGCCAGGGGGTTGTTCAGCTCATGGGCAAAACCAGCCGCCAACCCGGCAATCGATTCCATTTTATCTTTCTGAATCAGCATCTGACCCAGCGCCACTCGTTCAGTCACATCATCAATATGGATAACGGCGCCCCCGTCTTCCCTGGCAGGCAGCGGATAAATAATGATATCGTAATGGCGTTTTGTTGCTCCCTGACCGATTGTGCACCCTTCGACTTTCTCCAGGCGAACCGGTTTGCGGGTTGTCATAGCTTCGCTCAGGTTCGATGCAACAACCTCGTACTTTACCAGCGTTAAGGCATCCTTTAGCGCCATCCCTAGCGCCTGATCAGAGCCCAGACAACATTCCTGTTCAGCACGACGATTCCACAGGACAACTTTTTCCACAGGATCCACAGCGATCAGCACAGAGGGCATGGAATCAATCACCCGCTGCAGGAAATTCTTCAATTGCTGCAAGCGCTCTTCGGCCGCCTTACGCTCGCTGACATCCTGAATCGTCCCCTCTATATAAAGAACATTGCCATCCGCATCATAGACAATATGATTGTTAATCTCTGCCCAGAACAAACTGCCATCTGCCCGGACTATCTGTACCTCATAATTGATATTTCTGCCGGATCGATGAAGGTTTTCCAGCAACCGTGGGCGAGTTAAGGGATCGGCATAAAGCTGTGTTGCCACATCAGAATAATATGCTATTGCTTCGGCTTCAGAAGCATGCCCCAGCAGCAGTACTGCCGCAGGGTTCATTGCCAAAAAGCGCCCATCAAGGGATGAGCGAAAAATTCCTTCGGTCGCATTGGTGAAAATTTCCCGATAGCGCTGCTCCGACTCACGCAACGATGCGATACTTTGTTCCAGACTGAACAACATATCGTTGAAGACTGATTCAATACTTTTCCACTCGTCAGAACGCTCAAGCTGCATGGGAGTGCTGTGATCCCCCTGCTGAAAAGTTTGCAACCGTCTGCCTACCAGTTCCAGAGGTTTCACAACGTCATGCTGGAACAGTCGGCGGTGACTGTACAGTAGAACGCCGCTTAAAAAGATCAGCATGCCGAGAACCCCGGCAAAAACAGTATATAGAGCAACGTCTATCTTTTCTCTGACTCCGGCGACAGTAGCTGAATTTCTTTGATCAAGAATCAACATGGCGGCCATGATCTGACTTGTGAGCTGATTGAGCGAGCTATTCTGTTCCCCCAACCGGCGCATCGTGAGCTGATATTGCTCCAGTAAATAGATCAGATAATCCAGTCGTGTCAGCAGATCCCGTTTAATGAGTTCAACCGCAGGGGTGTCTGCAATCAACTGCCGGACGACTGTACTGAGTTGCTCTACTTCAACGATCGCCGGACGAGCGATCTCCTCGGAACCGGAAAGCAACCTTGAATGATTCTCCACCTTCAGCAATCTGGACATTTTATCAAAACCCAGGCGCAACGCACGCAGGTGAGCAAAGGTCTCCCAGAAGGCTTCAGCACGAGTATCAATATCTACTCTATATTTTTCACTCATCTGAAGCTCACTGTGAAACATCAGCAATTCGCTCAGATCTTCTTCCTGCCATTGACGCAACTTATTTGAAGCATTAATCCATGCAGCACGATTGAGAAAAATGGCAAAGTCATCCCGCAGACGGTATAATAATTGTTTTTGTTCGCTATCCGTGATCCGACCAGCGAGCTGCTCGATGAGAGTTTTCAGCGCCCGGCCTTCGGTTTCGATCAACTCCGGGTTGTCGTAAAAACTCGCGCGAAAAACACTCAACCTGGCAAAAACAAGGCCAAAGTCGGCACGATTCTGAGAGTTTTTCAGGACTTCGTCAAAGTGCTCTACGACCAGCAGATCAATTTTTTGTTGCACATTTGACAGAGTGACAAACAAACCCGCCGCAGCGATCAGAAGAAGAATGCCTGAAACAACAGACAATAACTTCAGCCGCGTATTGATAGATCGAAACTTATCTAGTTGAGGTGTCATACGATTCCACCAGGCTAGTTCATCGGCTTGTTGGATGAACATTGCTTAATAAGGGGGCCTGTGCAGCTCATTTCCATGGTGCCGGTTCGGGGATTCTGTGCTGAACAGATACAATAAAGGTTGCCTTGCCGACTCAGTTGTACTCACGTGACTTGAGGAAATCGACCCCTTCCCACTGTTCGATAGTATGCTGTAAACGCCACTCACTGGCCGCCAGATAAGTCAATTCCCCTTCCGCATCGATGGCCAGGTTGTTCTGGTTTTTTTTCTGAAACTCCTCCAGACGTTTCCGATCAGTCGCACGGATCCAGCGGGCGGTGGTAAAATCCACTCCTTCATAGACGGCGTTGACGTTGTATTCTGCCTTCAGACGCTCCATGGTGACATCAAACTGGAGCACCCCGACAGCACCCAGAATAAATTCAGCACCATTGACCGGTTTGAACACCTGTACCGCCCCTTCTTCTGCCAACTGAATTAATCCTTTTTGCAACTGCTTTGACTTGAGTGGATCCTTCAGGCGTACTCGGCGGAAATGTTCCGGCGCGAAACTGGGTATGCCGGTGAACTTAAGAGGCTCCTTATCACTAAAGGTATCACCAATCTTGATCGTTCCATGGTTATGCAGTCCGATAATATCACCGGGAAAGGCGGATTCAACATGGGCTCGATCCTGGGCCATGAAAATGGTCGCGTTGGCCAGGGAAATATCCTTACCGATCCGGTGGTGACGTACCTTCATACCGCGGGTAAATTTCCCGGAACAGATGCGCAGAAAGGCGATGCGATCACGGTGGGCCGGGTCCATATTCGCCTGGATTTTGAAAACAAACCCGGAAAAATCAGGTTCGTCCGGCGCCACCTGGCGCTCGGCCGCTTCCCTGACGCCCGGCGGCGGCGCCAGTTCGACAAAAGCATCAAGCATCTCCTGAACGCCAAAATTGTTGATGGCACTGCCAAAAAACACCGGCGTCTGGTTAGCGCGCAGGTACTCATCATGATCAAAAGGATTGGCCGCTCCCTTGAGCAGCTCAATATCATCGCGCAATTCCTGCGCCTGGGTACCCAGCAATTCATCGAGTTCGGGACTGTTGATGTCGTCAATACTGATAATATCGGCCTTGCGCTGATCTTCGCCGGGGCGGAACAAGTGCAGCTCATTGCGGTAGAGGTTATACACCCCCTTAAAACGCTTGCCCATACCGATAGGCCAGGACAAAGGAGCACATTCGATCTGTAGCTTTTCTTCAATATCAGCGAGAATATCGAGGGGGGATTGTCCTTCGCGATCGAGTTTATTGATAAAGGTCAGCACCGGGGTGTTACGCATCCGGCACACCTCCATCAATTTTTCGGTCTGTGGCTCAACCCCTTTGGCGCTGTCGATGACCATCAGAGCACTGTCGACCGCAGTCAACACCCGGTAGGTATCCTCGGAGAAATCCTGGTGACCGGGGGTGTCAAGGAGATTAATCTCGAAATCACGGTAATCGAACTTCATTACCGAGGAGGAGACGGAAATGCCCCGTTCCTTTTCGATATTCATCCAGTCACTGGTGGCGTGACGATCCGACTTGCGCGCCTTGACAGTGCCGGCCATCTGAATAGCGCCACCAAACAACAACAGTTTTTCGGTCAAGGTGGTTTTGCCGGCGTCCGGGTGACTGATAATGCCAAAGGTGCGGCGTTTGGCTATTTCCTGCTGCAAGGTCATCTGTTATTTCTCCGTTTAAACGCTTTTTTTTAATCCGGTTGTTTTTTGATTTTGGTTTTGCGCCAGCGCTTGTGCATCCAGAACCATTGGCCGGGGTCACGGCGGATCGCCTGTTCGATGATGGTCGTCAGGTACTGGGTATTTTCCGCCAGCGCCGCCTCTCCTTTCCCCTCAAGAAGAACCAGCGGCTCAACCCAGGCATCATAACGATTATCCGGTCGCCGCAAACAAAATGTCGGCACAATCGGAATCTGATATTTCATCGCCAGATTGGTGATGGCCGTTGTGACGTAGGCTTTGCGACCAAAAAAATCAACCTGGATGGAACCCGGAGGGGAAATATGTTGATCAAGCAACAGTCCGATGGCACGCCCTGCCTGTAATGATTTGAGAATCCGCCGTGCCCCCTTGCGACTGTTAAGGATATCAGCACCGAAATGGGTACGAATCCGGTAAAAATAAGCATCGGTCAGACGATTTTTAAATGGTTTGGCAATGGTATCAAGCGGCACACCCAGGGCCGGAAACAGATAGTTTCCCGCCTCCCAAAAACCAAGGTGACCGGTCAGCAGAATCACTCCGCGTCCCAGGTCCTGAGCTTCGCGCAGATGTTCAACGCCGTGTATCTCGAAATACTCTTCGGGCTTATCGACAGAGAACAGATCAAGCCGCAGCGCCTCGACCGCGCTCATCCCCAGCTGCTCGAAATTCTGTTTCACCAACACATCTACCTGCTCTGCCGACCAATCAGGAAAAGCCTGATGCACATTATCCAGCGCCAGCCGGCGGCGGCCGCGGAAAAACCGACGACTCAACTTACCGAGACTCCGACCAAGGTGCAACGCCTGGGGGCGCGGCAACGAGCGGATCAGCGGCGCGGCAACCAGCAAGACGGCATATTCAAGATAATGTCTGAACGAAATGGGCTTCATCATATATTGTCATTACTTCCAATTTCAAAAAATACCGACCGGTGACTATAGCCCACCTTGGCCCGTCGAAGAAAGCGTCTTATCGATAAAAAACGCCGTCTTTGTTCCTCCCCTGGAAATCAACCGCTGCAGACAACAGCTAAATTCTTGACCGGGAAGAAGGTTCCTTTTATGCTGTGCGGCGACCATCCCAGACATCTTCCAAGGAGCACCCCCATGACCGTCCAAGAAGTCAACCATCCTCTGGTAAAACACAAGCTGGGGCTGATGCGCCAACAAGACATCAGCACTAAGGATTTTCGCGAATTAGCCTCCGAGGTTGCCCGACTGCTGACCTACGAAGCCACCAAAGATCTGGAAACTGAAGATGAGACCATTGACGGCTGGAATGGCCCGGTCGTAGTTCAGCGGATTAAAGGCAAAAAAATTACTGTGGTGCCGATTCTTCGTGCCGGTTTGGGCATGATGGACGGAGTGCTTGATCTGATTCCCAGTGCCAGGGTCAGCGTCGTCGGACTTTACCGTGATGAGGAGACCTTGCAACCGGTCACCTATTTCCAGAAACTGACCAGCTCCATGCAGGATCGTACCGCGCTGATCCTTGACCCGATGCTGGCCACCGGCGGCTCCCTGGTCGCCTGTGTCGATATGCTTAAGCAAGCGGGCTGTACCAGTATTCGCGGGCTGTTTCTGGTCGCCGTTCCGGAAGGCATCGAACGTATCAACAAGGCTCACCCCGACATCGACATTTATGTCGCATCTATTGATGAACGTCTTAACGAAAACGGCTATATCCTTCCCGGTCTCGGTGATGCCGGGGATAAGATTTTTGGTACCAAGTAAAAGCTACTATACCCGTAACAGGAGCCTCCAATGAATAAAACCCACGACCCAACTGACTACAACTTTCGCCTGCAGGATGGTCTGCTGGGCGCGCAGATGCTCTTTGTCGCCTTCGGTGCTCTGGTGCTGGTGCCGCTACTGACCGGCCTTGACGCCAATGTCGCCCTGTTTACCGCCGGGGTTGGCACCCTGATTTTTCAAATTATTACCCGTGGCAAAGTTCCGGTTTTTCTCGCTTCGAGCTTCGCCTTTATCGCCCCGATCATCTATGGCGTCGGCCAATGGGGAATCGCCGGCACCATGTGCGGTCTGCTGGCGGCGGGCCTGCTCTATGTTGCCTTAAGTATCATCGTGCGCATCTTCGGCAGCGGCATCCTTCATCGGGTTTTGCCACCAGTGGTCGTCGGCCCGGTGATTATGGTCATCGGCCTGGTTCTTGCTCCGGTTGCTATCCACATGGCTTCAGGACGCACCGGCGATGGTTCGGCCTGGCTGGTTCCTGAAACGACCGCCTATATTATTGCCGGTGTCGCCCTTGCAGTCACGGTGCTGGTGTCACTTTTAGGTCGCGGCATGATCCGCCTGATTCCTATCTTAAGTGGCATTATCGCCGGCTACGTTACGTCGCTGTTTCTTGATCTGACCGGGCTGACAGCTTCGTTGCAGGCATCCTTTGATCCGGGGGATCTGCCCAACTGGACAGCACCGGCACTGATTTCCATGCAAAAGGCGATCGAAGCACCCTGGCTGGCTATCCCTAATTTTACCATGCCGGTCTGGAACTTCGAGGCAATCCTCTTTATTGTTCCCATCGCTCTGGCCCCGGCCATCGAGCACTTTGGCGACGTACTTGCCATCGGCGGCATCACCGGCAAAGATTATGTCCGTGACCCCGGCGTTCAGAATACCCTGCTCGGTGACGGTATTGCCACCAGCGTTGCCGCCTTCCTTGGCGGCCCACCCAACACCACCTATTCAGAAGTGTCAGGTGCCGTCGCCCTGACCCGATCTTTCAATCCGGCCATCATGACCTGGGCCGCTATTTCTGCAATTCTATTGGCCTTTATCGGCAAGCTTGGCGGTCTGCTCAGCACCATTCCGGTACCGGTGATGGGGGGGATCATGGTGCTGCTGTTCGGTGCCATTGCGGTTATCGGCATCAGCACCCTGGTGCGTGCCGGAACTGACCTGATGCAACCACGTAATCTGGCCATCGCTGCAGTCATCCTGGTATTCGGCATCGGCGGCATGACCTTCGACCTGGCCATCGTCAAGCTCGGCGGCATCGGCCTGGCCGGCATCATCGGCATCCTGCTCAACCTGATCCTGCCTTACGGGGTGCAAGACTGACCGTTACAGCTGACACCTTGAGAACACAACGGCTTTTCCCTTCATACAGGGAAAGCCGTTGTGGAAAAGAAGTAGGGGTCAGGTCTCAACTTCTGACGCTTGTGATTTGTTCCTCCAGTTGTTCGATTAATTTCTTCAACGCCGGGTCTTTTTCACTTTTCAACAACAATCTCCGGCTTGTCTGGGAAACTGCCGCGTCACTGATCCCGAAATACTCGCCTATGTCCTTGAGCTTTGCTCCACTGAACTTCTGACAGCAATAGATCCTGACATTCCTCAACTGTTTCTCGTTAACCGATCCTTCCCTGATTTTTATTATAATTTCATTCAGGGAGGGTCGATACGCCAGCTCTTTCAAGGAGGGGACGTTCCGCTCGTCTTTTGTTGCGCCCAGATTCTGTTCCAAAACGTCGGTAACAAATTCCGTCCGGCCCAATATCGTCGAGGCTATAACGTCTTTCAGGGGACTTTGGTATTCGCTGGTGAGAAGGTCTTCGGTAAATTTGCGATAGCAGTTTTTCGCCTCCGAACTAGTTCCGCAGAAATAACCAAGAATGAAACTTTCCTTCAGCCAATCAGGTGCCTTAGTTAGACCGATATAACTTCGGTAGCTGGACCACTGGAAGTCCTCGGGCCGGGATGACATTCCCGCCCTGACCGGATTCAAATGGAGATAACGGGACAACTCGGCTGCGTATTCATCGGCCTCGACAAGGATGGCCTTGTATCTTCCCTGAAGTAGATGACCGACTCGTTTGCGCTTGACATTGAAATAGGTCGTGTAAGCCCCGTTGATATGCCGCATGATCTGCGAAAGGTTTCCCACCGGGGTTTCCAGAAGCAGGTGATAATGATTGTTCATCAGGCAATACGCATGAATGACTGCCCCGTAGCGCGTTACGGCAGACTCCAGATAAGCCAGAAATTTCTCCCGATCCTTGTGACTCTTGAATATATCCTTCCGCTCGTTGCCCCGCGACGTGACATGATAAAATGCCCCAGGATATTGGATCCTCAATGGACGTGACATTTCCCCCTCCCTTAATCGTGTTGGACTCGTCAAAAACTTACCAAAGAAACCATATATGTCTAGAGTTGAGACCTGACCCTATCGTGACCCTCAACAAACAAAACCGCAACGCACCAGCTTTTGTTTCAGCCGGTGGTTGCGGTTATGGTTGTAGCTCTGAGAGTTCATGCTTCCCCCCCTTCTGCAACAGGGATGTTAACCTTTCACCGAAGCAGAGGCAAGAAAGCATTTTTTAACGCCACCGCCCCTTGCATCATGTAGACGCAAAGGACAGTGGTGCTGCTATGCTTCTGTATTTACATACCAATCACGAATATAGCGATGAAGTAGCCAACGATACAGGCCGTGGGGACGGCGATCAGGCCGGGAACCATGAAGCTGTGGTTGAAATACCACTTGCCGATTTTGGTGGTGCCGGAACTGTCAAAGTTGACGGTGGCGATATCCGACGGATAGTTGGGGATGAAGAAGTAACCGTAGGATGAGGGCATAATCGCGATCAAGAGTGCTGGCGGCAGTCCCAGTGACAGACCGACGGGGAGCATCATCCGGCAGGTTGCGGCCTGGCTGTTGACCACGACCGATACCACGAACATGGCCAGGGCGAAAGTCCAGGGGTGGTTAGTGACTATTTCGGTGATGCCACTCTGAAAGCTGGGCAGGGCAAATTTAAAGTAGGTGTCACTCATCCAGGCGATACCGAAGATGGCGATGGCAGCAACCATCCCCGACTTGAACACCACGCCTTCGGGTACCAGAGATGCCTTGGTTTTGGTGACGATCAGGATCAGTCCACCGAAGGCCAGCATCATCATCTGAATGATAACGGCCATACCGATCGGCTTATCGCCAACGTTGAGGGTACGCAACTCGGGGATCATGGCCACGACAACGATGGAGGCCAGGGCCAGGAGGAAAATTAATACCGCGTTGCGAGCCGAGGTCGGCAATGTTTCACCGAGGGTTGTGGTGGTGGTTTCTTCAATCCGTTTTTTCCACAAGGGATCTTGCAGACGGCGCTGATATTCGGGGTCTTTTTCCAGGTCAACACCACGGCGCATACTGTAGAGAGACATGAGCAATACGCCGGCCAGGGTGCCGGGAACCGTGACCATGAGAATCGACAGCAGGGTCAGATCAGGAACCAGGTCAGTCATCTGTGAGAGATAGTAAACAACTGCGGCGGAAATCGGGCTGGCGGTAATGCCCATTTGTGAAGCCACCGAGGCGGAAGCCATGGGGCGTTCCGGGCGGATGCCGTTTTTCAGGGCGACGTCACCAATGATCGGCATGATGGTATACACGGCATGACCGGTGCCGAGCATGAAGGTCATGGTGTAAGTGACCAACGGCCCCAAAATCGTGACCATTTTCGGTTTGGAACGTAACAGCCGCTCAGCTTTTTGCAGCATGTACTTGAGACCACCGGCCGCTTCAAGAATGGCGGCACAGGTGACCACGGCAATAATGATCAGCATGACAGTGATCGGTGGGCTGGTCGGTGGCATTTTGAAAATAAAAACCTGAATACACAGACCGATACCGGACACGACGCCCAGGCCGATACCACCATAACGACTACCGATATAAAGGATCAGCAGCAGAAAAAGAAACTGGATGTACAACATGGCAGACTCCTTTGTGGGAGAAGAGGTGATCAACAAACCGGCGGCAACAAGCTCACCGGATCCTTTGTTGTGTTCACCTTAGGAGTCTTTCAGAAAAGTGTAAACATTGAGGATTTAAAAAGAATTGATTCTATTATGGAGATTGTGATGATTGTGTTCACGACAAAAAAGGCGCCGTTTTACCGATTGCGCACATAGCGACGCTCAGGGCGGCCGACAACACCGTAGATCAGATCGGCGGTGAGATACCCCTCGGTTGTCAAATATTCCAGATAGCGGCGCGCTGTTGAGCGACTGGCTCCGATCGTTTTTCCGACCTCCTCGGCACTCAAATCGGCAACCTGCGGGTCATTGAACACTTGCCGAACCTTGCTCAGGGTTAAAGGATCAATCCCTTTGGGTACCGGTATTGAGCCGGCATCCGCTTCTACCGGAATCTGCGCATGAAGCAAGCGATCAATATCTTTCTGCTCCAGCGTGGCACCACTGTGAGAAGCCAGATGAAGGGTACGAAAATTCTGCAAAGATTCCTGAAATCGCGGGAAAAACACCGGTTTAACAATATAGTCGAATACTCCGCCGCGCAGCGCATTCTGCAGGGTGGCCATTTCACGTGCAGCAGTAATCAGAATGACATCACAGGGATGATCCCCGGCACGAATGTGACGCAGCAGATCCATGCCATTGCCTTCGGGAAAAAACAGGTCGAGGAGCACCAGATCCGGTTGCAGTACCTCCATCATTTCAAACGCATCATCAATCCGAACGGCAACACCGACAACCTCAAAACCCTCTAGTTTACCGACAAAACGCTGATGTAGATCGGCAATGCGCAGATCATCCTCAACCACCAGGACTCTGATTCTTTCTGCTGTCATCCATTAGGCCTTTGCTGCTTGGGGATCATCACGGTAAACAAGGCACCGCCAAGTTCCCCCTCACTGTAGGTTATTTCTCCCTGCAATCTCGCAAGGGCATGTTTAACCAGCGGCAGTCCGGTACCACGCCCCTTTCCTTCTTTGGTCGTCACACCCAGGTCAAACAAATTCTCTGCTATGGAAGGGGAAACACCAACGCCGGAATCTTCCACCTCAATCACCAGATCGGGGCCCAGGTCGGTCAAATATAAACGAACCAGCATCTCGCTGCCCTTTTCACGCACCGCTTCAAAGGCATTATTGAGCAGATTTCCAAGAATCGTCACCAGCGCATCACGATCCAGATGGGCCGGCAGATCAGCGAAAGAGTTCTGTGGGTCAAACTCCATGGCGATTTTGAGTTCACAGGCACGATTATATTTACCCAGAATCAACCCGGCCATCACTGGATCAGGCACAGCGTCAGCCAGTGAGCGCACCAGTTCCTGATAGCCGCTGGATTCGTTGATCACCAGATCAAGGGCTTCTTGATAGGCTTCAAGTTGAATCAGCCCGGCAATGGTATGCATCTTGTTGGAATATTCATGGGTCTGGGCGCGCAACAATTCGGAGTATTCCTGCACGTGGGACAGCTCCCTGGTTAAGCGGTCGAGTTCGTCCTTGGGGCGAAAGCTGACTACCAACCCTCCATCGACATGCATCAACGGAACAATGTTGACCAGCATCACCCGTCCGGCCAGCAGCATTTCCTGATCAAGAGCCTGCTTTCCGGCTTTGAGGGCTGCTGCCAGCTCAGTACAGGGACAGACTTCAGCCAGAGGCTGTCCGCACATCTCATCCATATCGGTACGGTTGAGATAGGTCAGTGCAGCACCATTAACAAAAGTCAAATAACCCCGCCCGTCAACCGCGATAATCCCTTCACGTATGGCCCCGATAATAGCGTTGCGTTCCTTGAATAGAGCAGCAATCTCATGAACTTCCAGCCCCATGATCGCGGCTTTCAGTCCACGGGCAATGACAGTTGCGCCGACGACACCAAATAACAGGACAACACCAACATAACCGAGAATTTCATAGCGCTGGCTACGGATTTGCTCTTCAACCTGGCTGGTGAGATAGCCAACCGCAACAAAACCGATAACATCTTGATTCACACCCAGCACAGGGGTAATTCCCCGTAACGAAGGCCCGAGGGTACCAACGGCTTCTGAAACGTAGGATCGACCTTCGTTTAAAGCCGGGCCAAGATCTCCGCCAACAAAGCGTCGACCAATCCGATCCGGCTCAGGATGCGACAGCCGGATACCCTGCCGGTCGCCGACTACGACATATTCCGCCTTGGTAGCTCGACGTAATGATTCAGCAAAGAGCTGAACGGATGCACCATCTGCAGTTTCGATTCCCTCCCGGACCAGCGGATTCATCGCAACTGACCGGGCAAGATCAAGGGCTTTTTGTCCCAACTGCTCGCGCAATGTCCGTTCCGAAAAATCGGAAAACAGCGCCCCGATCAGGCTGACAAGAAATACCAGTAATACGGTCACCAGCAAACTAAGCTTGACCTGCAGGCGTCGTGGCAGGCAGCGATCGATCAATTGAAATAATGCGTCCATCTAGTTTCCCTGCCTCATTGACAATAACCCTTCAATCAGTAAAACCGGTCACCTCGTACAGACACTTTTTAGTTGAAGCTGGGCTTTGGTGGACAAGTCCCTGCCAGCCACAGGCTGTGGCACCGCTGATATTTTCCGGCTTGTCATCAATAAACAAGGTATACTCGGGCTCCAGGGCAAAACGCTGCTGCGCGCAATGGTAGATATCTGCCGCTGGTTTCATGGCGCCGGCCTCAAAGGAGGCCAGACGATCATGGCAATAAACGTCCAGGTCATATGTTGTTGATAAAAAATCCCAGTGGAGTTTGCCGATATTGGAGAGCAGATAAACCGGATACCGGCTTTTCAGCTCCCGGGCCAACTCAAGCATTGCCGGTATCGGGGCAAAGAGACCGTTCCAGGCGTCCGTCAGCTGCTCCCGGCTGAGGGGGGCTGAAAGTAGCCGATTCATTCCGGCAAGAAATTCCTCACAGCTGAGATGACCGTGCTCATAGTCGAGTAGACGAGCCTCAATCAGAAAGGCTTCCACCTCGGCAACCTGTACGCCGCGAGAGCGCATCAGGGCAAAGAAATCATCGTAACAATAGTCGATCAGAACCTTACCCAAATCGAAGACGATGTATTTAACCGGGGCCGTTTCAGAACTCATGCCTTCTCTGCCTTAATCCGTCGGCATTCCAGATAAAAACGCTTCTCGTCAGCCTCGCCCATGGAAAAGGTTTTGCGCGGCAGGGCGCCATCGAGCACGATGGTACGGAACAGGTCATGCTTGGAAATGGCGGGGAGGAAAAAACCGGCGCTGTGCTCCTTGCTGCCCAGACTGGTCACTTCGTGCTCACCATGAATATAATCGATGCGTACTTCAAGGTTGCGGCTCAAAAAATCGTCGAGAAAGGCCTGCAAGGATGCCACTTCGAGAGTGAACTCGGGATCGACAATATCACAGGTGAAAAACTTGCCTGCCAACACCATGACAAAGGCATGCTCGGCCTGAGCATCGTCAATATATGCTTTGGCCGCCTTCAAATCTGCGCAAGGGGTCATCGTCAATGGGGTACCGCGCCGGGTAAAAAATTCATCCATCTGCTGTGTAAGATCCTCGCCATCCACCTCGAATAGCACCCGGTGAATCGCCTCAAATTCCAATCCCGGATCGTGCACGTTGACCAGCTCGACCAGAGCAAAGCGCGCCGGATGATCTATCACCTGCTGCGGGTCAGCAGCTTCTTCTTTGAGCTTTTCCCAGATTGCCTTGGCGGTGGCGAAGGAGTGATTGCCGTCGCCCATGGCATAAAGCATCACCTCCCCTTCAACATTATAACGGGTGCGATAGGATTGTGGATCGGCGAGTTTTTCCAGCGCGGCAGCAGCCTGGTCAAGCAATTCCGGTTGATCAACGCGATACCCCTGCAGATGCCCCCCCTTGCACAGCAGCTCGACATCATAAACCTTCTCCAGCTTCTCTTCGAAGAGCGGCTCGATCACGGTGCACTGCGGATCATCGATCAAGACCATGATGTGGGGCAGTTCAATCGGTGCATTTTCACGTACCCGGATCCTTGGCGGCAATCGTTCAACAATGGTTCCTTCGGTAGCGCGGATCAGACTCTGAGACCCTGGGCGGTAGTCATAACGTTCCAGATCCAGGGCTACCATCAGTCCCTTGCGTGAGGGTACGGCAGAGGTGCGTCGATTGACCAGAATCAGCCCGGGCTGTTGTTCTTCCAACACCCCTTGTTCCAGGTAGGTTTCCATCGTGCGGTTGATCGCCTGGATGCGCTCTTCCACGTCGGAATCTTCCAGATATACTTCCGGCAGGGTCAGCCTTAAGGTTGATGGGGCCATGCCAATCTGCTCGTCCAGATGGCGCCAGTAGTCTCGATCGGAGGTATACTGATCGCAGGCAATCACCGCCCAGCGCTGCATGTCGACTTCTTTTTTCGGCAGGAGAATTTTTGGCACCTGCAGTCCGATATGTTCATAAATCATGATGTGATCCTTTTCTTCCAACACAATTGATTGATGGGTAGAACAATTATAACTATTCACCACTATCCTTGCGCAGGGTCGGGGTTCCTGTGGCAAGGGTGTTTGTCGCCATGGACGGCGACAGCAAGCAGTCAGGGATGACCCAACGGGAAACAATCGCGTCCCTTGACATAGGATCCCCAATCTGGTGCTGAACTGATACGAACAATTTAACATTCTTACATGTTTCAACCACCCTTGAAAACACCTACCGCAG
>JAGYPB010000040.1 GCA_018399135.1 Deltaproteobacteria bacterium | reverse complement strand
ACCCAGCAGAACACCGCCAGCGCTGAAGAAAGCGCCGCCGCTTCTGAAGAGCTTTCCGGCCAGGCCGCGCAGATGCGCGAGATGCTGATGCGCTTCACCTTAAAAGGTGGCAGCAGTTCCAACAGTCAGGTGCGGGCAGTACCGCAGAAGAAAGCCGCCGCAAAAAATGATGGTTGGGGCGAGACACCTGCACAACCGCAAAAGAAGATCGCCACCAAAAAACCTATTGCTCTGGATGACGATGAGTTTGGTAAGTACTAGCTCTTCGTAGTTCTAACAGACGTCCTTCTTCCCGGGATCTGAACTTTTCTGTTCAGATCCCGGCTATACCGAAACTCAATAATGCATGGCTGGGTTGGGTTTGCTCTGGCCACTATAGTCGTCTATCGGTGAACTAAATTAAAAAATCTATTGAACTATTGAAGAAATTAATGGATCGTCTGATTAGACCCTGGAGGAAGGGAATCAGAAAATTGTTCTAGATTGACCCTTTCAGCTGCGTAATACCACCCTAGAGGGACATTGATCCAGCGTAAAACCCGGATACTGCTTGTTAAAACAACCAGACAGTAAGCGAAAGCAAGTATTTATGGCGCCAATTTTTGAATGGAATAAGCTGCTTGATACCGGTCTGATAGAAACGGATCGTCAGCACCAGCACCTAATGAACCTGATCAACTCCTTCGGTGAGTCACTTGCCAACAACCGCCTCAATGGGGCAGATATTGGCAACATGTATCACGAACTGGTTGATTACGCTCGTTATCACTTTGACGAGGAAGAACGGCTGATGGCTCAGTTCAGGCTCGACTCCCGCCATATGAATCAGCACACCCGTATGCATCAAGGTTTTATCGCCGAAGTCGCTCGCCTTAACCAGAGTTGCCATGATGATCAACAAGAGGGTGGCAATCGCCTGTTCGACTTTCTTCTTAACTGGTTAGTTTACCACATCATGGGAACAGACATGGCGATGGCCAGACAGCTGCAGGCAATCGATACCGGCACATGTCCTCAAGCCGCCTACGAGCTAGAAGGCCGGCACAGCGACAAAAGAACTGCGCTGTTGTTGCGCTCGCTGAAAAACCTTTTTGAGCAGGTCTCGCAGCGCAATCAGCAACTAACCGAGCTGAATCGGTCCCTCGAAGATAAAGTCAGGCAACGGACCCGTGAGCTGGAAACAGCCAACACCCATCTTGAGAACCTGGCGTCTACCGATGTCCTGACCGGGCTGGTCAATCGTCGCCGGGCCATAGAGATACTGCGGTTACTGTGGCAAGAACCTGAAATAAACGGACAACAGCTGGCCTGCATGATGATTGATGCCGATAACTTCAAACAGATCAATGATCATTACGGCCATGATGCCGGCGATGACGTGTTGCGTGTACTGGCACGAGTAATGACCCATGCGGTACGAACCGACGACACCGTCTGCCGTCTCGGCGGAGACGAATTCATGTTGATCTGCCCGGCAACCGATGCCGCTGGGGCACTGTATTTAGCGGAAATGCTGCACAAACACATCGTCGACTTGCAGGTTCCCGTGGGCAAAGGGTTCTGGCAAGGCAGTGTCAGTATCGGTGTGGCCATTCGGCAGACAGACATGAACAGCATTGACGATCTGATCAAAGCGGCTGATTCCAGTCTTTATGCCGCCAAAGCGGCCGGGAGAAATTGTGTCAGGATGAAGTGAGGAACCTGTTCCTCTCACTGTGGCAATTAACCTGGTCAGTGCTGTTATTGAACAATACCATCGATGTTACGATGTTGAGTACACCAGCCACAGACCACCGGCAATCACCAGCACACCGCAGATTTTTTTGACGATGATCGCCCCTTTGGAGCGTTCATTCCAGTTCAGGTAGGTCTGGATCACCTCGGTAAATGTACCCGCCAGAACAATCACGATGCAGTGGCCGATGCCATAAAGAATCAGCAGGGTGGCGCTGAACAGCAGGCTTTGCGAAGCGCTACTGAAAGAGACCGCCAGCACCGGCGCCATGTAAGCAAAGGTGCAGGGGCCAAGGGCAATACCGAAGATCAGACCGAGGAGAAAGGCCGACAGTGGACCCTTGCCGGCAATGCCGACGCTGCCGGGGCCGGACCAGGGCATGGGAATCAGGTCGAGCAGGTGCAGACCAACCAGGACGAAGATTCCGGCGACGAGCCAGATGCCGATCTGGCCAACATCGCCGATCATTCGTCCGGCTAAGGCGGTGATCAGACCGATCAGAGCGATGGTGATAAGGATGCCGACGGAAAAGAGGGTGGAGATATAAAAGGCGCGCCAGGTCGACATGCGTCCCTGACCGTCAATAAAACCAACAATCAGCGGGATACTTGCCAGATGGCAGGGTGATAGCACGACGCTGGCAATACCCCAGGCGAATGCCGCCAACAGCGCCATCGCCGGCGCGCCACTCATGGCACTGTTGAGGGTCAGGAATAAGGATTCCATAGTATAAAAACCTGTCGATTAAAAGGTGTATCCCAGCTGTTTCCAGGTAGCAAGGATATCTTCCTTGCCGATAAAGCCGCTACGCCGATACAACTCCTTGCCGCTCTCGTCATAAAAGATCTGGGTGGGGATCATTCTGACGTTAAAACGTGCCGCCTGATCCCGGTTTTTCCACACATCAATAAAGATCACATCCATCCGTCCGGCATATTCTTCGGTCAAATTATCCAGAATCGGCTTCATCAGTTTACAGGGAACACATTCATCAGCACCCAGATCAACCAGCATTGGTCGACCCGAGCCGAGGGTGACTTCGACAGCGGCAGACGCGTTTTGTTCGGACTGGCTGCACCCGACAAGAACGACAACCATTAGCAGGACAGCTAACAGCCTGGTGATGTTACGAGATTTCATGAATTTATTTGCCTTTCAGGTGACCGACTATTTGCTCGGCTGACAGGAGTTTCCCTTGCGAAACAACCTTGCCGTCGATGACCAGTCCGGGCGTGGTCATGACACCGAAGGTCATAATGTCGTTGAGCTGGGTGACCTTTTCGATCTGGTATTCAACGCCGGCGGACTGAGCCGCCTGTTCAGCGTTGGCCGTTAATTCGTTACATTTCTTACAGCCGGTTCCAAGGATCTGAATTTTTTTCATTGCATTACTCCTTGTTCGTTGGTGTTAGTAGGTAACTATTCAGCTATGGCCTTGTCACAGGATCCCCTATCCGGTGCTGAACAGATACGTTTGTAGAAGGATCTGTCAGGGGAAAAAGTGGCCGTAGATCATGCCGCTGATGGTCGCCATGATAACCACAAGGGTCACAAAGGTGGCGGTTTTTTTAATCCCCATCACGCTGTTGATGACCAGCATGTTGGGTAGACTTAAAGCTGGCCCGGCCAGCAGTAAGGCCAGCGCCGGGCCGTTACCCATACCGGCACCGATCAGCCCTTGCAGGATAGGGACTTCAGTGAGGGTGGCAAAATACATGAAGGCACCAACAACCGAAGCGAACAGATTAGCCTGAATGGAATTTCCACCGACAAGCCCGGCAACCCAGGAGGAAGGAATCAGGCCTTCGTTGTCAGGGCGCCCAAGCAGGGCTCCGGCAATCAGCACGCCGAAAAATAGCAGGGGCATGATCTTTTTGGCAAAATCCCAACTGTTGGCGGACCAGTCACGCAGTTCATCAGTTTCGCTGCGATCCAGAGTGGTCAGCAGAGACAGACCAATCACCCCGATAACAAAGGGGACCAACGGATAATCTGGCCAGAGCAGAGCGGTTGCCAGTACCGCAACAGCGATCAGCAGCATCTTCATTTTACTGACACCAAACCATCGCACCAGAATGACCGCCAGCATAATGGAAAAGAAACTGGTCAGGTACCACTTTGACGCATAGATCGTTGCCCAGAGTCCTGAGCTTTCTCCAGAACTGCCCCAGTTGGCAAACACCAGAATACCGACCATGCTGCCAAAGTACAGCGCGTTCTGCCACAATGGGCGACTCACTTCAGATTCCGGCATGGCAGCAGCATCGATGCGCTCCTGATCGTCCTTACGAAAGATAAACTGCATCACCAGACCTATAACCACGGCAAAAACGACAGCACCGATAGCACGAGCAAGCCCCATGTGTGGCCCCAAAACCGCTCCTGTTAACACGATGGCGAGGATGTTAACGGCCGGACCGGAGTATAAAAAGGCACAAGCAGGGCCAAGACCCGCACCCATACGATAGATGCCGGCAAACAAGGGCAAAATGGTGCAAGAGCAGACCGCCAGCAGGGTTCCGGAAACGGAGGCCACGCCATAGGCTGTGGCTTTGTTGGCCTGTGGCCCGAGATATTTCATTACCGCCGCCTGACTGATAAAGACAGCAACAGCCCCGGCAATAAAAAAGGCCGGGATCAGGCACAGGATGACATGCTCCTGGGCGTACCAGCGTACCAGGTACAGAGCTTCCCACATGGCAGATTCAATCCGACCGCTACTTTTCAGCCACTCGATCGGCAGGAAATAGCATAGAATGAAGACACCGATGATAATTGACAGGATTTTCAGCTCAGTAAAGCGTTTCACTTTAATACTCCAGGTTTTAAGGTTTTGCAATTTGGCAAAAATGCCAAAGACATGATGAAAAAAATATTTGCTGTTTATTTCAACGCCTCATTGCGCTGAGAATTTAACACCGACTCGACGCACCCAAAAAAATTAAGAATGCAGCTCACCTTTAACCGGTAGAAAACCTGATTGCCACGTTTGTCATCCTCAACAATGCCGGCCTGGCGTAATACAGATAGATGTTTGGACACCGTCGAGATATCAGCACCGACCATAGCTGTCAGATCACAGACACAACGCTCCCCTTTTTCCAACTCCTCGACAATGAAGAGGCGTGTCGGATGGGCTAATGCCTTGATCACCCTGGTGCGGGCCAGCAAGTGAGATTTTTGTTGTTGAAAAGTGTCAGCTGTCGTTTGCATGGTTGGCAATATAGCCAAATAGGCGCTGATGTCAAGTTAATTTGCAACTATTCAGCTTGGCCTTGCGCAGGATAGGGGATCCGGTTCAGAACAGATACGTTCATTTTAAGCTTGGGTAACCATTTTGTTATCGCTGCTTGACATCTATCCGCATGAGCAGATATCTTCGGTCTATGAAAAATATCGCTCGCATCTTTAAAGCGTTGTCAGATGAAACCCGTTTGCGGATTCTGGCCCTGTTAAGTTCCGGGGAACTTTGTGTCTGTGACCTGATGGCAGCCCTCGAATTGCCTCAATCGACGGTATCACGGCATCTGGCCTATCTGCGTAATGCCGGATTGGTTGACGATGAGCGCCGCGGAGTCTGGATGTTTTATCGGCTCAAACAAGAAAGCGCTCTGGGCAACGAATTACTACTATTGTTAATAGCTAAGCTCAATGAATCGAATCAGACTCACCGGGATCGCAAGGCGCTGAACGCACTACCGGATGCTCAAGGCAGGAGCTGCAGCTGAGTTTTTTTGTTTTAATTATTCGCTTATGCGGATAGAAAGAAGAGATGATAGTATGAAAAAAGTGTTATTTTTATGTACCGGCAACTCCTGCCGCAGCCAGATGGCGGACGGGGTCATCAATCATGATTTTGCCGACAGGATTGAGGCCTTTTCCGCCGGCACCGAACCCCATGGGCTGAACCCCAAGGCGGTCGAAGTGATGGCTGAAATCGGAATCGATATTTCCGCCAACAGTTCGGATCATATCAGTAAATATAAAGGGCAGGACTTTGATTATGTCATCACCTTGTGCGGTGACGCCAATGACAAGTGCCCGCTGTTTTTCGGTGGCGTCAAACGAATTCACATCGGTTTTGACGATCCTCCCAAAGCGACGGGCAGTGACGATGAAGTAATGAACGTTTACCGCCGGGTGCGGGATGAGATTCGTAATCAACTCGGTGATTATTTTCACAGCGAGTTAGCAGGGAGTTAAGCAATGACGAAGCAGAAGTTGGAAGGCATCAGTTTTTTTGAGAAGAACCTGACGGTCTGGGTTATCCTCTGTATGGTTGCCGGGGTACTGATCGGAAAATTTTTACCCGCATTCCCAGCGACCTTAAGTAAGTTTGAGTATGCAAAGGTTTCCATCCCCATTGCCATCCTGATCTGGTTGATGATCTACCCGATGATGATGAAGGTTGATTTTACCAGCATCAAGAATGTGAGTAAAAACCCCGGTGGGCTCTATATCACCTGGATCATCAACTGGCTGGTCAAGCCCTTTACCATGTTCGGCATTGCGGCCTTTTTCTTTTATGTGGTGTTCAGCCCTTTTATTCCGCCGGAGCTGGCTAAACAGTATTTAGCCGGTGCGGTTATCCTTGGTGCTGCTCCCTGTACCGCCATGGTCTTTGTCTGGAGTCATCTGACTCGTGGCAACCCGGCTTACACCGTAGTTCAGGTGGCCACCAACGACCTGATTATTCTCATCGCTTTTACGCCGATTGTCGCAGTGCTTCTCGGTATCGGCGGTATCAGTATCCCCTGGGACACCCTGTTCCTGTCGGTGTTTCTGTTCGTCGTAATTCCACTGGCCGGGGGGATTTTTACCCGTACCTGGATGCTGAAGAATAAAGGAGAAGAATATTTCAACAAGGTATTTCTCCCCAAGTTTAACAACATCACCATAGTTGGGCTGTTACTGACCTTAGTGCTGATTTTCTCATTCCAGGGAGAAGTGATCCTCAGTAATCCCTTTCACATTGTATTAATCGCGATCCCCTTGATTATCCAGACGGTCTTTATCTTTTTTCTGGCTTACATCGGTTGTTTAAAATGTCGGTTAAGTCATGATGTCGCCGCTCCGGCTGGAATGATCGGCGCCTCCAACTTTTTTGAACTGGCTGTCGCAGTCGCCATTACCCTGTTCGGTGCCGCCTCACCGGTGGTTCTGGTGACCATTGTCGGGGTGTTGGTAGAGGTACCGCTGATGTTGGCTTTGGTCAAATACGCCAATCGTACGAAAGACTGGTTTCCGGCGAAACGAACCTGACCTATCTTAAGACAGGAGATAAAACTGATAAAATATCCATTTACGACCCGGCCTCTCTGATTCCCTGGCAGGCCGTACCGATCAATCCTGCGGCATAAAGACGCCCTGCCCCCAGAGTGTTCGGAGGCGATTAGCAGACACTGACCCTGGTTCAACTCAATTAGTAAGTCGTGCTCTGGACGGTAACGGTTCCCTATAGATAGGGTTTGGCCTGTAATCGCCCTTTTTGTGACAGATCTGGATATGATGCAACAACGGGATTGAAGCAGTCATCATGATGTAGTATTTTGCTTACATTAACCCTCCTTGCTGCTTTAACGAGATGAAAATCTGACTATGCTGCCAAAATTGAGAACGATCGACCCTGAAAAGAAGTACCACCAGGTTCTTGACTGTGCCCTGGAGCTGTTTGTCAAAAATGGTTATCACCGCGTGGCGATCCCACATATTGTCGAAGCATCCGGCGTCAGCACCGGTGCTATTTACAACCTGTTTGGCAATAAGGAAAACCTTGCCCGCACTCTCCATCAACAGATTCTCGTAAATTTCCAGAGTGAATTGACTGCTCGCCTGGCCAATTGTGACACCGCCTATGACAAGTTGCGGGCTTTTGCTGAACTGGTCTATGCAGAGACTGATCGTCATCCGATCACCATGGAATACTTGTTATTTATGAAGCATGCCGAGTTCATGGACGACATGGCACCGATCTGCATGACCGGGCCCTTTCGCTTGATCCGCCAAATCGTCATTGATGGAATGGCTAACGGTGAAATTCGTCAAGGTAACTACTTTATTTCAGCTGTGTCCTATACCGGTGCCATCTTGCGACCGGCCCAGCTCAAACTCGAATGCGTTCTGGAGGGTTCTCTGAGCGAGATGGCTGAGGAATTGATTGCCAACGCCTGGGCCGCTATTAAGGCCTGATTTTATTCATCAGGACGATGCGATTGATCATGCCGGTTTACGTCGCAGAGATAGCAGCTTCAAATCTCGATGTGTTCACGCAACTCAGACAGGCTCTCGACGGTCAGCGTTGGTTCGATGCCCCAAGGATCGTACACGGCCTCCGAGGCACGACGTACCCAGGCAGCCCGCATGCCCGCAGAGATCGCCCCGATGATATCAAAGGGATTGCTGGAAATCAGCCAGGCCTGAGCGCCGGAGGCCCCGGACTGACGAAGAAAATGACAATAAACGGCGGGGTTCGGCTTGAAGGATTTCAGATCGTCGACACTGACAACCCCATGAAAGAAGTTACGCAGCTTAGCTGCGGTAAGCAAGTTTTCCACCGCGTCCGCAGTCCCGTTGGAAAAGGCGAACATCCGGTATCCGGCAGCATTCAATTCCGTCAAGGCCTCTTGTGCATCGGCAAAGGCCGGTAGCGTGCGATAGCTTTCCAGCAGGAGCCGTTTCTGTTCCACTGTCAGATCTACCTGGTAATAAGTGCAGGCATAGTCAAGGGCCTGGCTGGTACAGATGGCAAAAGTCTGGTAATTTTCCATCAACCCTCTGCGAAAGGAATATTCCAGCTGCTTGTCCCGCCAGGTTTGTGAGAAGGCCCGAGCCTGATTCCCGATCAGATGCTGCAGCGTTGAAACAATCCCATGGGTATCAATAAGCGTTCCATAAACATCAAAAGCAAGTGTTGTTGACATCAGTACCTCCGAACTTTGTAAATCGTCCCTCACGGATCAATCCGGCCTGAACGAGCCGGACAATTTTGTATTGTTGATACACGGGGATGTTTTCTTTCCTGCCAGCCATCCAAAAGAACGAACGCCACCTCAAGCGAACAGCCACAGAGTCCCTGCGAATTGGATGATTCAGAACATTCAGGAGCACCTCAATCTTATTTGAAGGAGTGGATGCCATGATTCTGAGGGCTTCGCGAAGCTCACTTCTGATAACAGGCAAAAAAATGGGGAACAGGAGGGTCCTGGGTATCCTCATAAACGACAAAACTCTTTTCACTCAGACCACAGCGGATAAAACCATCTATCTCTTCTTTATCGAGGGGCAGAGGAATGTCATCTTCCTGCTCACCCTTGAGACGACTTCGGCATGAGACAAGGAGATAGCCCTGCGGTGCCAGCAGTGAGACCATTGCATCTCGGGCCTGAATTCTGTACTTACCGGGCAAAACCTGAATCGTGTTGCATTCATAAACGAGGTCAAAACATTCAGCCCACTCTGCCGGGCAGGCAAAAAGGTCTGCAACAAGGTAGTTGACCCTGGTCTCTGGATAGCGGTTTTTACATAGACGGATCGCTTCAGGAGAAATATCAAACGCGACCACCTCATAGCCAGCCTCATTTAAGGCTTCGGCATCATCACCAACACCACATCCAACTACGATCGCCTTGCGTTTCTCATGCTTAAGCGTACAGTTTTTCAGCCATGTTACAAGGTAAGGACAGGGTTCAAGATCGGCCCAGAAAACTGCGCGATGATCTCCCTGTGCGTCGGTGTAAATACGGTCAAACCAACCAGTGGGATCATTTCTATCCTGAAAAGATTTGACCATTTTTTTGTATGCAGCAAGATCAAATTCTTTCATGCTGTTCCTTATGTGTTTGAAGCGATTTGGCAGGGCTGATTGATCTGCATTGAGGGTCCTGCGACTTCACACAGGATGACAAAGAAGCACGTTGATGAAAAAGAACCGGGCGTCATTCTGCGCGTAGCGAAGCGACGTCTCAGAATCCAAATACTGTTTTCTGCTGTACTGGAGTCAAATAGATAACCAGATAAAATAATTCATACAGTTTAGATGCAACCATCATCCCGGGATCTATACAGATAGGGGGTTAGTTCAATAATCACAAAATAAAAACCAGTTGCGGGGAGGTGCCGCAACTGGTTTTTATTAAAAACACAAGGAGGAGGAAAATAAAGAGAAACCTGGCTTGCCTGCCACAACAAGCTTCGTTCTGTTAATTACCACTATATTGATAGCGGTTATCAATTGCAAGCAATAAACGACCAGAAAGATCACTTTTATCTCAACTGACAAAGTACCGGTCGAGAGAAGCTGTAGACCTTGCGCAGGATCCCCGATTCGGTGCTGAACAGATACACAATAACAAGATTATCCACCCAGCATCTTTGTCATCATCTTCTTCATTGTTTCGTTCTTCAGCATTCCCATCATCCACATTTCGCCGATCGATTTATTCATGAATGACATGCTCGGGAACGAATGCTGGAGCAGCATGATATCCACCAGGCGGATGTTCTTCTGGATCGCCAGAGCCCATTCGTTGATCATTTCAGCAGAGCCCTCGCCAATCACTGATGCCCCGTAGATCTTGCCATATTTGCTTGCCAGGACACGCACCGAACCGGTGGTTACTTGTTCGGCTATGGCCGCGCCGTAGTCAGCGTGTTTGGCTTCAATCACCTCGTATTTGATGCCGGCAGCGATCAAATCGGCCTCACGCATTCCGACTGATGAAACCTGAGGCTCGGTAAACACCGTCCAAGGCACAACATACTTTTTAAAGTCTTTTTTGAACGGCCAGGGACGCATGATATTCATCAGCGCGATCATCCCCTGATGCATGGCCGCATGGGAAAAAAGATAATTACCGTTGCAGTCGCCTACCGCAAAGACATGGGGAATATTGGTCTGCAGGTTGGCATTAACCGGTATCCCCTTTGGAGTGTACTGCACACCGGCTTTTTCCAGATCCAGTTTGTCAATGACCGGCGCCCGGCCGGCAGCGAGCAGCAGCCGCTCGGCTTCCAGGGTCTCCCCTTCCTTGGTGGTCAGAACGATATTGCCATTCTCATTTTTCGCTACGGAGCTGATGGCGCGACTGTTGTAAACTGTAATTCCCTCTTTTTTGAAACACGCCTCTAACAGCTCGCCGGCAAAGCGATCAGCAAACGGGAGCAGATGGGGATCCATCTGTACGATTGTTGCCTGACAGCCAAGGCGCGAAAATGCCTGGGCCATCTCAGCACCAATAGCACCACCACCGATCACCAGCATACTTTTGGGCATGGCATCGAGGTGAAACAGGTTTTCGTTGGTCAAGAGATTATCGATGGTATCAAGTCCCGGAATCGGCGGTTTGGCCGGACGCGTCCCGGTGCAAATGAATATGCGTTTAGCGCTGATTCGACGCCCGTCAACCTCTACAGTGTGAGAATCAACAAAACGCGCTTCACCTTTCACCATATCGACCTTGCCAAGCTTTTTGTCGTACTTGGCAATAACGGTTTTGAGCTGCTCCTGAATCAGAGAAAAGGGATTTTTGACCTCCGGCGCACGCATTTCTTCCATCTGCATGGCCGGAAACTTTGTTACCGCATGACGGGTTTTTGCCATACGTAACAAAGCTTTACTGGGAATGCAGCCGACGTTCATACATTCGCCACCAACCTTGTCTTTTTCAATGGCACAGACCTTCAGCCCCATTTCCGAACCCATGGCAGAAACTACCAGACCCGCAGGACCAACGCCGATAGTAATGATATCGTAGTCATAATTTGTCATTTTGCTTCTCTCCTTTTTCGCGAATGACCAATTCAAACAGCACCTTTAATTCATTTTATTATATATATGATTTAAAGAATGTAAAGTGAATTCATGTTGATTTTAAGTCTAATCGTTATTTGCAGAACTTCAACAAACAGAAATAGCACCGAACCCGATCTCTGACCCAAAAAAAATAAAAAAACCCGCTGATAGCGGGCTGATAGTTCAAAGGCATGAGGAACAATCATGGATGATATTCGATTTGGGATTGCTGCTGCGTGCCACAATCAGGGCAGTTAAAAACGCGGGTATCATGCCACCAGGGCTCACTTCCCCAATAGGATGGATTGGCTATGCAGTTAAGATGTTCCACCAAATTGAGGTTTTTTGCATCCTGGCACGAGGCACAATAGACCCAGATCTTGCCGGCAGCGCAGGCCTGGAGAAATGCACCAGGGTTCGACATACCGCCTCCCGCTATCAGACCTTGGAAATGTTGGCGGTATTGCCTTCGGCGCGCAGGCGTTTGACCGATTTACCGGAAATTCCCCAGCTTTCTGTTTCAACCTCTTTGATAACCACGTGGGTCGAATAAGGATTTTTGTTCATTACCTTGACCATCAGATCGGTAATTCCTTCAATAATTTGGGCTTTTTGTTCATTGGTAGCGCCTTTGGTGACGTTGACCTCTATGTAGGGCATGATCAATTCCTCTCTGCGTTGATACAAATGATTATTCAAGTCGCCTATTATCGCCAAGGCTCTGTGGCAATGCAACCTCAATAACAAATTGCTCCGTTTTAAGTTGGCGAACAATGTCTCTTAATCGTTGACGCACGTCTGGTTCCAGCTTTTTTCCACCATAAAGAGCTGCACCATAATATTCTGCAAATTCACGGCACAAGGGGTGGCCACTCAACGCGGCCAGTTGATAAAGACCAAGTTCAGGAGGAAGGCGCTTTAATCCGGAACAGCGGGCAACCTGACGCAGATAAGAATGCAGCAAACCATTGCCCTGCGTGCCCCGCCGCCGGAGACAGACGGCTGTAATGATAAATAAAAACACCACCACCGGAACGACAATACTTGACAAGGGGATTTGAATCCGGCGCAACAAGGCAAGCTTTCCTGAAGTTTCGCGCAACAGCTGGAACTGCTGCTGAACATCATAGTTAAGGACGCGCCTGGTCCAGGAATGAAAAAGGGCATCCATGAGGTTTTGCAGGTAGCTACGAGCTGCCACTGACGCAGAAAAAGCTTGTTCAGCATTAACGGCAAGACGGCTGGGGTCAATCCGAACCCACTCCCCTTTATCATTTAAAGCTTCAACCCAGACATGGGCTCGATTTTCCGTCACCAGGTAAAACTTGCCAAAGTTGTTGTAGGTTCCCCCCAGATAACCACCAACCAGGCGCGCCGGCACATCCAACAGGCGCAACATAACGGCAAAAGCCGAGGCAAAATGTTCACAGTAGCCGCGGCGCGAATCAAACAGAAAGGTTGCCAGTGGTGTATTGGTTTGCTGCAGATTTTCAGCGGAATAACTGAGTTGCTGTTGCAGAAAAAACCCTTCCAGTTGCTCTATCCGCTCAGCAAACCCAAGGTTTTCGTTACCGATCGCTGCCGCCGTCTGAAGCACTTGCGGTGACAATGTTTCCGGCACAGCAAGGTAGAAATCGGCCGATCCCTGGTCTAAGGAGGCAGTCCCTTGCGGCCATCCTGCGGTACGATAGCTGGTGCGCTTATAATCCTGACGCTGGCGCACAAAAACGCCGTCAGACTCGAAGCGATGAGATACTCCCTGCAGACGATCGCTCCGATCAAGCGCAACCAGGTAGGAGTCCGATTTCGGTTCGGAAAAGATGACCACTTCATGCCCGACACCTCCACCGCTATTGAACTGTTCGCGCGGTTGACGATTGCTGCGTCGCCAGACTTGACCATCAAATTCATCAAGAACAATACCACGCCAATAAAGCTGTTGGGCTGGGAGCTCAACGGTTTCAGCACGAAAAGCAATTTCCCCGGTGCCGGCCAGGTCAGAAAAGCTTCCCGGCCGTACCTGATCACTCATACCGGCAGTCGCTTTTCCTTCCTGGCCGACAATATCCCACAATGGAGTCGGGGTACGGGGAAGAACAAAGAACAGCATAACCATCAGTACCAATGTGGTCGCCGGGATGACCAGCAAAAAAACCCGCAAGCCTTTAAGGGCTGAGGCAGTCAATGCCATGCCGGGATCAACATGAACAAAGCTCAGCAGCACAAGACTGGTACTCAAGATCAAAACCATCAGGGCCAGATAGATCAGATAGATCATATCGAGAGTCAGTAGAGAAGACGCAGCGAGAAGAGCAAGGGACAAGACAAAGGTCTGCAACATATTGCTTGGCGTTTTTTCACTGGCCAAGCGCGCCGCCAGCAGAATACAAAGCATCTGCACCAGCGGCAGCGCTACCTCGGCCATGGTTAACTGCATCCCAGTGACCACTACGGCAACACTGGTGGCCAGCACTGCCAAAAAGCTGGACATCCTGTTCCAGCGTATACGGGTGCGCAACAAGCCGCCGATCAGGCCAGCCAGGAGAAAAATCTGCACCCACAGCGCAACAAAAGAGAAAACCGGCAGGAGGGCAAGCAGCGCGGCGCCGTATAGTAGCCAGGTTAATAATCGTTGCAGATTACTCATAGAGAGCCAACTCCTTGAGCAACCGTAACTGATGAACACGCCCCATAGCCGGCGCAAAGCGTCTGGTACCAATGACAAGCCCAACGGCACAATGCTGATGTATACAGCGATTGACCAGATAGGCGCAGCGCCCCAGACGCTCTTCCAGTAAACCGTCAAACTGCGTTGGGTCAAGCATCATCGTCTTTGCTGCCTGACGGTTCAGCTGTTTGGTTTTTAACGTGTCATGGCGAGCTGAAAGTTTCCAGTGAATCGCCCTGGGTGGGTCACCGGGGCGATAATCTTCGATACTGCGAAGGTCACCATCACCTCCGGCCATAGCCACCTGCAGATCAGGTGCGATACGCCGGACATCATGTTGGGCAGGAAATGGAGTAACCAGCGGACGTGGGTAAACCAGCAGAATCCGGGATGGATGATACTGACAGGAACGGACAAAAAAGTTCACCGGAAAGCAGGAAGACATGTGGAAGGTCGGCGCCGGATGCTTGCCGCGGGTCGGCATGGTCACGGGAATTTCAACCTCCTCGCTGTCACCCGCGGCGATAAACGGCACCAGCACCTGATGATCTGCAATACGGATCTCCAACAGATAAACAGGGATATAACGCTGACGATTACGGATGCGAACCCTTAAGGTGCCCGGTGTCGCAGCAAACAGATCAGCAGAAGGAAGCAGGTGCAACTCAATACGGTACAGATTTCGGTGCCCACAGAAGCCGGTGACCGCCATGAAACCAAGCAGTGCCGATACCAGCAGATAGAGCAAATTATTACCGGTATTCACCGCAGCAAACCCAAAAAGCAAGGTCAGGGCAATATAAACAGCACCGGCACGGGTCAACCTTAAGCGACGGGCACCGGCACGTCCTTGAGTAGCGATCGCAACACCTCTTTCTTGTTCAGATGATCCTGTTCGGGGCGCAGTTCAAGTCGGTGAGACACCACCGCCAGCGCCACCACCTGGACATCTTCCGGTACCACAAAAGTGCGATCCTGCAGATAGGCCTGGGCCCGGGCTGCGGCAGCCAGGCTGATGCCACCGCGGGTTGATATCCCGTTGATAAAGGTCCCATGGTCACGACTGCGTTGCAGCAATTCGTGAATATATTCAGCAATTTTTTCATGCAGGGTGATTTTTTCCCTGACAAACTGACGTGCTTCAATAATCTGTTCACGGCTCAATAGCGGCTCAATACGGGCTAAATCTTCGCGCACGCTGCCCTGACGGATAATTTGTTTTTCCAGCGCCGGTGGCGGATAGCCGATATCGGTAGTCATCAAAAAGCGGTCGAGTTGGGATTCCGGCAAGGGAAAGGTGCCGACATGATCCAGCGGATTCTGGGTCGCAATCACCATAAAAGGATCCGGCAGCTCATGGGTCACCCCTTCGAGAGTCACGCGGCCCTCCTCCATTGCCTCAAGCAGGGCACTCTGGGTTTTTGGCAGGGTGCGGTTAATCTCATCAACCAGGAGCAGATGATTGAAAATTGGCCCCCTGACAAAATGGAAGCGATTCTCTTCGCGATTAAAAATAGAAACGCCGGTAATGTCGCTCGGTAATAGATCACCGGTACACTGGATGCGCCCGAAATCGAGTCCCAGGGCGGCTGCAAGGCCCAATGCCAGGCTGGTTTTTCCCAGTCCCGGAATATCCTCGATGAGTAAATGTCCTTCAGCCAACAGGCAGATCATCGCCGTGCGCAGGGCCTTAACCTTTCCTTGCAGATAACGGCTGGAAAGGATGTCGATAACACCTGACACCCGTTCACGATGAAGTAATTCCATACTCACTCCCCAGGGACAAAATTATTTTTCTCTATTCTACTACAAAAGCTACGACGATTGCCTGTTTGATAAAAAAAGCCCCATGGAAACCATGGAGCCCGTATCTTAAGCGAAATGGCGTAACCAGAAATAAAGTTACTCAAACACAACCACAAAGCTGCCGCTGTAGCCTTCGGCGATAAGTTGGCTGCTCAACTGCTCGGCGCGCTCCAGAGAGGTAAAATCGCCAACCCGCACGCGATGGACGGCCTGTCCTTTAACCAGTGCCGTTGCCACCTGGGCGTGACCAAAACGCTCACGCATCCGATTGGCCAACTGATGGGCATTATCCGCTACGCCAAAAGCAGCAACCTGAATCGCATAGCTGTTATTGACAGCGGCTACAGAACGCAACGCAGGGACATAAGAACCACCGATGGCGACAACCTCGACATCTGCAAGCCCTGCTTCTATCGTGCCCAGCTGACGGGCAGCCCCGTAGGAGAGATCGATAATCCGACCAGCGGCAAAGGGTCCGCGATCATTGATACGCACCTCGATCTGCTTTCCCGTCCCCAGGTGGGTTACTTGCACCAGGGTTCCCATGGGGAGGGTTTTGTGGGCGGCACTGATACCATACATATCGTAGACTTCACCGTTACTGGTTTTCAGACCATGAAAGTCGCGCCCATACCAGCTGGCAATACCACGTTCACGATATCCCTGGTGGTCACGTAGCGGATAATAGCGGATGCCATCTACCTCATAAGGGCGCTTCCAGCCCGGCAACTCGCGAGTTTCCGGGGTATCAATCACCCTGACGACCGGAGCCCTGCGACCGCCACAGGCTGCCAGCATCAACACCAGTGACAAACAGAACAGAAGCAGGACAAAACGCCGTGCCGACACCATATGAATACCGATCAGTCTTCTTCAATCTCGGTCATCGCCCGGAAACGCTGATAGCGTTGTTCGACCAGGCCTTCAGGAGAGTATTCGAGAAGCTCGTTCAAGTGTTTAAGAAGATACTGTTTCAAGGTTGCGGCGGCTTCCACCGGATCCTGATGAGCGCCACCCAACGGCTCCGGAACAATATCATCAATAACAGTTTTCAAGCTGTCGACATCCTGCGCAGTCAATTTGAGTGCCTCAGCAGCCTGCGGCCCTTTGCTGCCATCATTCCACAGGATAGCAGCACAACCTTCCGGTGAAATAACCGCGTAAACCGAATACTGCATCATCAAAACGCGATTTCCGACGGCAACCGCCAGAGCACCACCGGAGCCCCCTTCGCCAGTCACGGTAACGATCACCGGCACTGTCAAGGTCGCCATTTCACGCAGGTTTCTAGCAATCGCTTCAGCCTGGCCACGCTCCTCGGCACCGATGCCGGGAAAAGCCCCCGGAGTATCGACGAAGGTGAAAATCGGCAGGCGAAATTGCTCGGCCAGCTGCATCACCCGCAGGGCTTTGCGATAGCCTTCTGGGTTGGGCATACCAAAATTGCGATGCACCTTTTCCTTGGTATTACGCCCCTTCTGATGGCCGATGACACAGCAGGGCTGGCCATCGATCCGTGCAAAGCCACAGACCAGCGCCGGATCATCACGGTAGTTACGATCGCCATGGATTTCAAACCAGTCGGTAAATATCCGCTCAACATAGTCAAGGGTATAGGGACGTTCGGCGTGACGCGCCAACTGGGTGCGTTGCCAGCGGGTTAAGTTGGAATAGATCTCTTTTTTAAGGCGCTCTGCTTTTTTTTCAAATTTCTGGATTTCGCTGGTAAAGTCAACATTGTCAGTTGAGTAATCTCTCAATTCACTAATTTTATTATGTAGTTCTGCGATAGGCTTTTCAAAATCGAGATACTGACTCATGCATTTCTCCCTGCGTCAGGTAATATTTAAATCACCACAGACGGTCTTGATAGGTCTTTTGGATCAGATAAAAGAATAACGGCCGAATAGCAAAAAACATGCCCACAAAAAAACATGCCCTCACTTTTAAAAAATTAATTTGTAACTATTCAGCTTGGCCTTGCGCAGGGCCTTCGGATCCTGTGCTGAACAGATACCTTAATTCGTGATAATAAAACGGGTACAAAGCCAGGTCAAGCACAAGCCTGCAGCCAAACTTCACAATTACTCAAAATGCATAACATTGTAACCAAACAGTGCCTCCACATCGGCCATGGCTTCTTCTGCAGCGTCCATTTTCAACTGTTCGGGCAACCGGATCAAGGTCTCACTGCGGTTGGGAATAACAATCTGTAACAACACGTCACAGTCACCTCGATAGCGCTGCACGATACTTTTAAGCTGGCGCAACTGCATCTCCTGCAGACCGGGGGTCGTCAAGCGGATTCGTACCCGCCTGGCCATAGTTTTACGCACCTCGCGCAGCAGAGCGATATCGCCGGCAAGAAGTTTACATGCCTCTTCTCCGACATCGAGTTCGCCACTGACGATAATCGGTTCTTCACCCTTGATCAACTCCATCGCAGCAGCATAAACCTCTGGAAAGACGACAAGCTCCAATGATCCAGTGAGATCCTCCAAGGTAACAAAAGCCATCCGGTCACCTTTTTTGGTGACCAGTTCCTTGATACCGGAAACGATGCCGCAGATACGTACCTGCTCCTTGTCAGTCCGTTCATTCAGCGCGCTGATTTCACAGGTAGCAAAACCCCTGATGGTATCAGCATGGCGTGCCAGCGGGTGACCGGTAACATAGAAACCCAGGGCTTCCTTCTCATGGCTCAGCAGGGTTTTTTCATCCCATTCCTCGATCTGCGGTAACTGACCGTAACCGTTACCGCCAACGGAGAGTATTTCGTTGCTGCCAAACAGCGAATCTTGCCCCGATTCCTGTTCACGCTGCAGGCGTTGACCGATATCCATGGATTCCTCAAGGGCCGAAAGGTACTGTGACCGTTTACCGCCGAGTGAGTCGAAAGCCCCACATTTGATCAACGCTTCTACAACCTTTTTGTTAACCTTGCGTAGATCAACGCGTTCGCAAAAATCCTGCAGTGAGGTGAAGGGCTGTTCCTTGCGCACATGAAAAATGGAATCAAGGGCAGCAGAGCCTACCCCCTTCACCGCTCCGAGACCAAAACGCATCTCTTCGTCGGCAACGGTAAAGGATCTCTCCGACGCGTTAATATCGGGCGGCAGAATCGAAACCCCCATGCTTCGAACTTCACTGATATTTTTAATGACCTTATCAGTGTTTTCCATGTCTTCAGTAAGCAGAGCGGCCATAAATTCGACCGGATAATGGGCTTTTAAATAGGCGGTCTGATAGGCGATCAGAGCGTAGGCAGCTGAATGGGATTTATTGAAACCATAGGCGGCAAACTTCTCCATCAGATCAAATACAGCCTCGGCCTTTTTGGCATTGAGCTTGTTTTCCTGGGCACCGGCGAGAAACTGCTTTTTCTGCTGAGCCATCTCCTCAGCTTTTTTCTTGCCCATGGCACGACGCAACAGATCGGCAGCTCCAAGGCTGTAATTGCCAAGAATCTGGGCAATCAGCATGACCTGTTCCTGATAGACGATAACGCCGTAGGTATCTTTAAGGATCGGTTCAAGCTGAGGAAAATCGAATTGGAACTTTTCCAGACCGTGTTTACGCTTGATAAATGAATCGACCATACCGGAACCCAGGGGTCCGGGGCGGTAGAGCGCCACCATCGCAATAAGGTCTTCAAAGCAGCTGGGTTTGAGCTTGACCAGATATTCCTTCATCCCACTCGACTCCAGCTGAAAAACCCCGGTAGTTTCGCCGTGGGAGAGCAGTTCAAAGGTTTTTTTATCATCATCGGGAATCAGTTTCAGATCAAAAGCCTCATCCTTGCCGGCGCGTACCAGACGCACAGCATTCTCAAGCACGGTGAGCGTTTTCAACCCGAGAAAGTCAAACTTGACCAGACCGATTTTTTCAACATAGTTCATCGGATATTGGGTTACCTGCCCACCCGACTTGGGATCAACATAGAGAGGAAGATATTCCGGTAAGGGGCGTGGCGTGACAACCACACCGGCGGCATGGGTGGAGGCGTGGCGTGTCAGCCCTTCCAGTGCCAGGGCAATTTTGACCAGTTCCTTGATTTTTGGTTCCTTATCAATCAGGGCCTTTAACTGGGGTTCCTGTTCAATCGCCTGTTTCAGGGTAATGCCAAGAACCGTCGGCACCATCTTGGCGATCTTATCAACTTCGCCATAGGGAATATTCAGCGCCCGGCCGACGTCGCGCAATACTCCCTTGGCAAGCATGGTACCAAAAGTGATGATCTGGGCAACATTCTCAGTTCCGTATTTTTCGCGGACATAATCAATCACCCGCTCACGTCCGTAGATACAGAAATCGACATCGATATCCGGCATTGAAATACGTTCGGGATTCAGAAAACGTTCAAACAGCAGATTGTAGGGAATCGGATCTATATCGGTGATGCGGACGGCAAAAGCTACCAGACTGCCTGCAGCCGAACCCCGACCCGGACCAACAGGTATGCCGTTATCCTTCCCCCAGTTGATAAAGTCGGCAACAATCAAAAAATAACCCGGAAACCCCATCTGCTTGATACAATCAAGCTCCACCTGTAACCGCTCTTCATAGGTACGCACCATCTCGTCGTTTATGGGGCGCACCTGACGGATTTCCCCCAGCCTTTCCTGCAAACCGATCCGGCTTTGTTCAGCAAGAACTTCATCGAGGGTCTGATCTTCCGGCTTTTCATACTGGGGGAAGTGATAGGTATTAAAATCAAGATCCAGATTACAACGCTCAGCAATGCGAATGGTATTGGCTATCGCTTCAGGGTGACCAGGAAAAAGGCTGGTCATCTCCTCGGCAGATTTGAGATAGAATTCCTCATTGGGAAAACGCATCCGGTTCGGATCGTCCATGGTTTTGCCGGTCTGAATACACAGCAGCACCTCGTGGGCAAAAGCATCTTCGCGCGTCAGGTAATGGCAGTCGTTGGTCGCTACCAGGGGCAAGTTCAGTTCGTCGGCCAGGGAAATCAGACCGGAATTGGCCTTTTTCTGCTCAGGAAGAAAGTTCTCCTGCAGTTCGAGATAAAATCGACCATCATCAAAAATTTCTGCCATCTGCCCGGCACGGGCATGGGCTTCTGACGATTGATTCAGATTAATCAGGGTCGGCAACTCGCCGCCCAGGCACGCGGACATGGCGATCAGCCCCTGGTTGTGCTGAGCAAGCAGGTCCCAGTCGATACGTGGCTTATAATAAAAACCTTCGCGATAGGCGGCGGAAATCAAACGGCAGATATTCCGGTAGCCGGCCAGATTCATGCATAACAGCACCAGATGATAAGAGGCTTCGGACGAACCACGGGCATTGGTCTTGTGAAATCGCGATCCCGGCGCAACATAAACCTCGCAGCCAATAATCGGCTTGACCCCAGCGCTCATCGCCTTGCTGTAAAATTCAATAGCACCGAACATATTGCCATGATCGGTCACCGCCACCGCAGGCATGCGGAATTCTTTCGCTTTGGCAACCAGCTCATCGAGCTTGATGGCCCCGTCTAACAGGCTGTACTGGCTGTGCAGATGCAAATGAACGAAGTTGGAATGTTCCATGGGTGCTTGTTCCTGAATAAAAGCTTTTTGTGGACTGACCAGAGCAGGTTGCTAGATTGCCACATTCGATCACAAGATTACAACAGACAAGACCCGGGCATCCTTGTTATACTGTCGCGCTCGACTGTCGTCACCGAAAGGATATCATCATGCGCATCGAAACGGATATCAAACTCGGATTCAAAGATGTATTGATCCGACCCAAACGCTCGACCATTAAAAGCCGCGCCCAAGTCAGCCTGGAACGCGAGTTTACCTTTCTCCATAGTCAGCATCATTGGAGTGGGACACCGATCATTGCCGCCAACATGGACACTGTCGGCACCTTTGAGCTTGCCGCTGAGCTCGCCCGCCATGGCCTGATTACCGCTATCCACAAGCATTATCATCCCGGACAGTGGGGAGATTTTCTGGCGCAGCAACCCGCCTCGATTGTCGAACATATCATGGTCAGCACCGGCACCTCCGATCAGGATATGGAGCAACTGCGTGTCACTATGGAACAGCATCCGCAACTTAAATTTATTTGCATCGACGTTGCTAACGGCTACGCCGAAGCCTTTGTTGATTTTGTCCGCCGCTGCCGTGACACCTTTCCCGACAAAACCATCACCGCCGGCAATGTTGTCACCGGTGAAATGGTCGAAGAGCTGATCCTCTCCGGCGCCGATATTGTCAAAGTCGGCATCGGTCCCGGCTCCGTCTGCACCACCCGGGTGAAAACCGGAGTCGGGTACCCGCAACTGTCAGCGGTGATCGAATGTGCAGATGCTGCTCACGGCCTTGGCGGTCGGATTATCTCCGATGGCGGCTGTATCAGTGCCGGGGATGTCGCCAAAGCCTTTGGTGGTGGTGCCGATTTTGTCATGATCGGTGGCATGTTTGCCGGTCACGATGAAAGCGGCGGCGAACTGGTAGAGCGTAACGGGCGACAATATAAACTTTTTTACGGCATGAGCTCAACAACCGCCATGGAAAAGTATGTCGGCGGGGTTGCAGAATACCGTGCCTCAGAGGGAAAAACCGTCGAAGTCCCCTATCGCGGCCCGGTTGCCGAGACGATCCGGGACATCCTTGGCGGTGTGCGCTCCACCTGCACCTATGTCGGCGCCTCGGCCCTGCGTGAGCTGACCAAACGCACCACCTTTATCCGCGTGCAGGAACAGGAAAATCAAACCTATTCCTGATGCGATACTAACTCCTCTAGTCAAGAATGATTACTGAGGTTGAATCTTGTTTGTCAGGTCGCATGGTAGCTGATCCGGTGTATAAATATCTGAATCCTGCGTTGATGTAGGGGCGCGATTCATCGCGCCCTGTTTTGTGGACCTGTTTTGACAATCGGGCGCGATGAATTGCGCCCCTACATTTAAATGTTTATCCACCACAGCAATAGCTGACCAAAAGGAAACCGTTCATGCCCAACCTCACAACTGAATACCAGTTTCATCCCCTGCGTGAAGCCTTATATAACGAGCTGCACATCCGTCCCTTTTATACCCTCGAATCGCCGCAGCTAATGACCCATCTGGCTGCCTGTTGTGAACGTCAGGATGAACTGCAACAAGCATTTGATCTGCTCTGTGATCTGTGCCGTCGTTATGAAGTCAATCAACCCAAAAGCGGGACGGTATCTTATCATGAAAACGTCGGCAGCTTCGTTATTCACTGGGAGCGCCACGCCGAGTTTTATTCATTGACCATCATGCACAATGCCGTTCCCGATCTGGATGCCCCTTTTGCCCACACGGCTATTGATCTGTTGCCTGCAGACTGGCTTAAACAGCTGCCGGGACAGATGATTGCTGCTTTTCATCTGGTTATTGATCACCAGCACTTAAGTTACGAACACAAGGATCTGGCCCGCTATTTTGAGGGACATCCGCTGATGATCAGCAGCGCCTATGACGACAATGCCCGCATCTATACTGCTTTTAAACTCCACGGTGATGGCTTTTCACGTTTTATCGTCAGAAATTTTCACCTCAATGATACCCAGCTCGGCCAACTGGTGAGGCGCTTAACCGACATGGAAACCTATCGGTTGCTGGCATTAATGGCCTTGCCACTAGCCAAAAAAATTGCTCCGCAACTGGTTGATATGGATAAACAATTGGGGGACATCCTGACCGTTGTCACCAACGAAGAAACGACCAACAGTGAACGTGAACTGCTCGAAAAACTGACCCGGATTGAAGCGGCACTAGAAGCCTATCGTGCCGAGACCAACCAACGCTTTTCGGCGACCAAAGCCTACCATCAGCTGGTCAAGGATCGTCTGGAGGGAGTCGGTGAAAAACGCATCGAAGGGCAACTCTCTTTGGGCGAATTTATTGCCCGTCGCCTGAATCCTGCGTCACGCACCTGTGAATCGGTCAAAGAATGGATGGATGACTTATCGACGCGTATTGAACGCGCCAGTGTACTGATG
This sequence comes from Deltaproteobacteria bacterium, assembly GCA_018399135.1. Taxonomy (GTDB): domain Bacteria; phylum Desulfobacterota; class Desulfuromonadia; order Desulfuromonadales; family Geopsychrobacteraceae; genus Pelovirga. The sequence continues at coordinate 397 of JAGYPB010000040.1, read as the reverse complement.
CGCACCCGCGCCAACCTGACCCTGCAAGAGCAGAATCGCCTGCAACTGGCGGCCATGAATCGCCGCAGCAAACTGCAGTTTCGTCTGCAGGAAACCGTCGAAGGGCTGTCCATTGCTGCTATCAGCTACTATGCTGTCGGCCTGCTGGGCTATTTGTTCGGAGGACTTCCATTGGATGAATGGGGACTCAATAAAAATATGCTGCTAGCGGGTAGCATTCCACTGGTTCTGGCCGGCGTCTGGATCATCACTCGTCGTATTAAACGCCGGCTGATCCTGGATCAGGATAAAACCGCCGGCGACTGAGCCATTACCCAGTCGCCGCAAAGAAGAACTTACAGGCCTTCCGGTACAGCATCCAAGTCAACCAGAGGTGGTGGCGTTAGATCGAACAGGG
>JAGYPB010000004.1 GCA_018399135.1 Deltaproteobacteria bacterium | reverse complement strand
GGAGGTGGCGAAATGAACTATCCAGTCTGGGAACTGACAACCTATGGTGGCGGTTTTCTGATTGCCCTGATCGCCATTGTCCATGTTTTTGTTGCCCACTTCGCCGTTGGTGGCGGCCTGTTTCTCGTCGCCCTGGAAAACAAGGCTTATCTGGAAGACGATCAGGGCCTGCTTGATTATGTAAAAAAACACAGCAAATTTTTTCTGTTACTGACCATGGTGTTCGGCGGCATGACCGGCGTCGGGATCTGGTGGATCATCTCCCTGGTCAGTCCGGGAGCGACCTCCGCTCTTATCCATATCTTCGTTTTTGGCTGGGCCGCTGAATGGGTCTTTTTTCTGGCCGAAATCATTGCCCTGTTCATTTATTTTTACACCTTTGGCAAAATGGATCGGCAAAGCCACATGCGCGTGGGGATGATCTATTTCTTTTGCGCCTGGATGTCGTTGTTCCTGATCAATGGCATTATCGGTTTCATGCTCACCCCGGGAGGCTGGACTGAAAACCAGAATTTCTGGTCGGGCTTCTTCAATCCAAGCTTCTGGCCTTCCCTGGTATTCCGCACCGGCCTGTCCCTGGTCATGTGTGGGGTGTTCGGATTCGTTACCGGAGCCTACATTAAGGATGCCGTCCTGCGCCAGAAGATCATGCGCACCTGTGCAGGGTGGGTAGCGCTTCCCTTCTTCCTGATGGTTGCCGGTGGCTGGTGGTACTTAAAAGCCCTTCCAGAACCACAACGCACCATGATCATGGAAAAATCGCCGGAACTGACGGCTTACCTGTCCACCATGTTCTGGTTCATGCCTCTGCTCTTTGTAGCCGCCCTGGTCATGACCATCCGCCTGCCTAACGCCCTGCAGAAGGTTTTTGCCTTTGGCGTTGTGGCTATTGCTTTTGTTTATTTCGGTGCCTTTGAGTTTGTCCGCGAGGGCGGGCGGCGCCCTTTTGTTCTGTATGACTACATGTATTCCAATCAGATTCCGGTGAGTGCTACCCCTGAGATCATGCAGGCGGGGTTTCTCAAGAGTGGGCGCTGGACGCGATTTGACAGTGCTGTTGATGAAAACCTCAGCGCAGCCGGCCATGAACTGTTTAAATTTCAGTGCAGTGCCTGCCACGCTATCGATGGCCCGCTGAATGATATCCGGCCACTGGTGCAGAAATACGATAATGTATTCGGGATGGATTCCAAACTCAACGGCCTGGGGACGATGAGCCCCTACATGCCACCTTTTATCGGTAATCGTAGCGAACGCTGGGCCCTGGCTACATATCTGGTCGGCACGATCAATCAGCAGCCGTCAACAGAGGGTTTATACAATCGGACCATGGGCAACACCCCTTTTGCCCCGGTAGAATTGCCAGTGGAGATCCCTGCATTTGATAAAAATCGAAACGAGTACGTGTTGCTGGCCTGGAGTCCCCTGGGTATGCGCGAACTCAGTGATGCCGAAGACTACTGGCAGATCCAGGCACCAAACAGCGCAATCCATGCGCAACTGGTGCGCCGCGGAGATTCACCGCAACGGGTTATTGATGGCGTAGAAATCCGCTACCAGATCGATGAGGCCCCCGGTTCATCGGCCTCACAGCTACTTTCTACTGACAAATCCGGCACCATGGCAACCGATGCTGATCGTTTTCTGTTTTACGCCGACAACATCCCGGTGGTGCCCTACACAAATACAGGCGCAGTCAATCCTTACCCGCTGTTTACCGTCAGTGCCATCGACGTTGAGTCGGGAGACATCCTGGCTACTACCAGAACCACGGTACCGGTTTCCACCGAAATGGGCTGTAAAAACTGCCATGGTGGCGGCTGGAAGACCGACGATAAAACCGGTATCAGCAACACCACCGCGCTGGATGTCCTTGCCGTTCATGACCGCATCAGCGGCACAACTCTGCTGCAACAGGCCGAGGATGGAGAACCTTTGGCGTGTGCCTCCTGCCACCCCCGCAATGGCAATGAGTCCTCGCCACTGCTTAACTTATCAGCCGCCATCCATGGCTGGCACGCCAACTTCCTTACGGAACGGGGTGACGCCCAGGCCTGTATTTCCTGTCATGCCGGCGACCCCCACGGAGCAACCCACTTTTACCGCGAACATCATGCGTCATTCCTTAACTGTACCAACTGTCACGGCAGCATGGAAGAGCACGCTTTAAGCCTGCTCAAACTCGAACAGCAAGCCGGCAAACCCGGAGCAGAGATTCTGATGGCCAATTTAAGCAGTAGCCATCATCCCATTGATGCCATCAGTCCACGGCAACCCTGGAGCCAACAACCTGACTGTCTCACCTGTCATGACTTTTATGCTGTTGGTTCGACGATGGATGCCTTCAATAGCTGGACCAGTTCAGAGGATGAACTGTTCCGCAATCGGCAGGATCTGATGGGTGTCATGATGTGTCAGGCCTGCCACGGCAGTACCCATGCCCTCTACCCGGCTAACAACAAATACGGCAGCCGGCGCGACAATATCCAGCCCTTGCAGTATCAGGGCAATGATCGACCCATCGGCAACGACTGCACCGTCTGCCATACCGTGGCCCAGGAGTTTGAAGGCCACCACCCCAACTCACTACGTCAGTAGCGGACCAACGCAAAAAGGCAGCCCATCCAGGGCTGCCTTTTTGCGTATCGCTGTCATAAAGTTTGTGGTAATCACTCAGCCTGGCCCTGGAGGATCTACCAGGGCGGTGTCAGCCCAAAACCTGCCAACTTGACCGCAAATTCCCTCGCCTCACGCGAAAGGATCTGGCGTTCCTCCTTGTGCTTGACCCAGCCGGTTTTTGCGCACAAGGCAAGAGCCATTTCGGTTTGACCATTGACGACCAGCGCCAGCAATTCCTGCTCCTGGCGTGACAGGGTCATCTTTCCGAAACGATAATCCTGGAAGGCCTCCCAGGTCGCCGGCACCCACTGTTTTACGATCTTTTCGCCGATAGTTTCAGCATAGCGGCGGATCTCCAACTGAGCGTGGCTATCCATGCGCAGGGCCAGAAAATGGAGCAGGTTATGCAGATCGATCTGCCAGAAGGCTTCCGTGTAGGTACTTAAGGGCAGATCCTTGCGCGCCTGTTCACGAGCGACACCAGCGTTCAGACGCTGCTGGTACACCTGCTTGCTCAGACGGTGCAGTTCCCGCTCTGCCTCGGAAAAATCTTCACCTTGGGCAACGTCAAAAAAACCGCCACTACCCTGATTATTGTCCTGCGCCTGCTGACGCCAACTTTCCGCCGAGGTCATCTGAGCACGATCAATGGCGATGGAATAACGCGTACTGTACTCGTTGACGCTGGCGGTGCGATGACGGATCCACTGACGCCAGGTATCCATGGGCACACGAACATGGAGTTTGAGCATGCACATCTCAAAGGGTGTAGTATGCTGATGGCGTAGCAGGTAACGGATCAGAGCACGATCTTCCGACACCTTGCGGGTGCCTTCACCATAAGAAACCCTGGCAGCCTGGACAATGGAAGTATCATTGCCCATGTAATCGACCAGGCGCACAAAACCGTCGTCAAGCACGGGGAACGCATGACCGAGAAGTTTATCAAGGTCGGGGCAGGATGGGCGTGTCAGTTGTATCGTCACTTCTCAAATCCTCTGGCTGGTGTTCCAAAAAAATAGAACTATGTTATAGTCAAGCGGTCGACAGTACTCCCCCTTCTGACATAAACGGAGAATTTTATGCCTCATCTGCAATTTGAAATCAACCGCCCCTTAGAAGATGCCGCAAAAGTTACCTTCGCTGAAAAAATTCGACAACTGTTTTCCACTATCATGGACACGGGCACCGATCATATCAGTATATCGATCCGCGAATATGGAACCCATAACCTGTCAGTAGGACGAGTCAAAAACCCGGAGAAAGGTGTCGCGCTGGTCAATGCTGATATCCGCGAGGGACGCACCATGAAAAAACGCCGGGAGCTGACCCTGGGCTTTATGCAACTTCTTCACGACACCTGGCAGATCCCCAAAGAGCATATGTACGTCACCCTCACCGAGCATAAAGGAGAGGATTTTCACCTGCTTGAGCGTTATCTGGCGAGCTGGCAGGAAGGGGAAGATCCGCTGGCCGACTGATCGCAGCACCTGGGATTAATTATTAACGGTTTGTCTCCAGCGCAGCTATTTTGTGGCTGCCATTTTCCATAACCGCCACCAACTGTTCAACCAACTGATTAAAATCGTTACGCTTATCTTTAGGAACTGAAGCCGCCATAGGAATATTCGCCGTGATCGGATTCACCGGCCGGCCGCGAACGTGCAACTCAAAGTGCAGGTGAGGGCCGGTTGACCGCCCAGTGTTGCCGGAAAGAGCAATACGCTCGCCACGCTTCACCGTCTGCCCACGCTTCACCAGAATCCGATGGAGATGCAGATATCGGGTCAGATACTGGCTACCATGCTGAATTTCGACGTATTTACCAGCATAAGGATGGCTCATCACCCGGGTCACCACGCCATCTCCGGTTGACAGGATCGAGGTGCCGGTCGGCATGGCAAAATCGACCCCGTTGTGAGGGGTCACCCGTCCGGTAATCGGATGCTTGCGGGCAGGATTAAAGGCTGAGCTGATACGGTACTGAGCACTTATGGGATAACGTCGGAAGGCACGTGCCAGACTCTCCCCTTTATCATCGTAGTAGCTACCGTCTTCAAATAGAAAAGCGGTATGTTCACGCTGGCGGCGCAGAATCCGCACTCCCTCGACACGGCTCTGGCCGGTAAACTCTTCGCCGACAAACTGCCGGCTGCGCACCACCTGAAAACGATCCCCGGGGCGCATATCACGAGTAAAATTGAGATGATCACGAAACAGGTTGGTAATATTGGCCGTTTCCATCTCGCTTAGACCGACACCTATGGCCGACAGATAAAAGCTGCCATTGATTTCACCATCAAGCAACTGCTGCTGCCACTGGCCTGGGTGGATAATCTCTTCGTAGCCAAAACTGTCGTTATCAAAACGGGAATAAAGAACCTGCTTACCCGGGTCAATAAAGAGCTCCATGCTCAGCAACCGTGAACCATCCTCGTCAAAGGTAAAGGTCAGATGCTGGCCGGGTCGCAGCACATCAAGAGCCAGCAGTGACTCATCAGCAGCGAGAATCTGATACATCACACTATGAATGCCGAGTTGATCAAAAATCGTACTTAAGGTGTCACCATTGGTAATGGCATGAACCACAACCCGATCTTCAACCTCCTCTTCGGTGACTTCTTCCGCCAATTTCAAAGCAGGCTCAAGCGGTTCGGCAGTAACCGGTTCTGATACTGTTTCAATACTTGCAGAAAGAGGCTGACGATAGCGGGGGGTGGAGACAAAATAGCTGAGCAAACCAACCAGCACCACGGCAACAAGCCCGACCCGCAGCATGCGCTTGCGACGTAAGGCTTTGCGTTCCTGAGGTGAGAGAATCCAGCTTGCATTCATAAATGACAACTCAATGGCTGCGTGGTCAACAGATAGCGGGACTGATAGAAATTTCTAACTTTCTATCTTACACGGAATCCACCATTATTTCCAGCCTTAAACTGCCGGCGGGGAGATCCCTGATGATAACGGTTTTTAGCACAAGAGGACGGCCCCTGGCAATCCAGGTTAATCAAGTCCCGTCAGAGCCGACAACCTTGAAGTCCGGCGATTCTGTCTTGTCAAACTATTGTGTTCAGGATGATCAATCCCTGTTATCATTTCTGTGGTAATTATCGCCCAACCGGTACCGGAGGATTTCATGACAAAACTATTTCTACCCGTCTTTTTCTGTATCTGGCTGATCAGCAGCATGGCGATCGCCGCCCAGAAGGAAGTCATCCTCTTTCCCGCCGGCGCCATGGTGACCGAATCCCTGAACTTTTCAGCAGGCGCAAGCCAGCTCAGCTTTTTGCTGCCTGACGTAGCCCTGCCTGACACCCTGCGCCTTGAAATGGTCGCCGCACCGGATCAACAACGTATCACTGCTATTGAGTCTACCTCGGTGCTGCCGGAGGTCACACCTTTTGCTGATTTACATCAGACCATCAGACAGCTCAAACAAAAGATCACTATTCATGAAGATCAGATTTCCGCGCGGCGCATCGCTCTTGCATACTGGCAACAACAGTCCCCACCGGCAGCCGGTTCCACTCCGACCGACGTTCAGGGGATGGCCGCCATGGTGCGCAATGAAGGAGAATCCCTGTTGAAAGAAATCAGCGAACTGACCTGGCAACAGGAGGAAGCCAAGGCCGAACTGGCTGAGGCGGAACGCCAACTGCAGCAAAAAACCAGTCAGCAGCGGCGCAGCTGGCAAATTCGCGTACGGCTGGCACAACCGCTAAGCGCCCCCCTCGAGGTTATTGCCCGCTACCGGATTCGCAACGCCGGCTGGTCATCCACCTATATCCTCAATGCGCGACCGGCCCGTAAACAAGTGGAATGGGTGTGGACGGCGCAAATCAATCAACGCAGCGGCAGCGACTGGAATGATGTCCATATCAAGTTGGCAACTGCCGAGCCGATTTTCACGCTGACACCGCCGACCCTTCCTGGCTGGGATATCCGCGCGGGGCAGGTGATCCCGCAGGCTAAAACCCTGGCCCGCAGTGAAGCCATGCTGGCTGCTTCGGCCACCGATAGCGTTGCAGCTCAGCCGCAGCACACAGAGGGGCAGTTGTTCGACATCTATGATCTGGGCCGCCAGACCATCGCTTCCGGTACTCCGGCTCAGGTGCAGATCCGTACCGGCCAGTGGCATGCTGAGTTTGCTTACCTGACACGGCCGCTGCAGTCAACTCAAATCTTTCTCGAAGCCCGCTTGCAGACCGAACAGGAATTCACCCCCCTGCCGACCGGTAGCGCCTCGATCCAGGTAGACGGGGTTCATGTCGGCCAGCGCTCCTTTTCCCTCTATCAGGTCGAAGATATCGCTTTAAGCTTTGGCAGTGATCCGGGCATTGAAGTCACGGTCAAAAGCGCTCATGTAGCCGGCGAACGTGGATTGCTCAATCGTGAAAAAACCTATGACTGGAACTGGAACCTGACCCTTACCAACCACAAGCAGCGGGCTATCGAGCTGCGGGTTGAGGATCGGGTGCCTGCAGCCGGACACAAGGATATCAGCATCCAGGAAGCCTTCCAGCCACCCCTGCCGGAGCGTGAGGATGATGTGATTTTCTGGACGGTGCCCTTGCAAGCCGGCGAACAACAGACCCTCAAATACGGTTACAGGATCAGCTATCCGCAGGACATGGACGTTAGTCACGGACGCTGAAAATTTCTCCATCCTTAATTTAGCCACCAAGGCTCCAAGAACACCAAGAGAGCAAAATCGAAAAAACCAAAAACCATGAATTTAGGGTTTCTTGGTGCCCTTGGTGTCTTGGTGGCAAATACTCTTCCAATAAAAAATCACATCAGAAAGAACGCCCGCTCCATTTTTATATTGACCTATCCCGATGTTTAGACATATAAACACTTCCAGTATTTTTTGCCATATTTGATCGACTGAGGGCTTAAAGATGCAAACAAACCATTCATTGTTTTGCATCAGGATCCTGCCACCAAATCTGCTCGGCTCCCAGTCACTACTCACAACAAGGAGGAAAGATGAAAAAGGCACTTGGTATTCTGGTACTGGTCGGCCTGATGGCCCTGCCCATCAGCGGACTGGCAGCGACCCTTGAGGAGCGCATTGAGGAGCTGAACCGCCAAACTATGGAGCTTAAGCAGCAGCTTGAGCAGATGCGTCAGCAGCAAGAGCAGCAGGAAGAGTTCCTTACTGAAATCGACGAAACCATCTACGAAGATCGCAGCAGCCGCTTCCAGTGGTCCGGCGATTTCCGCACCCGCTATGATTACTACAGTCGTGATCGGTACACTGGTGCCGATCCAAACAAAACCATCACAGAAAAGAACGACACTCTGTTCACCAACCGCCTGCGCCTCAACATGAGTGTACAAGCTCTGGAAAATGTGAATTTTGTCGGTCGCCTCGCCATGTACAAGGTCTGGGGTATGCAAAACGCTCCAAGTGACAGACGGCATCGGTTATTTTGGTGGTTATCCGCCATTGACGGCAACCTGTCGCAACTCCCGCTGATGACAAGCTGCTGGTCGACCGCGCCATCGTCAACTGAACATCGCGGCAGCAACTTTCTGGCTTTCCGTGATGGACGCCGCCCGACCACCGACGGCTCCCCCAGCCAGCTGCGCTCGAACAACCCAAATCGCATGGCCAAATTCCCGGTTTCCTACATGGATCGGCCTTTGATGGCGCTACCCTGGGCTACGCTTACGACAGTCTCTTCGCTCAGTAATCTGCCCGGCCGCATCCGTTTCGCTATGGCCGTGGCTATGAAGCTGGACTGGCTGACAGCACTTCCATTACCGGGACTTTCGCCGGCATCAGCTGGGATATCTACAACAAGAACAACCGCTTTGTTTATCTGCAGTCCTACATTGCCATGAACGTATTCAACTATCCGACATGGATTCAAACATCGTTAATACTACTAACAACGACATTGTCAATCTATTTGCTCAGAACCCAATGTTTGGAGGAGATACTGTTGCAGCAAGAGCTTTAGAAAGCCAAGGCCTGCTTTTTTGAACGTGACAACATTGGTGATATCTATCATACATCTGCCCTCTATATGGACAAGATCCAGAACCTGGGAATTCTTCCACGGCGGTGGCTGGAGTCGTACCGATCCCAACAGCAGTGGTACAAGCTTAATGACAGTGCTGACCAGCTCATGCGGTTCAAGGGATGGGACAATTTCCACCTAATACCGACTCTGAAGACGGTTTCTCCGTCTATGTCGGCAATTCGCCATGATATCCCCAGCGCCAACCTCAAGCTAGGTCTGAGTACAACTACGGCAGCAGGTACTGGATCGGCATGAGCCCCGGCCATGACGACATGTAATTTTCCAAGCTCGCCACCTCGTGGTCATGTTTTTGAAATCTACAGCATCTATGACCTGCCCGGCAAAGTTGTGGCCAGCTTGGTGCTGCCAGCTTCCGCGCGTCGGCTACCAGCACTATCGCTACGACTATACCGGTTCCATGGACTGGAATACAAAACCTGCTGATTGGTAGCGCTGAAGAACGCCAGCAAGCCGCTATGCTCGAAGCGTTGGGTGGTTTTGCACCACTGATGGTCAAATCCGCTGATCAGGTCTACGTCAGCTTCGACGTCAAGTTCTAAGACCCACGAGCACCGCGGCATCAGGCATGACGAAAAAAGCCGGGCCCCCAAAAAAAGGGTCCGGCTTTTTTTATCGATGAGTTGAGTCAGGTACACGGCAACTACGGCTGTAAACCCATGCCGCCATAAAGGGTTCACAGATTAGCGTACGGCGTGAGCTATTTCCTCCGCCGCGATACACTGGCCCTGGGCACCAAAGCGCTTATGGATGCAGTTCATGATATCACCCAGTGCCGGCTCGGCGATGCGATAAAAAACCTTGCGCCCCTGGCGCTGGTTATCGAGAAAGCCGCGATCCTTCAAGATGCGCAGATGATCAGAGACCATATGGCTGGGCAGATCACAGGCCCGGGCCAGTTCACCGACCGACTCTTCATGATCAAGCAGAATCTCGACAATCCGCAAGCGATGAGGATGGGCCAGGGTGCGCAGACATTCGGCGGCGAACTCCATCGACCCCAGGGGGATCAGCTGTTGTTGCCGGGTTTTACTGCCAGGGCCATCTACGCGGCTGATGTTAGTTGCTGTCCCCATGTTTCACATCCTCTTTTCGAATAAAAACAACTGACTGATCAATCAACATCACCCACCTTATATTCGGGCGGGGCGAGAGACCAATACCATATTATTGAGTTCAATTCTCATTAGTAATAGATACCATACCGAGATAGTTATGATCAAGTTTTCTTTATTTTGCAGCTACTTTTGTCGCTTTAACGAGGATTTTGTCAACCAGCGAAAGTGCCACAGTGGTGGCAGCTTGTGCTTTTGCACTGAACATGTCGCCCATGTCCATTTGCTGTGCTGCCAGGGTCAGCAACCACCCTTGGGGCGAACGATGATAGAGGGTTTGAGCCATGTACAGCAACAGCTCAGGTGCCAGCTGGTGACCACAGCTGCCCTTGGCTCCTGCCGGATCAAGTTTGCTTAAGGTCAGAAGTTTACTCTGTCCGCGCCGTGCATCAATAAACAGCACCCGTGCAACATCTTCTGCGGCAAGTTCCAGCGCCAGCTCAGGGGTCAATTGATGAACCGCCAGAATCCGAACATCTCTGGATAACGGCCGGGGCGCAAGGTGTGTTGCCAAGGTTTGAGCTAACCGATAACCGGCACCATCATCCTGCCGCAGCAGGTTACCGTAACCAATAATCAACCACATCAGCCGCGCTTGATCTCATCCAGCAGAGTACCGTCAACCGCGCGCAACTGCAGATGCAGTGGCATGCGTCCGGCTTCGTGAGTCGAACAACTGAGGCAGGGGTCGAACACCCGGATTCCGTGTTCGACGCGGTTGAGCAACCCTTCTTCCAGTTTAGTGCCGCTGATAAAACGCGTCGCCAGCTGTTTGATGGTTTTGTTCATGGCCAGATTGTTCTGACCGGTAGCTATAATCAGGTTAACCTTTTCCAACATGCCGTTATCATCGACCTGATAATGATGAAAAAGGGTGCCGCGCGGTGCTTCACTGACACCGATACCAACGTTCTGATTAACTCCGGCGCGACTGCGGATATGGTGGTCGAGAAGAATTTCGTCGGCTAGAATTTCCTCGATTCGCTCAAGACTGTGAAGAATTTCGACCAGTCGTGCGTAGTGATAATAGAAGCTGCTGTTAACAGTTTTACCGGGACCACCAAAATGACGGAACTGCCGCAGTTCACGATCTGCCCGCGGTGTCCCGGCAAAGTCACAGACATTAAGGCGCGCCAGGGGGCCAACCCGATACATCCCGCGCTCCGGACCAAACGGTGTGTAATAAGGAAACTTCAGGTAGCTCCAGGTCTCCTCTGCTTCACTGATACGGCCTAAAAAAGCATCCGGGGTGAGATTATCTTCGACAATCCGGCCATCACTATCGACAATCCGTAAATGACCATCATAATGCTCCAGGCCCCCGTCACTGCCGACCAGACCAACAAACAAACTCGGGAAACTGCCGTAAGCATCCACTTCGGTGGCATAACGATCAAGGGCATCCTTCATCAGATCCAGGGCTATGTCGAGGGTGCTGTACATCTCCGGCAGTTGAGCAAGAAAATGTTCCTTGTCTGCAGCTTTAAGGCTGCCCCTCACTCCACCCGGAACCGACCAGGACGGGTGAACACTACGCTCCCCAAGGGCACGGATCAATGCCTGGCCGAAGGCGCGCAGACGAATACCAGAGCGCGCAATCTCTGGATGCACCTTGATAAGACCGGCCATATTGCGTTCTACCGGGTCGGCATCCATCCCCAGCAGTAGATCCGGCCCGGAGAGCAGGAAAAAGCTGAGGGCATGACTTTGCACCATTTGTGCATAGTTCATCAGCCGCCGCAGGGTAACTGCCGGTTCCGGCGTACGCACGCCCAGGATGGCATCACCGGCCTTGCTTGAAGCGAGCAGATGGCTGACCGGACAGATACCGCAAACCCGTGCGGTGATGCCCGGCATCTCCCAGAAACTGCGGCCGATACAGAATTTTTCAAAACCACGAAACTCGGTCACATGAAAACGGGCATCAGCAACCTGACCGACATCATCCAGTTCAATGGTAATTTTGGCATGTCCTTCGATTCGCGTGATCGGTTCAATGGTGACCGTTTTTTTCATGTTAACTTTCGTATCAGCATTCATGTCAACTGCCATGGAAACTCCTTTAGAAGCCGTCATCAGGTCAACCGAATGTGCGCATGTCGGCCGGCAGATCCACATCATCACCGTTAACTAACGCCTGCAGGACGGCAGCTATACGCTCAGGGTGCGGTGGGCAACCGGGCAGAAACAGATCGACCTTGATCGCCTGATGCAAAGGGATGACCTTTTTCAGCAATGCCGGCAAAACCTTGAGGGCTTCGGGGCCAATCGGGGCACTCACCTCGTGATAGACCGCGTTGAGCAGGTCGCTCACAGGGATTCGATTGCGCATGCTGGTGACATTACCGGTCACCGCACAATCACCAAAACTGATCACCGTGCGGGTATTAGTGCGGATGTGACGTGCCAATTCGAGGTTTTCGACATTGGTGACGGCCCCCTCAACCAGACAGATATCAACATCTTCGGGATACTTCTTGGCGTCGACCAACGGGCCATACACCAGATCAGCGCGGGTCAGTAGATCGATCAACGCTTCGTCCAGGTCGAGCAGGCTCATATGACAACCGGAGCAACCGCCGAGCCATACCGTTGCCAGACGGATTTTTTTGACAGTTTCAGCCATTATTCACAACCTTTCGGTCAACGATTCCACTGATTTTTTTCGCGTCCATCGAGAATCCGCCGCAAAAAATTGGTCTTTTTCTTCATTTCACCAACCGACATCCCTTTGTCAAACAGGGCACCGGTGGGACAGACCTCGACACATTTACCGCATTCAGTACAGCTTTCGCTCTCCCCCCAGGGGCGATTAAGATCGGTGATCACCCGACTGGCGATGCCGCGATGACGCACATCCCAGGTGTGCGCGCCCTCGACTTCATCGCAAACACGGACACAACGCAAACAGAGAATGCAGCGGTTATGATCGACCCCATACTTTTCGTGGCTGATATCAATCCCCAGTTGCGGGTTGAGGTAGTCATAACGCACATGATCCATCCCCAGCTCGGCCGCCAGGGTCTGCAGTTCACAGTGCTCGTTGCTGACACAGACGGCACAGGTGTGATTACGCTCGGCAAAGGTCAGCTCAAGAATCATCTTGCGATAGCGATTGATCTTGTCGTTATGCGTCACCACCACCATGCCTTCGCCGGCGGTGGTAGTACAGGCCGGTTGCAAGCGTGCCTGCCCGGAGATCTCCACCAGGCATAAACGACATCCACCGCGAGTACTGAGACCATCGAGATAACAGAGAGTCGGCAGACTGATACCCTGATCGCGAATCGCCTCGAGCAGGGACTGGCCGCTGCGGGCACTGACCAGCTCACCATTAATAGTCAGGGTAATAACCGACATCAGTGTTCCTCCTTGAATATCGTCAGCTGCTCGGCATGTTCCGGTAACTTCAGCAGGGGAACCTGGTCGAGTCGACAGACCCCGGCCGGGCAGCGGTTATCACGGATATGGGCAAGATATTCATCGCGGAAATAGTGCAGGGTATTAAGTACGGGATTCGGTGCCGTCATTCCGAGACCACAGAGGCTGGTTTCCTGCACCAGATGGCAAAGATCTTCGAGGGTCTGCAGGTCTTCGTCCATGGCGCTGCCGTCGGTAATGCGCGTGAGCAGCTCCAACATCTCAATGGTTCCGACCCGACACGGTACACATTTGCCGCAGCTTTCGTCCATACAGAATTCCATAAAAAACTTGGCAACATCAGGCATACAGCTGGTTTCATTCATGACAATCAGGCCGCCGGAGCCCATGATCGACCCTAACGCCTGCAAACTCTCGTAATCAACCGGCGTGTCAAGATGATCCGCCGGAATGCAGCCGCCGCTGGGGCCACCGGTCTGCGCCGCCTTAAAGGTTCCGCCGTCAGGTAGGCCGCCACCAATGGCAAAAACAATGTCGCGTAAACTGGTACCCATTTGCACTTCGATCAACCCCGAATTAACCACCTCACCACAGAGAGCAAACACCTTGGTGCCCTTGCTCTTTTCGGTGCCAAAACCGGCAAACCACTCGGCGCCCTCACGCATGATCGGAGCAACACTGGCAAAGGTTTCAACGTTGTTGATCAAGGTCGGGAAACCCCACAAACCACGTTGAGCCGGATAGGGTGGACGCGGAACCGGCTGGCCACGCCGCCCCATGATCGAGGTCATCAGCGCCGTTTCTTCACCGCAGACAAAGGCACCGGCACCAACGCGCAGATCGATGCGGAAGTTGAAGCTGCTGTCGAGCACCCGACTGCCGAGAAGGCCACGACGTTCGGCATCCTTGATGGCCTTGGCCAGACGCGCAGCCGCCAGGGGATATTCACCACGCACGTAGATGTAACCCTGTTCAGCGCCGCAGGCATAGCCGGCAATCGCCATCCCTTCAAGTACGCGATGGGGATCAGATTCCATGATAGTGCGATCCATGTAAGCACCGGGATCCCCTTCGTCACCGTTGGCAACAACATATTTGCGCTCCGCCTGCGCCTTGCGCACCAGCTCCCACTTGACACCGGTCGGATAGCCACCGCCGCCACGGCCTCGCAAGCCGCTACGGGTAATTTCGTTACACACCTGCTCCGGCGTCATTTCGTGGAGGACATGGCCCAGGGAGCTATAAGCGCCACGGGCGATACTATGGATAATCTGCTCCGGGTCGATACGTCCGTTGTTCTCCAGAGCGATCAAGGTCTGGCAGGCAAAAAAAGGAAAGTCGGACGGTAACGGCTCAGCAGCTGCCGATTGAGCAGCGAGAGCCGCACGAACAATGTTGCAGGCCATTTCCGGCGTTACTTTCTCATAAATTTCTTCCGGCTCATCACATCGTGCAAGGCGCAACAACGGCCCACGGCTGCAGGGGCCCATACAACCAGTGGCAACAATCTCCAGAGTGGGGCGCTGCTCTTCATCAAGTTCATCACACAATCCATCCAGAGCATTCTTCACCCGTTCCGCCCCGGCCGATAAGCAAGGGGTGCTGTAACACAGAAACAACCGCAAATTCAGCTGCTGTTGACGTTGCTGTTCTTCCTCAGCGACGTGCTGCAGATCGACCGTATTCATGATGTCTCCTCACTGACAACTGAGGTTGTGGCGGGTGTCTCCCTGATGGCGGCCACCGTGCTGTCGGGTGTTTGTTTACCTAACACCGCACCATCAAGGGTCAGCATCGGCGCCAGACTGCAGTTACCCAGACAGCGGGCGCTGACCAGGGTCAGGCTGTTATCCGCTGCGGTTGTTCCGGCTTTTAAGTCAAACTCCTGTTCGATGCGCGCGATAATATCTCCGGCCCCCTTAACGTAGCAGGCAGTCCCCATGCAAACAACGCAGACGTGATCGCCCTGGGGTTCAAGGGTAAAAAAGTTGTAGAAAGTAGCAACACCATACACCCAGCTCGGCGGGAGCTTGAGCTGGATCGACACATAATCGAGGATTTCCTCGTCTAGATGGCCGAAAGTTTCCTGCGCTGTATGCAGCACCTCAATCAGGGCATCCTGTTGATATTGACATTTTTTCAGGGCTTTATCGAGTAGTTGCAACTTGAGTTCGTGGGAACTTTTTTCGTTGGTGGCAGACTCGTTCGAAGGCATTTTAGTCATGAGATCTCCCGCAAGACAGGATCAACAAATCATCCATAAGGTCCATCAGACAGCTACCAGTGTATATGATGACGGGAAATTCTCAATGATTTTCGGGAAAGAATCGACAGAGTAGAAGGTTTGAGATTTGAAATCTGAAATGAAACCCATGCGGTATCAGGCGTTTAACGCGAAGCCTTCTCATCAATACCGGAAACACCAAAGCGACGGCGCAGTTCGGCGTAGACTTTTTCCGGCGGCAGCTCATAATAACCAAGCAGTATCAGCAGATGGAAGATCAGGTCGGCTGCTTCATAGACAACCTCATCGGGGTTTCCCCCTTTACCGGCGACCGCAGTTTCGGTTGCCTCTTCACCGATTTTGGCGAGGATTTTGTCCAGCCCTTTATCATACAGGGATTTGACGTAGGATTTCTCTCCGGGACCCAACTGCTTGCGCTCAAGGATAATCTGATAGACAGCATCAAGAATATCGGGGTGGTGGGTGGGTTTTCTCGATCCATATGATTCCTGCCTTCTTTGAATGCTAAATTCGAACGACCACGCCGCGTTCTTGCAGATACTCTTTGCATTCAGCGATCGTATGTTCCTTGAAGTGAAAAATCGAGGCCGCCAGGGCAGCACTGGCACCACCCTCAACAAAACCAGCGCAGATATGTTCGAGATTACCCACACCGCCGGAAGCAATCACCGGAAGAGTGACTGCATCACTGATCATCCGGGTCAGGGCAATATCGTACCCCTGCTTGGTACCGTCACAGTCCATGGAGGTCAGCAGGATCTCGCCGCAACCGTATTCTTCCATCTGCCTGGCCCAGGCAACCGCATCGATTCCCGTCGGCGTACGACCACCATGGGTATAGACCTCCCAGGCGGTCGGGTTGCTGCCAGGCACGCGACGGGCGTCAATGGCAACGACAATACACTGACTGCCAAAACGCTGCGCTGCTTCGCGCACCAGCTCGGGGCGCTGAACCGCCGCCGTATTGATGGAGACCTTGTCGGCCCCGGCATTGAGCAGATTACGGATATCGGCTATTTCGCGCACACCACCGCCAACGGTCAACGGCATGAATACCCGCTCAGCCGTGCGGGCAACAACATCAAGAATAATGCCGCGGTTATCGCTGCTGGCGGTAATATCTAGAAAAGTCAGTTCATCGGCGCCCTGCGCGCAGTAGGCCTCAGCCGCTTCGACCGGATCACCAGCATCACGCAGATCAACAAAGTTGACCCCTTTGACGACGCGGCCATCCTTAACATCGAGACAAGGAATAATCCGCTTAGCCAGCATCAGACCGCTCCTTTGGTCAGAGCGACCGCCGCGCGCAGGTCAAGTGCGCCGGTGTAGATCGCTTTGCCGGTAATCACGCCGCTGACGCCGGACGCTTCGATGGCGAGCAGGTTGCGTATATCAGCCAGAGAGGAAACCCCGCCCGAGGCAATGACTGGAATATTGATCGATTCGGCCAGGGCTTTGGTCGTTTCAATGTTCGGACCTTGCATCATGCCGTCACGGGCAATATCGGTGTAAATAATGGCGGCAACGCCGAGCCCTTCCATCTCAGTGGCGAGTTCGCTGGCCTTCTTCTCTGTCACATCAGCCCAACCACGGATGGCGACCAGACCATCTTTGGCATCGATGCCGACAACAATTCGTCCGGGAAACAGGCGACAAGCCTCTTGCACCAGGGCCGGATTTTCCTTGGCGACAGTACCCAGAATCACCCGTTCAATTCCCAACTCGAGATAGCCTTCGATCGTCGCCAGATCGCGGATACCGCCGCCGAGTTCAGCCGGGATATCAATAGCATCAACAATAGCCTTGATCGCTTCATGATTTTTGGGGATCCCGGCAAAGGCCCCATCGAGGTCAACGATATGCAGGTATTCACCCCCCTGCTCCTGCCAGATGCGCGCCTGGGCGGCCGGATTCTCATGATAGACAGTATCCCTGTCCATCAATCCCTGCTCAAGGCGCACACAGCGTCCATCTTTTAAATCAATTGCCGGTAGAATGATCACTACAAGTCTCCAAAGTTGCTAAAAATCTGCAGGCCCAGATCCTGGCTTTTTTCCGGATGAAACTGGGTTGCCATGATGTTGTCACGCCACAAGGACGCACAGAAGTCGATAGCACCATAGCGACAGCTCGCAGCGATATCCTCCTGCCGCTGAGCGGCGCAATAGTAGGAATGGACAAAATAGACATAACTGCCGTCGACAATCCCCCTGAACAGGGGTGACTCTTTCCGCAGCGACAGGGTATTCCAGCCCATATGCGGAACCTTGAGGCGTTCACCCTGTTCGACCATATCAGCGGGAAAACGCACCACCCGTCCCGGAATCAGCCCGAGACCCTGGTGCCGGCCAAACTCCTCGCTCTCGTCAAAGAGCATCTGCATGCCAACACAGATACCGAGCAGCGGCTTGCCCTTGTCGATATGTTCCAGCAACGGTGGCACAAAACCACCATGCCGCAAATTGTCGATACAATCACGAAAGGCCCCGACTCCGGGCAACACCAGCTTATCAGCCGTTGCTATATCCTGCGGGTTAGCACTGATTCGCGCCTTAAGCCCCAGGCGTTCAAAAGCATTGGCAACACTGCGCAGATTGCCCATTTCATAATCGATAATATTAATCATTGTTCAACTGTCCACTCTAAGTATCCAGCCATATTGCAGGCAGGGCTTGTGGTTTCCATGGCCCCACAGGAAACTGTCGCGTCCCTCGGATTGAAAGCCACAAGACCGGCCTGCAAACGCAGCGCCCGTCAAACAGCTAAGACTAGTATCATTCTAATGTGCCCTTGGTTGAAAGCACCCCTTCAATCCGTGTATCGATACCGGTCGCGTCATCCAATGCCCGCCCGAAGGCCTTGAAGATCCCCTCAATAATGTGATGGAGATTATCACCATAGGCCAGATTCACGTGGATATTGGCACCGGAGTGATTGCAGAAAGCGACAAAAAACTCTTCGACCAGCTCGGTGTCAAATTCACCGACCTTGGCTTTGGGCAGATCAACATTGAATACCAGAAACGGACGGCCGGAAAAATCGATCACCACGGAAGCCAGGGCCTCATGCATCGGCATGGTCGCCCGCCCGAAACGCCGCACCCCGGTTTTATCGCCCAAGGCTTTTTTAAAAGCTTCCCCAAGGACAATACCGAGATCTTCCACCGTGTGATGGGCATCAATCTCGATGTCGCCCGTCGCCTTGACACTCAGGTCAAAAAAACCATGCCGCGCCACAGCACTGAGCATGTGATTGAAAAAAGGCACCGGACTGTCGATCTCATGCTGACCGCTACCGTCAAGATTCAGGCTGACACTGATGGATGTTTCTCTGGTTTCACGCTCGATCGTGGCTGATCTGGTATTCATCGCAATTTCCTTTCAAAAACTAGAAACTTAACGCAGAGACGCTGAGATGGAGAAACGCAGAGAAAACCTTTTCTTGGGTAAAACATAAGCAACCCCGATAACACCCTGCTCACCGCTCACGGCTTTCTGCTTCCAGTCTATAAACTTAAGCCTTCTCTCCGCCTCTGCTCCTCTCCGCCTCTCCGTTAAAATCCTGTCTCTGTGATTAATATCAATCCTTTAACCGCAACGACACCGATCGCCCATGCGCCTCCAACCCTTCCAGCTCGGCGAGATGGACGACATCCTGCCCCAGGCGCTTCAAACCGGCCGCAGAAAAGGAGATAATACTCGATTTTTTGACAAAATCCTCCACCGACAAGGGGGAGAAAAAGCGTGCGGTGCCGCCGGTCGGCAGGGTATGGTTTGGCCCGGCCAGATAATCGCCGGCAGCTTCAGGGGTATGGTGCCCCATGAAAATGGCTCCGGCGTGACGGATCTGCGGCAGAATGGCAAAGGGATCGGTCACTGCCAGTTCAAGGTGCTCGGGAGCGATGCGGTTGGAAAAACGGATCGCTTCATCCAGATCGCCAGCCACAATGATTGCGCCATAGTCATCAATCGCCTTGCGGGCGATACTCTCACGCTGCAGTTGTTGCAGCTGCTTTTCCACTTCTCGCTGTACCGCTTGGGCCATCTGCTCACAACTGGTGACCAGCACCGCTGAGGCTAGTTCATCGTGTTCTGCCTGCGACAGCAAATCAGCAGCAATGTGGGCGGCACTACCGCTACCGTCATTAATAACCAGAATTTCACTCGGCCCGGCAATCATATCAATACCGACCTGGCCAAAGACTTGCTTTTTTGCTGTCGCCACATAGATGTTACCCGGCCCGGTAATTTTGTCGACACGCGGCACGCTGGCTGTCCCGTAAGCTAGTGCCGCCACGGCCTGGGCACCACCAATCCTGAAAATCCGGTCGACCCCGGCAATGGCAGCCGCCGCCAGCACATAAGAATTGGCCTCGCCGCCCGGCATCGGCACCGTCATGATGATTTCAGCGACTCCGGCCACCTTGGCAGGAACGGCATTCATCAGCACTGAGGAGGGGTAGGCCGCCTTACCACCGGGCACGTAGATACCGACGCGATCAAGGGGAGTGACCATCTGACCAAGGAGCACGTCATCTTCTTCAGTTGACAGCCAGGTCTGCTGCTTCTGTTTCTGATGGTAAGCGGCAATCCGCTGCGCCGCCAACTCCAGCACTTCCAGCGAACGAGAATCAATAGCCTGCCTGGCAGCGGCGATTTCTTCCTGCGTCACCTCGATGGTAGCAGCATTCAAATGCAACCGATCAAAATGTGCCGTCAGTTCAAAGACCGCCTCGTCACCACGCTGTCGAACAGCATCAATAATCTGCTTGACTGTTTCTTCGATACCAGCGGGAATTTCATCCGCACGCTCTTCAATGCGCCGGAAGCGCTCGTTAAAATCGCTATCGCTAAACCTCAATAAAGAAATCATCAGAATCTCCGATACTTACTGCGAAATCTTTACCTCATCACCAATCACCTTTTCCAGGCCATCGATGATCGCTCTGATCCGCTCATGCTTGGTTTTCAGGCTAGCGCGGTTAACGATCAGCCGACTGGTAATTTCGGCAATAGTTTCCACCTCTACCATGTTGTTTGCTTTGAGGGTGCCACCGGTGGAAACCAGGTCAACAATCCGCTCGGATAACCCAACCAGGGGGGCCAGTTCTATCGACCCATATAGCTTGATCAACTCGACCTGAATGCCCCGAGCAGCAAAAAATCGCTCAGTGATGTTGGGATATTTGGTGGCCACACGAATGTTTGACCAGTTCAGCGGATTGTCGGAATTTTCCAGCCCCTTGGGCTCGGCCACGACCAGACGGCAGTAACCAAACTTGAGATCAAGGGGTTCATAAAGTTTTTTCCCCTGTTCGAGCAGGGTATCCTTGCCCACCACCCCCAGATCGGCACAGCCGTATTCGACGTAGGTCGGCACGTCCGTGGCACGAACCGCCATGAAACGAAGCTTCAGTTCAGGATTCTCAAATACCAGTTTGCGGCTGTCCTCGTTCATCTCCGGACAGGTGATGCCGATCCTGCTGAAAAGGTCCATCGAATCCTGCATAATCCGCCCCTTGGGCAGGGCAAAGGTAATCCAGTCATTCATCAACATTACTCCCGTTCACGTCGAATGCAGGCACCCAACATTGCCAGTTTTTTTTCAATCCGTTCATAACCACGATCCAGATGATAGATCCGCGATATTTCCGTTGTGTTTTCGGCTGCCAACCCTGCCAGAATCAGCGAGGCGCTGGCACGCAAATCGGTCGCCATAACCGGCGCTCCGGATAATTGCTGCACACCTCGAATAATAGCACTGTTGCCGTCAATCTGGATATCCGCGCCCATGCGCTGCAATTCACACACATGCATGAAACGATTCTCAAAAACCGTCTCCACAATCCGGCTGCTGCCCTCAGTCAAGGTCATCAGGGCCATGAACTGGGCCTGCATATCGGTAGGAAAACCGGGAAACACACTGGTACGAATATCGACGGGTGTCAGTTTAGGGGGACCGACAACGCGCAGTGCGTCACCCTCTTCACTGATACGCGCCCCGGCCTCAGTCAGCTTGCTGATCAAGGCCTCGAGATCCTTGCGTAACGCCCCTCTCACCAGGACATCGCCGCCGGTAATGGCCGCGGCAATCATAAAGGTACCCGCTTCAATCCGATCGGGGATGACCCGACAATTCAGCGGATTCAACCGATCAACTCCCTGGATATGAACAATAGCCGTTCCGGCACCCTCAATGTTGACCCCCATGCTCATCAGGGCTTCCGCCAACTGCACCACTTCCGGTTCGCGCGCAGCATTTTCCAGCACCGTTTCCCCTTGCGCCAGAGCCGCCGCCATCAGCAGATTTTCCGTTCCCCCGACGGTCGGCATATCGAAGGAAATCCGCGCGCCGCGCAAACGTGACGCGGTTGCCTCAACATAACCGTGGTCGATACGGATCTTTGCCCCGAGGGCTTCAAGCCCTTTAAGGTGCAGATTGATCGGGCGCGCGCCAATGGCACAGCCACCAGGGAGGCTGACCCGTGTATGACCACAGCGCGCCAGCAACGGGCCCAGCACCAGCACCGAAGCACGCATGGTTTTGACCAGATCATAAGATGCCTGAATACTCTGGATCCGACGGCTGTCGATGCGGCAGCAATGGTCTTCCATCGTAACTTCAGCGCCAAGTTCACCTAACAGCTTGACCGCCGTGCTGATGTCACGCAGCTCCGGCACATTGGTGATCTCGCTTACCCCGTCGGTCAGCAAGGTGGCAAACAGCAGTGGTAACGCTGAATTTTTTGCGCCGCTGACCTGAACCTCGCCATGCAGGGGGACACCACCATTGATAACAATCTTATCCACTAATCACCCATTCCTTTGACCGCCGATAACCCGTGGGTTTCCACCGTAGTCGTGGCGTAAAAACAGTTCGGTCAACCCCGCCGCAGTGAACAACGCTGTAACGGCATCACCCTGGTCGGCACCAATTTCCACCAGCAGCCAGCCGCCGGGGTTCAGGCAGGCATCGACCTGAGTCACTAATTTGCGATAACAATCAAGTCCGTCAGCACCCCCAAGCAACGCCTGCGCCGGTTCAAAGTCCCGCACTTCGGGCATCAGCTCCTCCCATTGCGCTGTCGGAATGTAAGGGGGATTGGAAACAATCAGATCAAAACACCCCTGCGGCAATTCAGCCAGATCCCCTTCCAGCAGCTGCCCACGCTCTGCTAACTGATGAGCAGCAAGATTGTAGCGGGCAATGTCCAGAGCGGCGGGCGAAATATCGATACCAACACCCTGCCAGTCAGACAACTCTTTAAGCAAGCTGATGAGAATCGCGCCACTGCCAGTACCGACATCAAGCATCGCACCATCTGCACTACAACGTTTAAGAGCCTCTTCCACCAGCACTTCGGTGTCTGCACGTGGCACCAGCACCGCCGGTGTTACCTTAAACGACAACGACCAGAATTCGGTACTGCCAAGCAGATATTGCAAGGGTTCACGCTGTCCGCGACGCTTGATCAATGGACGAACAGCACTCAACTCGGTCGCCGTAAGTGGTCGGTCATAGTTCAGATAGAGGCCAACCCGATCAAGGTTTAATTGATGGGCGAGAAGCAATTCGGCGTCAAGGCGCGGGTTGCCTATCCCCTTTTCGGTAAAGTAGCCGGTCATCCAACGCAGCAGCTTCAGCAGTGTCCAGCTTTCGTTCAATCCCTACGACTCCTGCTGACTCATCAACCGGGTCTGATGGTCAGTGATTAAAGCTTCAATAATCTCGTCCACATCCCCCTGCATGATCGCCTCTAGTTTGTATAGCGTCAGGCCGATACGGTGATCTGTACAGCGCCCC
Source organism: Deltaproteobacteria bacterium (assembly GCA_018399135.1). Classification (GTDB taxonomy): domain Bacteria; phylum Desulfobacterota; class Desulfuromonadia; order Desulfuromonadales; family Geopsychrobacteraceae; genus Pelovirga. Next base: position 59,234 of record JAGYPB010000004.1, on the reverse strand, counting down.
TGGGGGAAATTGTAGGTCCGGATCCGCTCACTGCGATCGCCACTGCCAACCTGACTCTTGCGATCTGCGGCGACTTCAGCCTGCTGTTGGCGTTGCATCTGTTCATAAATACGCGATTGCAACAGTTTCAACGCCTGCGCCTTGTTTTTGTGCTGAGACTTCCCCTCCTGGCAGGCAACAACAACACCGGTGGGGATATGGGTCAGACGCACCGCCGATTCGGTTTTATTGACGTGCTGGCCACCAGCACCGGAAGAGCGGAACAGATCGACGCGTAAATCGGCGGGATTAATCTGGATATCGACATCTTCAACCTCCGGCAACACCGCCACAGTACAAGCTGAAGTGTGAATTCTTCCTTGCGTTTCCGTATCTGGAACACGCTGCACCCGATGGGTACCACTCTCAAACTTCAGGCGCGAATAGACGCGCTCACCACTGATCTGCGCGATCACCTCTTTGAAGCCGCCGCCGGCGGTTTCCGACAGGCTCATTAACTCCACCTTCCAGCGATTGCGCTCGGCATAGCGACTGTACATGCGGAACAGATCAGCGGAAAACAGGGCAGCTTCGTCACCACCTGTACCGGCACGGATTTCGAGAATGATGTTTTTATCGTCGTTGGGATCTTTGGGTAACAGCAGCAGACGCAGTTCTTCTTCGAGTTGCTTCTGTTGTTCTTCGAGTTGCTCCAGTTCAACCTCGGCCAACTCTTTCATCTCCGGGTCGCTGTCACCAAGCAGTTCCTGATTTCCGGCAATATCGGAACAGACTTGCTGAAAACGATGATAAACCGCAACAACCTCACTTAAATCAGCATGCTCTTTGCTCAGCTGACGATAACGTTTCTGATCGGCAATGACAGTCGGGTCGGAAAGGAGCCCCTCGACTTCACGAAAACGATCAGCAACATCTTCCAGATTAGCAAACATAGGATTCTTTCACACCGCTGACGAAGGGAAGACACGGCCGGCAGATTATCCGGCAGCACAATAAAAAAAAGCGGCCCCTTGATCCGGGCCGCTTTTTTGAGATCTTACCCGATTACTTCTGGGCGTACTTTTTGCGGAAACGTTCAATCCGACCGGCGGTATCAATCAACTTCTGCTTACCCGTGTAAAACGGATGACAAGCAGAACAGATTTCCGTGTGGATTTCTTTACACAAGGTTGATCGGGTCTCAAAGGTGTTGCCACAGTCACAGCGAACCGGACTCACATCGTATTTGGGGTGAATTCCTTCTCTCATCGTTTTTCTCCTTGTCGACCTGGCTTGTGTACAGGTCGGTTAAATTGCTATAAACAATTGGCCTTGATAGCACTTTTAGCGGGTGCGGGCAAGCCTTTTTCTACTCGCCGGAAATGACCTCTTATTGATTCATCGAATCGAGAAATTCCTGATTGGTTTTGGTCTCCGCCATTTTTTCGAGCAGAAACTCCATCGTGTCAACGGTATTCATCGATGTCAGAACCTTGCGCAACAACCAGATACGCTGCAGATGGGTCTCATCCACCAGCAGTTCCTCACGACGGGTACCGGAACGATTAATGTCCATGGCCGGGAAGGTACGTTTGTCGGCCAGACGTCGATCAAGATGCAACTCCATGTTGCCGGTGCCTTTGAACTCTTCAAAAATGACCTCGTCCATTTTGCTGCCGGTATCGATCAGAGCGGTAGCAATAATGGTCAGGCTCCCACCCTCTTCAATATTACGCGCGGCACCGAAGAACCGTTTCGGTTTGTGCAGGGCGTGAGCATCCACACCGCCGGAGAGGATCTTGCCGCTGGAAGGAACGATAGTATTGTAGGCACGCGCCAGGCGGGTAATGGAATCGAGCAGAATCACCACATCCCGCTGGTGCTCAACCAGACGCTTGGCCTTCTCAATAACCATTTCAGCCACCTGCACGTGACGCGTCGCCGGCTCGTCAAAAGTCGAGGAGATAACCTCGCCATTGACGTTACGCTGCATATCGGTTACTTCTTCCGGTCGTTCATCAATCAGCAGAACAATCAAAAAAACCTCAGGATGATTAATGGCGATGGAATTGGCAATATTCTGTAACAATACCGTTTTGCCGGTACGTGGCGGTGCGACGATCAGACCGCGCTGTCCCTTCCCGATGGGCGCAAGCAAATCCATGATACGAGTCGCCTGGTTATCAGAGGAGGTTTCCAGGGTCAGACGCTCTTCAGGATAAAGGGGAGTGAGGTTGTCAAAGAAGGTCTTATCCCGCATCTTGACAGGATTCTCAAAGTTTACCTCGGAAACCTTGAGCAGGGCAAAGTAACGCTCGCCTTCCTTGGGCGGACGAATCTGCCCCGCTACCGTATCACCTGTACGCAAGGCAAAACGGCGTATCTGCGATGGCGAAATATAGATATCATCCGGACCAGGCAGATAATTGGCATCCGGCGCTCGTAAAAAACCGAAACCATCAGGTAAAATCTCCAGCACCCCTTCGCCAAATATGGCGTTTTTCTGTGCCGCTGTGGCCTTAAGGATATTAAAAATCAGATCCTGACGGCGCATACCACCGATTTCATCCAGACCAAGTTCCTTGCCCAAAGCAATCAGATCAGCAATTTTTGTTTGTTTCAGATCTTTCAAATTCATAGAAGGTTCTCCGGAATTGACCGACAGGACAAGCGCCGTCAACATAAACGTGGTGTCCGCTAACAACGAACAACAACAGGTCGACTCAAACTGTAGAGGTGGGTTTATTATTTAATCTGTGTAGTCAGGGCTCTTTTAGTCCAGGTTTATTCTGTCGGTGGTTGGTCAGTCTATATATGGTGCAAATTGGAATTATACAATAATCAAAACTGCATTTTTCGCAAGGAAGATAAAGCGGGCAGGTGTCTTAAATATTCGCGCTCTTGGTGCTTTTACCCGCTTTATCATCTCTTGTCAACCAGGAAGGTGTAATTTTTCGGCAACCTGTTACGTTTTTTCTAAAAAAGGGCTAACGTAGCGCGTCAAGCAGCCCCGGACTGATCGCCGAAACGATTGTTGAAAAAAGTTCGCGATACATGCGCGACGGCTCAGCACTATCTACCTCTTCGCCATCGGTAATAATACGCGTAGCGCCGGCAACGCTGATATTTTTGACATGAACCTGGTTGGTTCGATTAAAGTGTGCTTCATCAAAATCAGGGTATTGTAGATCAACCGCCATATAACTGTCTGCACCGGTCAACTCCCAGAGAATCTTGCCGTCACGATCAACAACCTTTGCGGTTGCCTGAATACTGTTATAGGTTGTCCGCAAACTTTCCAACTTGGTGCGTGAGCGCCGATTTTCCTCAATTTGTTCGCCGGAAAAAACTACAACCAGCAGAGCATCAACTACATTCTGACGCGCCAGCGCTGATACCGTTGCCACATCAAACTGGTATCCCAACGGACGACCGCTGTCATCATAGGAACCGCCACCGGATAACAGAGAAAGTGCTGTCATCTCCGCATTGATATCAAGGGGGCGCACATCAAAGTAGCCCTTGTTGGTACGCAGTTGCTCAGTCAGACGGTAGTGCTTGTTCTGTGCCGAGGCCTTAAGCAGATCATAGACTTCAGCACTGTGGGGGTAATTCATCGGCCGATTGTCAACCAGAATCGGCACAACCCCCAACACCTGCACGCGCGACTGATATTCACCCTTTGGAATATTGTAGGTACCACTGCTGCAGGCACTCAGGAACAGCAGAATAACGGCGCCCCAAACAATTCTTTTCATTTTATTCTCCATGAATGATAAGTGTTCAGTAAAATACAGAATAACCTCATTGACCAAAAAAACATATACCGATCAAAAAAATACGGGTTTATTCTCACGCCCGACAGCGTCAATAGAAAAGTTTTCACGCCCCCAGGCGAGAACTTCTGCCGCTGCCGCACCTGCCAGATCCGGAGGTGGCGTCTGGCCAAGAAAATCCAGCGCCCGCCACAGCATACCGGCACCGTTAGCAGCGGTAATCAGAGTATAATCACCGTCGCGCTTATTGAGTTTCTGCCCGTCAGCACCCAACACCAGGGGATGGTGATAATAAGAAGGCGGCTGAGCCCCCAGACAACGATAGAGCCAGATCTGCCGTGGAGTTGAAAACAACAGATCGGTACCTCGCACAACCTGGTTTACTCCCGAATCGATGTCATCAATTACGACCGCCAGTTGATAAGCAAAAACACCATCAGCACGATAAAGCACAAAATCACCGACCTCGCGCTCAACATTCTGGCGTTGTTCACCCTGTATCCCGTCGACAAAACAAACCGCTTCATCGCTAACCCGCAGGCGAACAGAGTGCTCACGCCTGTTGCCACGAACTCCGTAACGGCAGGTACCAGGATATACCGGCCCCTCTTCGCCGGCATGCGGAGCACTGGCGATAATCTCGCGACGGCTGCAGCTGCAGTCAAAAACCAACTGCTGACTGCGCAGACTCTCGATGATTTCATGATAACGCTCAAACCGTGTGCTTTGATACAGAACCTGGCCATCCCAGTCGAAGCCAAGGTCTTCCAGCAGCAACAACAGCGCAGCGGCGGAACCAGCGACAACCCGTGGAGGGTCAAGGTCTTCAATACGCAACAACCACTGGCCACCAGACTTGCGAGACTGCAGATAACCGGCAACAGCGGCCACCAGGGTGCCAAAATGGAGGAATCCGGTCGGGCTGGGAGCAAAACGGCCGACGACAGACAAAGAGGAATGAGCTACCATCACGATCACAAACTTAATTATTATGGTTAACATTCTTTACAGCAGCAACAGTAATCAGGTAATTATAGCAGGTGTACCTGGACAAAAAAACAACAATGCATACAGAATTTATGGATCTTTTTTCAGGAGGATCTCCAAGTGGTCATTACACGCGCAACTGAGTATGCCATCAGAACCATCATTTATCTGGCTCAGCAACCCCGAAACGAAGTGGTGCTCAAAAAAGACATCTGCCGCACCCAGGGTGTAACTCCCGCCTTTTTAACCAAAATCCTGCAACCGTTGATCAAAAACGGGATCGTCAGCTCTCAGCGCGGTGTCGGTGGGGGGTTTTTATTGGCTAAAGATCCCGCGCAGATCACCCTGCTCGACATTTTTCAATCGCAGGAAGGAGATCTCAAGCTCAACCACTGTCTTATCGATTCGGAATTCTGTGCCCGTGACGCCTTCTGCGCCGCCCACGAAGTCTGGGAGGAAGGACAGCAGGAGCTCTCCAAGGTGTTACTGCGTTACAGTGTCGCTGATATCGTCCTTCGTCAGAAAAAAAAGCTCAAAGCGTTGGACAAGAACTGATTCACACCAACGAGCAATTGACAAGAAAAGAGGCAGTGAGCTAGAGTCCTTAAAAGCAATAAAGAGATGCACGTCTTTATCCCGAGTGGTGGAGGGAGTAGGCCCGATGAAACCACGGCAACCGGGTTCGTAGCGAACCAAATGGTGCCAATTCCTGCCCGGCAGACGACGAGCTCACCGGGACAGATGGGGACGGCGCCTGACGATACGGAAGATTGCCGCTATCACGAAAGGCCCTCCCATAAAATGGAGGGCTTTTTTTGTTTCTGATCCGTAACATCAGAAACTTGACGATTATCCTTCGGAAACTCCGAAGACCACCGAACACATAAAAGGGGTTGATTCATTGGAACAAAGCGTCGGCCTGGTAACAACCAAACATGTTGAAATCGACACTCAACTGCGCCTCGAAAGTGGACGTCTACTTGGTCCTTTGACTATCGCTTATGAAACCTACGGTACTCTGAACAGCGATGCGTCTAATGTCATTCTTGCTACCCATGCCTGGACTGGTGACGCCCACGCTGCCGGCTACCATTCGCCGGAGGATCGCAAGCCGGGCTGGTGGGACAACATGATCGGCCCCGGCAAGGTATTGGACACCAATCGCTACTTTGTTATCTGCAGCAACACCATCGGCTCCTGTAAGGGCTCGACTGGCCCAACCAGCATTAACCCGCGAACCGGTAAACCCTATCGTCTTAGATTTCCGGTATTAATGGTGCGTGACATGGTGCGCGCCCAGAAACTGCTCCTCGATCACCTCGGTATCCACAGTCTAAAAACTGTCATCGGTGGCTCCATGGGCGCTATGCAGGCGGTTGAATGGGGAATTCACTACCCTGACATGGTGCGCTCTATTGTTCCCATTGCCGGCACCGGTCGCACCTCACCCATGGCGATTGCCCTCAATGCCCTGGCGCGCCAAGCCATATACAACGATCCGTTGTGGAAAAAGGGGAACTACCCCCTTGAACATCCCCCCGGTGACGGTCTCGCCCTCGCACGAGCGGTCGGACATATTTCCTTTTTGTCTGACGCTTCCATGTGGCTGAAGTTTGACCGGCGCTTTTCAGTGCGTGACGGGATGTTTGATTTTTTTGGTCAATTCGAAGTTGAACGTTATCTCAACTATAATGGCGGCACCTTTGTCGACAAGTTTGACACCAACTCTTTTCTCTACCTGGCGAAGGCCCTCGACCTATACGATATCGCCTGGAACTTTGATTCATTTAGTGATGCCTTAAGCCATCTGCATTGTCCATCCCTATGGTTTGCCTTCACCTCCGACTGGCTTTACCCCCCTCAACAGACTGAAGAAGTCATTTACGACTTGAGGCGTCAGCGCAAACCGGTCGAATACCACTGTATCCCTTCCGACTACGGTCATGATTCCTTCCTGGTGGAACCGGAAAAATTTATCCCCCTGCTGCAGAACTTTCTCGATCGGATCGAGTGACTTTCATTTTTCGTAACTATTAAGCACAATCAGAGATGACCCAACGGGAAACAATCGCGTCCCTTGACATAGGAACCACGATCCGGTGCGGTACAGATACAATTTTCATCAAACAGCAGGCAAGAAGTGCCCCACGACATTCACTTGTCATTAAACAGATCGAGCTGCTTAAACTTGATTTCTTCCGGGTCAAAAGGGCGTTGCTGATAACGCGGGCAGGATAACAACAGCATATCTCGTGGCTGCTTGCAATGATGGATGCAGCGGCGACACAGCTTATTTATTTCCGGCTCTTCTTTTTTCACAACGCCTCCGCACCAGTTGACAATCAATCTGTTCTTGTCTGTCACCAATTCAAAATGTTAGATTGTCTGACTATTTATCTATTTCTTTGTCGTCATGGACACCTCTGACCATGTCAAAAGCAACTCTGAACATTGTTCTGCTCGGCACAGGAACCAGTACCGGTATTCCGGTAGTTGGTTGTCGGTGCAATGTCTGCCGTTCCACCGATAAACGTAACCAGCGAACCCGCTGCAGCGCCCTGCTCAACTACAACGGGAACAATCTGCTCATCGATACGGCAACCGACCTGCGTCAACAGGCTCTGCGAGAGGACATCCGGCACATTGATGCCGTTCTTTATACCCACTGCCATGCCGACCATGTCCACGGCATTGATGATCTGCGCGGCTTCAACGTGCACGACGGCAACCCTATTCCTTTGTACGCCACTTCTGAAACCCTGACCAGTCTGCACAAAAACTTCAGTTATATCTTTGATCAACATCAGCCGTCAGGCTATGTTCCCAGGCTGACGCTACATCCGATTGAAGGAGCAATGAATCTGTTTGGCCTGGAAGTTATCCCGATCCCCCTGCACCATGGTAAGCAGCCGGCAACCGGCTATCGCTGCGGCCCTTTCGCTTATTTAACGGACTGCAACAGGATTTCTGACAGCTCGCTGACGCTGCTCGAAGGACTTCAGTTGCTGGTTCTTGACGGTCTACGTTTCAAGCCTCATCCGACTCATTTTAACATTCCTGAAGCGGTTGACATAGCTCAATCAATCGGCGCAAAACAAACCCTGCTCACCCATCTGAGCCATGATGTCGATCATGCCCACGTTGATGCCAATCTGCCTGACGGCATCAACCTTGCCTATGATGGTCAGCGTTTTTCCTTTGAAATACAACTGCAGAACAGCGACGAGAACTGTTATGAAAACTGAGTTACGCCTGCATGGACTCATCAATCAGCAAGTGGAATTTTTTGCAACGGCAGCTGGCCGCCGTTTATCTCACCATCACTTTTATGTCATGGAAGAGGGCAAAGTACGTTTTTTCTCGCCCGGCAATGAACTGACACTAACTCAAGAAGGCATGGTTCAGCGCGGAACAGGGGGAACCCTATGTAGTTATTTATACGGTGACAGGCTACCACCGGCAGACCTGATCAAAGACGGCGTCGTTAATCGACTGACATTGCTGGGTGCAACTATTGATCTTCAGGGCCAATTGCAATGGAGTGACCATCACCAGGCCGTGCTTGATTATGATCAAGTGTTCAGACAGGGACACGCTATCCACAACTATTTTTTCTTTATTCACGGGCTTGCCGGCGATAGTATCCAGATGCGCCAGGAAACGCTCCTGCGGCTGCTTGGGAAATATCTCAAACGCATGCCGGAACCGACGCACGCAGATGACTCCAGACTGACAGCCGGCATTCTCTCCCAATTGCCGCATAACTGTACTCTCTACCTTATTCGTTTGACCAATTCCCGCCATCTTCACTATCAGCAGGAACTCCGCAATCTATATTATCCTGACCGCAAGATGGCAGATATCCGCCTCAAAGCCCTCAATGACCTGGCCGAGCACCTGGGCATCTCACCTCTGCAACAAGATCGGATCCGTCTCGAAGTTATCTATCGTCATCGTGACAACTATCGTGTCGCAGACAGCTACCGTAAACTTCTCCTGGCCTGCGCCGCACAACGCCACATAACTCCCGCTCAACAGCAACAGATCAGCCGGATAAAAACCATCGCCCTACGTCAACAGATCCCGGAGATCCTTCTACAGGCTCTTGATCAAAACTATCTGGCCGGGCTTGATCCCTGCGCACAGGAAGCCGAATATATCACCACTGCTCGCAATCTGCTCAGTCGGCTCGCTACCGGGCAAGAGTTCGGCAGTGAGTCGGTGGCCGAACTGCTTGTGGCCCGTCAACAGGTGCGCAGACATCATGATTATCGCTTTAACAGAATGATTGAGGAATTCAAGACCCCCCCGCGGGATCTAAACAGCAGCAACACAGACCGACAACAGTTCAACAGCATCTGCCTTTTACTTGATACCATCGACATCACCACAACCATCATCAACCGGATTGTATTTCTAGACAACCATCTGCCGGCTGAAACGGTTATTCATCGTTTGCTGATGAGCTATCAAGAGTTCGACCGGATAAAAACCGGTCTTTTTGAACAACTGTTTTTTACCGATCTACATAACACCTCCTATATCGGCAATTTTGGTCGCCGCAAGCTGACCCACTTAAGGCACGGGCTCGCTGCCGTTTCAGCCGCGCAGTTGCGGGTAAGCGAACTTTACGAAGAGTTACATTTTATTACCGGAGAGGAACAACATTTTCGCAACACCCTGACAGCAGCCAAAGCCTGGCTGAAAACACATAACACCCATATTCAGAACAAAAAAATTCACGAAGACCTCTACCAGGCGCTCAATCATGAACTAGATTCGCGCAACATATTCGATCAGCGACTGAATCGTCAAATGTTCGAGAAAGTCCTTCATGATCTACACATGGAACATCTTTATCTGCATGAGTTTCTCCCGGAAATTATCGACAACGGCAATCAAGTTTTACGAGAAGATTTTTTCATTAACAGCGGGCTGGATTATTTTCAGATTGAGGAGATCGAACTGGGCTATGCCCACGAAAACAACCTTGATCCAAATATACTCCAGCGCCTGCAATGCAGCCTCTGACTAACAACGGGTGACACATGACAACACCGCAACTTGAACAGATCCGTAATTTTGGCATTATTTCTCATATTGATGCCGGCAAAACAACGGTTTCTGAGCGGATACTGTTTTATACCGGCGAAATCCACAAGATGGGTGAAGTCCACGACGGCATGGCGGTTATGGACTGGATGGAACAGGAGCAACAACGCGGCATTACCATCACTGCTACCGCCACTCGCTGCCAGTGGAAAGGCCATACCTTTAACCTGATCGATACACCCGGTCATATCGATTTCACCATCGAAGTTGAACGCTCCCTGCGCGCCCTTGATGGTGCCGTAGCAATTTTCAGCGCCGTTGAGGGAGTCCAGCCCCAGAGCGAATCGGTGTGGCGCCAGGCCGACCGCTATCAGGTGCCACGTATCTGTCTGATCAACAAGATGGACCGCATTGGTGCCGACCATGAGCAGGTCCTCGCCGCCCTGCAGACAAAACTCCATGCCCGTCCGATCCTGCTGCAGCTGCCCATCGGCAGCGAAGAACATTTTGTCGGGGTGATCGACCTGATCCACCAGCAGGCGATTTATTTTGACGTCGGCAATCAGGGACAAACGCTTCTTATCGACGACGTTCCGGAGGAATTGGGTAACATTGTCCGGCAACAACATGAACTCCTCCTCGAAACCGCTGCGGACTTTGATGACGCGATCCTCGCCGATCTCCTGGATAGCAAATTGATTGAGCCGGGTCGCCTTTTGGCTGCCTTGCGCACCGGGGTACTTTCCTGTCAAATTTATCCGGTACTATTAGGCTCAGCTTTACGCAACAAGGGGATTCAACCGCTTCTCGACATGATCTGCGCCCTGCTCCCCTCCCCCCTTGATGCCCCACCGGCACCGGCTAAGCAGCTGGAAAATGGCACAGAAGTAGTGATTGAAACCTCCGCCGATGGCCCGGTCTGCGCACTGGCTTTCAAGGTTCTGGCTGATGAAGGGCGCAAACTGACCTATTTACGCATCTACTCAGGTCATATCGCGCCAGGGGATATTCTGCACAACAGTCGCACCGGAGGTGATGAAAAAATCGCCCGTCTGTTCCGCATGCATGCCCACAAGCGTGAACGGATTGATGCGGCAAGCGCCGGGGATATTGTCACCGCTACCGGTCTGAAACAGGTATTGACCGGTGACACCTTAAGCTCGCCGACCTCCCCGTTACAACTGGCCGGTCTCAGCTATCCGGAGCCGGTGGTGTCACTGGCGGTCGAGCCCAAAACCGTCGATGATCGCGACAAGCTCCCCCTGGCGCTGGAAAAACTCCAATGGGAAGATCCCACGTTCCGGGTCAAGGAAGATCCGGAAACCGGCCAGACCCTGCTTACCGGCATGGGTGAGCTCCACCTCGAAGTGGTGGTTCAACGCCTTAAAACCGATTTTGGCGTAGAGACTCAGACCGGTCGCCCGCAGGTGGTTTACCGTGAAACCATCCGCTGTGCCTGTCAGCACCACGAGCAGTTTGAGCGTGAAATCGATGGTAAAACCCATTACGGCGAGGTCACCATCCGTCTCAACCCACTATCGCGCAAACAGGGGCTCACTATCGACGTCCCTGCAGAAGTTCTCGCCCCCTGGCCGCCCGAGACGGCGCAACGGATCAAAGAACAACTACATCAAGCCTGCCTATCCGGCCCGGCCGCCGGCTACCCCTTGACGGATCTGACCCTGACCCTGACGAAAGCCCCCTACGACAGCCACCGGGTGACGGATCTCGGCATTGCAACCGCCATTTCGCGTGCAGTCTACCAGGCCTTACGGGACAGCTCCCCGACCCTGCTCGAGCCGGTCATGGCACTGGATCTGACCACCCCTTCCGACTACACCGGTCGGGTCATGGGCAGCCTCAACCAGAAACGCGGTCAGATCGAAGGGGTCACCTCCCGCCCCGGCCAGGACGTTATCCGCGCCAGTGTCCCCCTGTTGGAAATGTTCGGATACATGACCGAACTGCGCAGCGCCACCAAAGGACAAGGGAGTTTCACCATGGAATTTTCCCACTTTGAGCAGGCACCGCCGGAGATTCTCAGGAAGTTCGGAATGAAATAAACCACTATTTTTTAAAACATGGACAGTGAAGTATCTGTGAAAAAATATCACCTGCAAAAACGTCTTCTGATCCCTTGAGTCTCACCTTTCTGGTGCTGACGCAGCATTTGTACTGACCAGCTACCATATCAGCCGGCAGGATGAATCTGTTTTTATGGAAACCAGGTATCGCCAGTTCAATTCTATCCTGAATGCTATTGCCCAGCAGAATTCTCAATCTATGGAGATGGCCGCAGAATTTATCGGCAATCAGCAACGCTTCAGAAGTGCCATGCAAGATCTGGACAGGAAGCGGCTCCTCAGACACGCTGACGAAGTCTTTCCTCTGATCAGAAGAACCCTGCAGGTCACCCATTTCTATTTTTCGCGATTCACAAGGTGAGTTGCTGCTCCAGGAGTATATCGTCCCGAAGACACTTCCAGCGGAGCTCCAGAATAGCCCTGGAAAAACGATGGCCACTGGCCATCCTCGTCGGGACTGGAAATAGGGCGCGTCGGCACTCTTGCTCAGCGTTTGGTCTGCCCTGGTTTTTATCGATGGTGCGAAATAATCGGCTACATCGAAATGGGTATCGATATTCACCCTCTAATCGAACAAATCAAAGAAATCAGCAATAGTGACATCCTGGTCATGCTGAACAAGGAGCTGTTGAATAGAGAATTATGGGAACACAGCAGAATGGAGCGCAGCAGTTCTGCAGCCTGGGATCTGATTGAAAATAGCGTTGTCAGTTCGTCAACATTTGCGGCAACCGACTATGATCTTCGCCGAATTCATGACACATCGATAATAAAAACACCCTCGGCCGAGCCTATCACCATCGCCGACAGACTCTACCGTTCAGGCCGCTTCCCTATTTTCGACGCCAGTCAACAACAGATCGGGCATCTCATCATGATTGTCGATGTTACTGAGCGTGCCGAAATATTCCGCACCTTTATCTTGCGGGTTATTGGGTTCAGCCTGTTACTGAGCCTGGCCCTGTTTATATATGCCCTGCGGATTCTGGGGCGGGTATCTCTGCAGCTGAAAACCAGTGAACAACTGTTGCGTCAGGAAGGCAGACGTCTAGCCACAAGCAATGACAATTTGCGTAAAGAAATTGACGACCGCAAACAGGCCCGGAACAAGCTCCAGGAACTGAACCTTTGACTCTGGAACACCGCGTCACCAGATCGCACCAGGAGTTGACGAAAAAACCTTGAAGTGAAGCTAATCATAAATCCTGAAACAGCCTATCAAGAGCTCAAAGAACAACAGGCAACCATTCTGCATCAGGACAAAATGGCCTGCATCGGTCAACTTGCTGCAGGAATCGCCCCACGACATTAACACATGCTTAATCGGCTTTATAAGCCACAATCTTGTTATTCTTGATCGTTATTTGGAGCGTTTTAACCAGTTTTTCTCTGCGAAGGCAATCCTGGAGCGCAACAGCGATCCCGGATCTGCTTGCCGCCTATCAAAAAACCTGTCCGATTTCGCTGTCAGTACCATGCTGGTCGTTCGCTATTCTCAAGGAGTGCCGCGACGGAACGTCTCGAATCGACCGGGCAATTTACAGAGTCTACGCACCTTTTCCCGCAACGAAATCCCGCGCCTTGAACTCACCGACCTGCACCAGTGTATTGACAGCACCCTGGCTATCATCCGCCATGAGCTAGATGACAGAATAACCGTCGAACGAGACTATCAAACATTCACAGGTGCTGGTGTTATCCCGGCCAGATCAGTCAGGTTTTTCCTAAATTTATTATCAACGCCATTCGGGCCGTAAGCAATGAAGGGTTCATCCAGATCAAAACCTGTATGGACAACGGGTCAATTGTCGTTTCCATCAGCGACAGCGGCGGCGGAATTCCTGAGGATGTTGTCGACAAGATCTTCGAACCGTTCTTTACCACCAAGCAAGCCGGTGTCGGTACAGGTCTGGGGTTGGATATCGTTTTGATATAATTACCCGCCACCAGGAACCATGAGTGTATCCAGTAGCATCGACGGGAGCAACTTTCAGCATACAACTTCCAGTCAACAACGATGTTATTATCGACGACCAACTTGCTGATCTTTAACACACAACCCAAAAACGAAGTGAGGCCCACAACGTGACAGACAGAAAAATTCGACTTCTTTATGTCGATGATGAAATCGCCTATCAGAATATTTTTCGCCGTGAAATGGGTGAGGATCAACGATTCAAGATTGAAATCACCGGTGATGGTCCATCGGCCCTTAAAATGCTGGAAAAAAACCCGGCAGATATCGTCCTTACCGACTTGTCCATGCCGGGCATGGATGGCATTGAACTACTTAAAAAAATTCAACAGCGCTGGCCGGACATTTTTGTCCTCATATTGACCGGAGTCAACTCAGCGAAAGAAGCTGTTCGAGCGATGAAAGCAGGGGCCTACGATTACATCCTGAAGCCCTTTGATTTTACTACCCTGCAAATGCAACTGGAAAAACTCCTCCAACATCTCAGTCTGCTTGATAAAGATGCCGATACGGAACATATGCCCAGATTTGAACAGTTGATCGGGCGAACGCCTTCAATGTATGAACTCTTCGAAGGGATCAGACGCACTGCGGCAACCAATGCCACGGTGCTGATTCGCGGCGAGAGTGGCACGGGCAAGGAGCTGGTGGCCGCTGCAGTACATGCGCGCAGCAGTCGTCGGAATCGGGTTTTTGTTCCGGTCAACTGCGCCTCACTGACAGAAAGCCTGATCAACAGTGCCCTTTTCGGACATGAAAAAGGAGCGTTCAGCGGTGCTGACAAACGAAAGATCGGCTTTTTTGAGCATGCCGATGGTGGCACCATTTTCCTTGATGAGATTGGCGATATCCCCATCACCACCCAGATCGCCCTGTTGCGGGTTCTTGAACTCGGCACCTTTCAACGAGTCGGGGGAACAGAAACAATCCGGGTTGACACTCGTATCATCTGTGCCACCAACAAGGATCTTGAAGCTGAGATGCGCGCCAAAGCCTTTCGCGAAGATCTGTACTATCGCCTCAACGTTGTTACTCTGAACGTGCCGCCACTACGCGAACGAACCAGCGATATTCCACTGCTGACGACATATTTTTTTCATAAGTTCAGCAAGCAGAACAATAAAAACATCTGCGCTATCAGCTCGAAGGCACAACAGCTGTTAAAACTCTACCATTGGCCCGGCAATGTACGTGAGCTCGCCAACGCCATTGAGCGGGCAGTTATTTTTTGTAGTGGCGATCTTCTGGAAGCCGAGCACCTTCCTCACGAGTTGCGCATGCAACAGCCAGCCATACAAGATGCCACAACGACCGACATCGTATCCGACACAAACTCCCTACCTGAAATCGAAGCAGCAGTGATTCGCAAGGTTCTCACATCAAAAAGCTGGAATATCTCTCACGCGGCCGAAGCTTTAGGTATTGCTCGCGGCACCCTTTACGGCAAGATCAAAACCTACAGGATCGAAAAAGACTGATATTGTACTAGAAACAAGGAGACCAACTGTCGAAACTTGAACAGTTGTACATCCTCAAACCATCAAGTGTTCAAAACCCGGCACTTTTCAAACCACACCTCAACACCAAAATCTAACTCAACCACCTGTTTCAGAGGCATTTCTTTCAACCACTTGAGATTGGCACCTTTATTGCTGACTAGACAAACAGTTTTAACATCGACAACAAACCCTCCGCCGACTGAAAGGATCTGTCCCAATGAATATCACATCAAAGAAGAAACTGTTTCTCATCGTCACCCTGCTGACGACCATCGTCGCTGTTGTTGCCCTGAATATGTCAGCCATCGCCGCCAACCACTCCGCTAAGGCAAAAGCCGAGATCACCAATGTCACCGTCAATAACGGTGAAATCACTGTCCGCTTCGATATGCTGAACTACAAGGCCAACAAGGTCTCACTCGAATTTACTATTGCCAAGTGGGTAAATGACCAGATTGGCTGGATCAACATGCTGCAGCGCAATCGTATTTATGAAGAAGGTGCAACAGAGGTTGTCCGGGCCGGAAACCTGCGCGTAGAGGTTACCAAAGGAAAGGATGGTTTTTCCTATACCTTCAAGCACAAGGACGCTGCCATCGACTTCAGTAAAGGAGCCTACTGGACTCATAAAAAACCCGCTGGCGAAGGTGAGTACGGTGCTTATATCAACCATATTCTCAGCGAAATCGAACGCCATGGCAAATGGGATGCTGATGCCATCTATCGCATCGGGGTAACCAGCCGCCAGGATGAACGCTTCACTGCTGTTGCCTACACCACCGGAACTGGCACTGCTATCGCGGCTGACAATGCTCCGAACCAGAGCATCACCCTGGCCTCCTGCGCGTCCTGCCATGCCGGCGGTACATTCAAGGCTCACAGTAACCGCAGACACGATCCCCAGCTTTGTTTTTCCTGTCACAACAATTTCACCTATGACAGCATGAACTCGGTTGCAGAAGCTGATGGTTGGGCCAGCGTCGACATGCAAACCATGATTCACAGCATCCACGCCGGAATCGATGGGTACAAAGTGGCTAAAGCGGATTACAGCAGCACCCCGAACATCATCAAAAACTGTGCTGCCTGCCACAAAGGCGATGTGCCGGTACCGGTTCGCGGTTACTGATCCGTCAACTCAAATAAAAACTTTTATACTTAATTGTCAGGGCAGTACCGGACGGCCCTTAAAGGTCAACCGGTACTGCCTCTTCTTTTACTGCTTCACCCCCCTACCCTCCGCCACCCTCTTGACGTTACAATGGAACGTAACACCAACCTCAAGAATCGGGGGCACGATGTCCACTGCAGGAGCTGCATCTCAATCACAAACCGGCTGGAACTTTGATAACAGCTACCTTAAGCTGCCTGATATTTTCTATCAGCGACTGCCACCAGTGGCGGTGCGTGCACCACAACTGGTGTTATTTAATCATATTCTGGCAGAGCAACTCGGACTTAAATCACTTGATCTGAATACGCCTCAGGGTGCTGAAGTTTTTGCGGGGAATGTTTTACCTCCGGGATCTACTCCCCTCGCCCAGGCCTATGCCGGACACCAGTTCGGTGGATTTACCATGCTCGGTGACGGACGTGCCATTCTCCTCGGCGAGCAGGTCACTCCCTCTGGCGAACGTGTCGATATCCAACTGAAAGGTTCCGGACAAACTCCTTTTTCCCGCCGCGGGGATGGCCGCGCAGCATTGGGGCCGATGTTACGCGAATATCTCATCAGCGAGGCCATGTCTGCCCTGGGCATCCCAACCAACCGCAGTCTGGCGGTGGTAATGACAGGCGAACCGGTACGACGCGAAACCCCGCTGCCGGGCGCCATCCTGACCCGGGTAGCAGCCAGCCATCTGCGCGTCGGCACCTTTGAGTACGCCAACTGGCGCGGCACAACTGCAGACGTAAGAACCCTGGCCGATTACGCTATCCAGCGCCACTACCCGGAGGCGGCAGAGCAGGACAATCCCTACTTAGCCCTGCTGGAGGCGGTCATTGACCGTCAGGCGGAGCTAGTCGCCCAGTGGCTGCTAGTCGGCTTTATTCACGGAGTGATGAACACCGACAACTGTTTCATTGCCGGAGAAACCATCGATTACGGCCCCTGCGCTTTCATGGACGCCTACGACCCCGCCACGGTATTCAGCTCCATCGATCATCAGGGACGCTACGCCTACGCTAACCAGCCGCCGATCACCCAGTGGAATCTGACCCGCCTGGCCGAGGCCCTGTTGCCGCTATTGGCCGAGGAGCAGACAACCGCTATCGATCTGGCACAACAGTCTCTGGAAAGTTTCACCGACAAATTTCGCCGGGTCTGGCTGCGGGGAATGCGCGGGAAGCTGGGACTGCAGGATGAACAAGAAAAGGATGTTGCGCTGATTGACGATCTGCTCGCCATCATGCAACGCTCAGGCGCCGACTACACCAACAGTTTCCGTAATCTGGCCAATGAACAATCAAAGGACGATGAACTACAGCGGGACGCAGCATTTCAGGAGTGGGATAAACGCTGGCGCAAACGGGTCGAGCAACAAGGGCAACCGTTCAATACAGTAAAAAAAATCATGGATCGCCACAATCCAGCGGCCATTCCACGCAACCATCGGGTGGAAGAAGCCTTAGCCGCCGCAGAAAAAGATGGCAACCTGCAGCCATTTGAAAATCTGCTGCGCATCCTGACAAGGCCCTATGCCGATCTGACTGACGCGGACAATCAATATCGTGAACCGCCGCCGCCGACACAACGAGTCTTTCAGACCTTCTGCGGCACCTGATACATGGACATCTTCGTTAAAAAAAAACAACGGAGAGTCGCTGAGATGGAGAGACGCAGAGAATACTTTGCAACGTGCCCCAACTATGCAAAGATCCCCTGATGAAACCACCGAAATTTATCGCAGAGCATCCACAACTGGCCTTGTTTGCCCTGCTTGCCATAGCCACCTCCGGTTTTGGCCAGACATTTTTTATCTCGGTGTTCGGTCACCTGATTCGAGATGGCTTTGCCTTAAGCAACAGCATTTACGGCTTCAGCTACGGCGGTGCGACCCTGATATCGGCCCTGCTGTTACTCAAGTTTGGTGAACTAGTGGATACCAGACCCCTGCCGCAACTGACCCTCGCGGCATTGCTGATTCTCGTTGGCGGCTGCCTGATGATCGGGCTGGCTTCTCACTGGCTGATGCTGATTCCAGGTTTTCTGCTGATCCGCTTTGGTGGCCAGGGGCTCTTGTCCCACCTCGGCGTTACCGTGGCTGGACGCTATTTCCATCGGCAGCGCGGGCGTGTCATGGCCCTGACCGTTGCCGGATTCCCCCTGGCGGAAGCGACACTACCTTTGGCTGCGGGGCTCCTGCTGGTATTTGGCAACTGGCGCCTGCCATGGTTTGTTGCCGTTGCCTTTCTGTTGTTAGTCGCGTTGCCGATTTTACTGTTGCTGGCTCGCCACGCGCCACTTCCAGGCGATACCAGGCAAGAGGCCACCTTCAGCGCTCAAGAAAAAAGTCTGACCCGTAAACAGGTGCTCCGTGACCCCGGCTTTTATCTACTTCTTCCGGCCGCCCTGGCGACCCCCTTCACGATCACGGCGATTCTCTTTCACCAGTCTGCCATTATCGGCTTACGTGGCTGGCCACTGGAAAAGGTCGGGATTGCTTTTACCGGCTTTGCCCTCGGTCATCTGCTCAGCCTGCTGGTTGCCGGGCCGCTGATCGACCGTTTTGGCGCCCAGCGCGCGCTACCCTTGGCATTGCTCCCCCTGGTGGCTGGACTGCTGGTCCTGGCTTCAATCCCCGGAGACTGGGCTCTTTATCTCTATTTCTTGCTGACTGGCGGCAGTCTCGGGGGCAGCGGTGCTGCCGGCGGCGCCCTGTGGCCCGAGCGCTACGGCACCCATCATCTGGGTGCCATCCGCTCCGTGGCCCAGGCGGTTATGGTGGTATCAACCGCGCTGGCACCCATACTGATCGGATTTGTCCTCGACTTCACTGACTCAGCGCCCCTGATCGGTCTGCTGTTGGCTTCCCTGGTCAGCGCCAGCATGCTGCTGACCACCAGAACGCGCCTGCCACGTGGGAGACAAGGTAATAACCTAAATCTTTAATCTGAGGTATTTGTTCAGCACCGGATCTTCGGATCCTGCGCCAAGAGCCGCTGAATAGTTACAATCTGAGTAACTCTGCGCTGACATAAGCACAAAATGATGTTTCTGTGGCAGCTGGATACTTCTCTACATCTGTTGTTTAAGACCGGCGGTGAAGGGATCCAAAAAAAGTCATCTGACGATGACCCTTGAACAAAAGAGCTCCAATGCCGAAAGATTTATTTTCTACCGAGAAGGTTAGCCTCAAAGGCATCTTGACCCTGGTGGCCGGGGTCACCCTGATCAGCTTCGATGCCCTGCTGGTACGACTGGCCGCAGTGGATGGCTGGAACGTCTCGTTCTGGCGGGGCCTGTTTATGGCTCTGACATTTCTGCTATTAAGCCGCTTAATGACTTCGTGTCAGATTCGATCTTCCGACAATAGAATACTGGGCGTTTGGCTCGCAGCTGCGATGATGGCCGGCAGCAGCTTGTGCCTGGTCCTTGCCTTTACTCTTACCCAGGTGGCCAATGCTGTTGTTATTCTCAGCGCTGCGCCCCTTTTTGCCGCTCTAATCAGCCGTATTTTTCTTGGTGAAAGGTGCTCCGGCCGTACCTGGCTGGCAATTATTGTCTGTATCGCCGGTGTGTTCTGGGTCATGTCGGGGTCACTGGGCGCCGGGACCCTGCTCGGTGACGGCCTAGCTGCTATGTCGGCCCTGTTCATCGGGGCCTACTTCACCGTTTTCCGACGTTACCCGGAGGTTTCGCGGCCTGCGGTCATCATGCGTGGCGGGGTGTTATTATGTCTGGCGGCACTCCCACTTGCTACACCGCTGTCGTTGCCGCATGCCAGTTACATCTGGTTGATGCTTGCCGGTCTGGTGCAGATGCCGGTGGCTTTATTGCTCATCACGTCGGCTACGCGCTTTCTGCCGGCCGCTGAGGTTAGCCTGTTTCTGTTGTTGGAAACCTGCCTTGCGCCCATCTGGATCTGGTTGGTATTGGGAGAAATCCCCCCATTGACAACCTTTAACGGCGGGGTTTTGATAGTCTCGACACTGTTTTTTCACACCCTGCTTGGCATGTACAGCCGCTCAAGAAACCATGAGATTGACTGATCTCAAGCTTGTCCTGTCGGTTTCTTCGGTACGGTAGAGGAACAATCTTGACGTGACTCAAAGAAGAGCCTTAACAACTCTGTTCTTCTGCAACCTTGTTGGCTCACAATCTCACGAACACTACAAAAACCACTGTGGTTCTTTGCGCTGGCGGCAATTTTGTGCCAGCAGGGTACGACGCTCAGCCACTACCGGATGGGTCATAACCCGCGCTTCATGGGGGCAGCCCTTTACACAGGCACAGCACATGACACACTGCGCTGTTTCGGTCAGCACCTGATCGATAACACTGATGGCAAAGGTCGGACAAGCCGAAGCGCACAATCCACACAACACGCACCGCTCTGTGATTGTTTCTGGTGCGATCTGCCCCAATACCACTCCTTCCCGATAAGGCACATTACCGGGAATCATTGACGGAGGGGCTGGCTGTTTGCTCACGCTCAACTTCTTCCTGATCGCGACGCCAAAAGCAGAGGCATGTTCAAGGTCGGTTTGATCGGGACGGTTCTGAGCGATCGGTTGCTGGCGGGTCGAATAAGAATGTTCACCGACAAAGGCTGCCGCCGCAACGACATGAAACCCTTTTGTCGTTACCACATCTGCCAGTTCACGCAGGGCATCTTCAAACTCACGATTGCCGTAGACCACCACCAGAACGGCAGGAAGCCCATCCCCCTGTAGCCGTGCCAGTCGTTCCAGCACGATTGCCGGCACCCGGCCGGCGTAGACCGGCACGCCGATAATCGTTGTTCCTGCGCTGATCCGGGCGGGCACATCGGTGCTCATGCGGGTCAAATCGTAACGCTGTAAATCCGTATCAGCTATAGCGGCAGCAATCTGCGAAACAATTTTTTCCGTGGTTTTCGTAGGTGAAAAGTAGATCAGATTAATCATGATGACTCCTTTTGCCGGCAAGCTTCACCAACCTGCAACTTACCAGAAAGTCTTCAATCAGTGTGGTATTAGCGGCCGGTTTTTTCCAGATAATATTCATACCCGCCCTCGTAGGGGGTCATCACCCCATGATCGATCTCAAAAACCCGACTGACCAGTGAACGCAGAAAGTGGCGATCGTGACTGACGATCAGCACGGTCCCGGCAAACCCCTGCAGGGCTTCGAGTAACACATCGCGCGATTGGATATCAAGATGGTTGGTCGGCTCATCGAGGATCAACAGATTTAACGGGCGACCAAGAAGGGTAGCCAGCACCAGGCGCGATTTTTCGCCTCCGGAGAGCTTATCCACCCGCTTCTCGACATCATCTCCCGGAAACAAAAAGGCGGCACAAAGGTTACGCAGCACCCCGACGGTCAGTTGCGGCAGCGCATCCCGAACGGTTTCGTAGACGGTTTTTTTCGGATCGAGCAGATCCATGGAATGCTGACTGAAATAGCCAGTGGAAACATTTGCTCCTACCGTTACGCTCCCTTGACTTGGCTGGGTCTGCTCACTCAGAACCTTTAAGAATGACGACTTACCGGCACCATTGATTCCCACCACCGCGATTTTGTCGCCACGTTGCACCAACCCGGACACCCCGGAAAACACCGGCAGCTCGCGGCCATCCTCGTGGTACCAGACCTTGCCGAGATCCTTGAAGGCCAGTACATCATCACCGCTACGCGGTGGTTCAGCAAAATCGAAGCGCACCAGTCGCTGTTCCTGTGGCAGTTCGATACGGTCAATTTTTTCCAGCTTTTTCACCCGTGACTGCACCTGGGCGGCATGGGAGGCGCGAGCCGCAAAGCGGGCAATGAACTCTTCCTCTTTAGCGAGCATTTCCTGTTGGCGACGGTGGCTGGCGATCAACTGCTCACGCCGGATATCACGCTCGCGCAGGTAAAAATCATAATTGCCACCGTAGGTGGTAATGGTCCCATTGCCCACCTCGATAATACGGGTCACCAGCCGATTCATAAAATCCCGGTCGTGGCTGGTCATCAGCAGAGCACCCTTGTACTCGTCGTTGAGCCAGTTTTCCAACCAGACGATCGACTCCAGGTCGAGGTGGTTGGTTGGTTCGTCAAGGAGCAATACATCGGGATTCAAGGTGAGAATCCGAGCCAGGGCAATGCGCATTTTCCAGCCACCGCTGAAGCTTTCGACCGGGCGGTTATAGTCGTCGGGCCCGATCCCCAATCCGGTCAGTACCGCCTGGGCGCGTGACTCCAGGTCATAGCCGCCGCGCTGCTCGTATTCCTGCTGGACATCACCGTAGCACTCAAGCAGCTGAGCCATGGCGTCATCGTCCATTGGTTCGCACATCTGCACTTCCATGGCAGCGATCTCTGCGCCAAGGCGGACGGTCTTTTCCGACGCCGCAATCACCTCTTCGAGCGCACTGCGGCCTGCCATGTCACCGACATCCTGAGAAAAGTAGCCAATCACCGTTTTTTTGGCGCAGGTAATATCGCCGCCATCGAGGCCTTCCTCACCGGTGATCAGACGGAAAATGGTAGACTTGCCGGCACCATTAGGGCCAACCAGACCACCACGGCTATTGGGGAGGATCTGGCAGCCGGCATTTTTGAACAGCACCTGGTTACCGTGCTGTTTGGTGATGTTAGTCAGGTGAATCATTGTTGAATTCCTGTGGGTCTGATGTTGGGGCGGTGTAAGGGCCGTTCATGAACGGCCCCTTGTTTGGTAACGGACCGGGATCTGGTGAAAGGGCAATTCATGAATTGCCCCTACGGTTTAATAACAGGCATTGTAGCCGAACCGCCCTTGAGCATCTCCTTCAGTTCACGGATCTCACCCCGCAGACTGTCGATATCCCGGTGTAGTTCCCGTTCTTTTTCCTCTGCCAGTTCCTCAATTTCGCGCATCTGTTCTTTCTGTGCGAGATGGGCCTGACTCTGCATGGCATCAACAATCACGGCGATAAACAGGTTCAGCATGGTAAAGGTCGCCAGGATGATAAAGGGGACAAAAAACAGCCAGGCGTAGGGAAAAACCTCGAGCACCGGACGCACAATCCCCATCGACCAGCTCTCCAGAGTCATGATCTGAAACAGGGTGTACATAGAGGCGTTAATGGAGCCGAACCAGTCAGGGAAATCGGCCCCGAACAGCTTGGTACTCATGACTGCCGCGACGTAAAACACCAGCAGCAATAGAGCAATAATGGAACTCATGCCGGGAATGGCCGCCAAAAGCGCCGACACCACGACCCGCATGCGCGGCGATGCCGAGGCCAGGCGCAACACCCGCAGCACCCTTAAACTGCGCAAAATACTGAAGGCGCCCGACGCGGGTACCAGGGCGATACCGACCACAATAAAATCGAACACTCGCCAGGGCTCACGGAAAAACCCTCGCGGTCCCATGGCAACGATCGCCAGGGTCAGTTCCACCACAAAAATAATCAAACACAAACGATCCAGCTGATAAAGCAGATGTCCGTAAGGTTCGTTGATGCTCGGTACCGTTTCCAGTCCCAGGAGCACCGCATTTGTCATAATTACAACAATCACCAGCCGCTGGATGGTGCGGCTTTCAAGCCAGTAGTACAAACGGATACGCCAGTCCATCAGTTGCTTATTTGTCATTTGATAAACCTGTTAGAAATAGCCATTGATTGATCAAGTCCGGTTAATAAAGCGCTAGAACTTAAAGCAGGAATCAGAGTAAAATTCAATGAAAAATGGACTTCCCTTTTAACCCTTGCTCTGGATCACTTACATGAAAGACAGACCAAGCCCATCAACGCTCTCCCCAGAAACTTGTCGCCACCATCTGCATCAGATATTTCGCGCTGCGTTGAAAAGGGTTGATCCTTACCAGGCTATCAAAAGCATGGTCAGCCTGTCAGGAAATCTATTGCAGGTTAAAACCGAAGATCTGGCAATCGACCTTGACCTGACCTACTATAACCGCATTCTGCTGCTGGGTGCAGGCAAGGCCACGGCCCCGATGGCACGAGCATTCGAAGAACTGTTGGGAAATCGCATCACCAGCGGGATGATCTGCGTCAAAGAGGGACACCTCGAACCGTTGCAGCGAACCGAGGTTTTCGAAGCTGCACATCCGATCCCCGATCAGCGTGGGGTGGTGGCCGCACGTCGATTAGCGGAACTGGCCAGAGCCGCTGACGAAAATACCCTGATCATTAACTGTCTTTCCGGGGGAGCTTCAGCGTTGCTCCCCTACCCCCTCGACCAGGAGGCTTCGGCTGACGTGGCAGCTGTTTCCCTGGCCGACAAACAGCAACTCACCAGCCTGCTGCTGGGCTGTGGCGCACCCATCGAAGAAATTAACTGTATCCGCAAACACTTGTCCGCTATCAAGGGTGGGCGTTTTCTACGTCTGGCAGCTCCGGCCCGGAGCTTGAACTTTATTCTGTCTGACGTTGTCGGCGACGACCTTGGCAGCATCGCCTCCGGCCTGACCAGTGCCGACCCAACCACCTTCAGCGACGCGATCAGTCTCATTGATCGCTACCAGCTCCGCTCCCGCACCCCGGCCGCTATTCTGTCGGCCCTTGAGCACGGGCAGGAAGGGAGAATCGCTGAAACGCCCAAGGAGGGGGACGCATGCCTGAGCTATGCCACCAACATCCTCATCGGGACCAACCGCCATGCCCTGTTAGCGGCAGAGCGCCAGGCACAACAACTTGGCTACAACACCAGGGCCGGCAGCGTCATGATCACCGGTGAAGCCCGCAACGCCGCCCGTTACCTGGCAACAATTGCCCGCGAGGTTGCCAATAGTGACCTGTTCATGGAAAAGCCGGCCTGTCTGCTGTTTGGTGGGGAAACGGTAGTAACGCTACAAGGGAACGGCAAAGGGGGGCGTAATCAGGAACTGGCACTGGCTTTTTTGCAGGAGCTGGCCGGATGGGACAACCATCAGCAAGCTCAGGTCTGTTTTTTATCGGCAGCAACCGACGGCAACGACGGTCCCACCGATACCGCTGGAGCCTTTGCTGATATTGACATTCTATCACGAGCAAAAATTGCTGCTCCGGACATGGAACGCTACCTTAACAACAACGATTCCTACCATTTTTTTGAAAAAGTCGAAGGACACCTGACCAGCGGGCCAACCAACACCAATGTTGGCGATCTACAAATGGTTATTGTTCACTGACCACGTCGAGGAAGCAAAAAACGGTAGATACCTGAACGTAAGACAGCCCCTTCGCCGGTAATTTCGTCAACACTGAGGTTTTCCGCTATTTGTGCTCCCTCGCGCACCAGATGACCGTTGATCTGTACCAGACTGGCCTGAGCATCTGTGGCGTTGTAAGCATGCAGCGCCATCTGCAATGCGGGCAGACGGCGGCGAACATCGGCCGGCAGGTCACTGATACTGTAGACCTGATCTCCCTCCGCAGGGGTTGGTTGCGCAACTATTGGTGACATTATTTGAGCTTCAACAGCTGTCTCAACGGATTCATCCGCTGAAGGTTGCACCCTTATCCCGGGTTCAGCCTCTACTTGTGGTTGTGTCACGGTGGCGGGGATCTCCATCTGTCGTTGCTCTACCACCGCAGGCGTTTGATTAGCGGCAGTCGCGCCTTGTCTTGCCGGCACAGTAGATAATTGCTCGGCAACTACCGTCACCGCTAGCACCGGGTCATTCTGCACCACCCAGGGACGTTGCCATACCAGGACAGCAAGCAACAGAAAAATTCCCGGCAACATAAAAAACATCACAAAAATTTTCGATTGTCGACGTCTGCCGATTTTAGTTTCGTTCACCCCATAAAGAGGTGCAGGTTCACCACCAGCCTGTGCTCGGCGTTTATGTTCCGACTTTTTTAAGGCATCAAGAATAAATGACATATTCATTGCTCCCGATGATTGGCTAGACGCGGCTGATCCGTTGTCCTCAAGGCGTTCATAGTTACCAGGGTATTAGGACCTACATGCCCATCAGGAACCAAGCCGTAACGACGCTGAAAGCGGCGCACATCATCCATCATCTGATGATCAAAACGCAGTGAGACTTCGTCGCGCGGATCACGACCGCCCAGCTGGGCCAGCTGCTGCTCAAGCCAGTAGACGATAATCCCTTCATCACCTTGTCGCAGAATTCCTTCATAACCCGGAGGAGGCTGCCAGAGCATGGTAAACTGACCACTCCATTGATTCAGCAGGGTGGTAACAGGAACCCTGAGCAAATCCGTGCCAACAACCAGGGTCGCATTTGCTGCGTCGAGAGCTGTCAACAAGGCATAAAATCCACCATCTCCATACGCATCAGTCACCGACAGAACGGCCGGGTGATTCAATGTGCGCAGCAGAGTCAGATTTCCCTCTTCTTCATGCAGGGCAAGACCATGCGCATCAGCAAGTATTGTAATGGTTGTCTGATCAACAGAATCGGTGTAACCCCACAGCGCAAGCAATGCCTGCATCGCCTGATTGCGACTCTGGTCAGCAGTTGTCTGCGCCGGCGGAACAATAGCCAGGATGGGTTCTGGCTGTTCCAGTGACAACTGAGCCTCCGGCGGCAACTGACTTTCACCAGGTCGTTGCGTGACGATCACATCCGCCGGCTTTGGCGCTACCGGCATCATTGCCACCGGTTCCTGTTGCTGCGGGGAAGGTAAAAACAACAACATGGCAACAACGGTAGCAACGACAATTAGCAACAGCAACACGACCGAAAAAAACCATTTGTCCGCTGTTTGTTGCTTGTAGTCAGTACCAAATATTTCCCTGGCAGCCTGCGTCAACACCTTCGGATTGACCTGGTGTTCTCCACGAGAATAAGCTCCCAATAGGGCACGATCACTGATCAGGTTAATCAACCGTGGCACACCACCGCTTAAACGATAGAGTTTTTTGATGGCAGCCGGCGAAAAAAGCGGACGTTCAACACCGGCTTTTGCCAGGCGATAGCTCAGATAGGCCGATATGTTGTGCAGTAAAAGTGGCTCAAGATGATAACGGGCAGTAACCCGCTGCGCTAATTGACGCAACTCGGGACGTTCCAGCAGCCGATTGAGTTCCGGTTGGCCGAGGAGAATTACCTGCAACAGTTTACGTTTGTCGGTTTCCAGATTGGTCAGCAAGCGGATCTGTTCAAGCACATCAATACTCAGATTCTGCGCCTCATCAATAATCAGAATGACTCTCTTTTCACGACTGTGGGCGTCAAGCAGAAACAAATTCAAATGATCGACAAACACCTTGATACTGGTAGTTCCGGGAGGGTACTGAATCCTCAACTCATCACAGATCGTTGCCAGCAATTCGACGACTGACAACTTGGGATTAAGAATAAATGCAACCTCGGAGTGATCCGGAATCTGATTCAGCAGACAACGACAAACAGTAGTCTTGCCGGTACCCACCTCACCGGTCAGAAGGACAAATCCGCTATCAGCTTTCATGCCGTAGATCAGATGGGCAAGAGCCTCACGGTGCTTCTCACTCATATAGAGAAATTGTGGATCGGGTGCAATGGAAAAAGGTTCTTCCTTAAGCCCGAAATATTCTTTGTACATGAATACCCTAAACCCTGCCTTGGCCGACAAAATGATCACAATGGACAGGATATACCACAAACGACAAATCAAGGTCAGCTGAAACGATAGATGGCGTCAAACAAAAAAATGCCCCGTGATCAGGAGGGGATCACGGGGCGACACACTAAGGAGGTAACGAGAGAGTACTACTTTAAATACCTTTTGCCTGCCACAACAAAGTGTATTTGAGTCAAATATAACTATTGTGGTCATGTTTGTCAATGCGATTTTGAAAGTTTTTTCAGAATGTGGCAATCGGGGGAAAGGTCAACGTAATACTTTTGTAAAATAACAGGTTTGAGCGCCAATTGACCTTTACGTCAATGCTATACTTTCAACGAACAAGGCAGCTTTTACAAGCGAGGAACCGCTGATGAATGAACAACCCGTATACATAAAGAGATACAGCCTCGGGGAAGAGATCGCCAACAGCCTAACCCACGGCATTGGCGCACTGTTATCCATCTGTGGACTGGTCGTTCTGGTCAACCTTGCCGCAACCCATGGAAATATCTGGCATGTCGTCAGCAGCAGCATCTTTGGTGCCACCATGATCCTGCTGTATCTGACATCCACCCTCTATCACTCGATCACCGCTCCACGCGCCAAAGAACTTCTGCGTCTACTCGACCACGTCGCCATCTATCTGCTGATTGCCGGCACCTATACCCCCTTCTTACTGGTTAACCTGCGCGGCCCCTGGGGCTGGTCGGTATTTGCACTAGTGTGGAGCATTGCCCTGACGGGGATCATTCTCAAGGTGTCACCCCTGGGGCAAAAACGCGGACTCTCTCTTGGACTTTATCTGACCCTGGGGTGGATTATCCTGATCGCTATCAATCCGCTCCTGAGTGCCCTGGACCCCGGCGGGATCCGGCTACTGGTGGCGGGGGGATTTACCTATACCGGTGGGGTCATTTTTTACATCTGGAAACAACTACCTTATAACCACGCCATCTGGCACCTGTTTGTCCTGGCAGGCAGCATTTTTCACTTTTTTGCGGTATTGCTTTATGTTGTTCCGCGCTAGAGAATAACCATCCAGACGGTCAGGGTGGCAACACTTATCAGCGTTGACACAATCACTACCGAGGTAACAAATTCCGGCACCACATTATGCTCTTTGGCGATGATGGCAACAAGAATGGCCGCCGGCATCGCTGCCTGAAGAATTCCAGCTGCTTGTTCAGTTGCACCGAAAGAAAAACCACTTGCCACCAGGACTGCGAATATTGGAACCACAAGAAGCCGCAGACCTGATCCGAGAAGAACATCGGCATTAAACTGGATCTTTTTTTGCTCAAGCATCTGCAATCCAAGAGTAAACAGCATGACCGGGATCATCGCCTCGGCCAGCAGACCAACCATCCGCTGCACCATCAACGGCACCTGCAGGTCTGTTGAGGAAACTAAAACGGCAGGAACCATAGCGAGCAGAGCCGGAGTCTTCACTACCTGCCAGACGGCCCCACGTTTTCCGCCCCGCGCCCAACCCGCCGCACCGACACACATGACAAATGCACTAATGGTAATGGCAACATAAAAGATTGTAGCGGAAGCAATCGCCTCCTCACCCAGACGAAAACGGATCAGCGCCAGACCATAATTGCCGACATTGCCAAATGAAGCAATCATCACAAAGGCAGCTATCATCTCCCGTGAGCGTTTTAAAGCCACCCCCAGGACAATAGCAATGGCGACACCGATGAGGTGAACCAGAACGATATAACCAATCATCGTCAAGGCACTGGAAAAATCGATGTGAGCAGTGCTGATGGAGTGAAAGATAAATGCCGGGACAAAAACGTAATAGGCCGCTCGGGTAAGGGTGCGAGCTTCTAATTGCAAGCGACCTCCCACCAGAGCGCCCAAAATGACGATTCCAAAAACCGGCAAAGTAACGTTTGCAAAAACAAAAAGTAGATCAGTCATAAGTATGTATCTTGCCGGTAGAGGTTAACTGGTTTCAATCCGGAAACGGCATTATGGCCATCCGGGGTTTCCGAAGGGCGCAGACTGAGGAATCAACGAGACCTGACCCGGCATAACACAACCTGGTCAGAGACCAGCAGTGTAAAAAATATTTAGACAATTGAACAGAAACTTTTTTACCCTCCGGACAAACAGGACGCGTTACATCAAATCGGAAGAAGGGCCTTGTCCCTGCTTTAAACTTAAAAAGTTACGTGATCCGTTGACATGTCCCTATCTGAACAATGATCAACCCACTAACTGGTCTTACCTCTTTACCAATCGTTCTTTTTCGTTTATATTGCCCCCGCTGCCGCATTGGAGCTGATCGGAACATCTCTAGCGATAGTTCAAACAACGTCGAAAGAGACCGGTTAGATGTTGTCAGGCAAGAGGAGTCGTATCACAAGCACCCTTCTATTTTCAAAACCTCTTGATAGAACAATTCAATTATCTCCACCAGCACTCGATCGTCAGAACGTTGACTACAATAATCTTTTTCGCAAGGGGTTGTATGATGTCACCAGGAATTCAAGCTTTACTCGCAGCAACACCAATTATCGTCGCGGCCATTCTGCTTGTCGGTTTTCATTGGCCGGCGCGGCGGGCCATGCCTCTTGTTTATCTTACAGCGGCAGGCATTGCTCTATTTTTCTGGGAGATGAGCTTCAATCGTATTCTTGCCTCAACGATTCAGGGAATAATTGTCACAACGGCAGTGCTCTGGATTATTTTCGGAGCAATCATGCTGCTCAATACGCTGCAAAATTCCGGTGCAATTTCTACAATCCGGGCGGGCTTTACAAATATCAGTCCCGATCGACGTGTTCAGGCACTTATTCTAGCGTGGCTTTTCGGTTGTTTTATTGAAGGAGCCTCCGGTTTCGGCACCCCGGCAGCCATCGCTGCACCATTACTGGTCGCTATCGGTTTTCCCGCTCTGGGGGCCATTATGGTTGGCATGATGATTCAATCGACACCAGTTTCCTTCGGCGCCGTCGGAACCCCGATTATTATCGGCGTAACCAATGGCCTGGATCATATCGCCATTGGTCAGCAACTCAGCGCAGAAGGTTCAAGCTGGGCCCTGTTTCTGCAACTGATTACTTCAGAAGTAGCTATCGGTCACGCCATCATCGGCACCCTGATGCCCCTGCTGATGGTCATGATGTTGACCCGGTTTTTCGGCAAAAACAAGAGCTGGAAAGAAGGGCTGGCAATGACACCTTTCGCTCTTTTTAGCGGACTGGCCTTTACTGTCCCCTATGCCCTTACAGGAGTGTTTCTCGGACCGGAGTTCCCCTCCATCGTCGGCGCGCTGGTCGGCCTCACTATTGTTGTACCGGCGGCCAGAAAAGGCTTTCTCGTGCCGAAAACAGTATGGGATTTTCCGCCACAAAATAAGTGGCCACGGGCCTGGGTTGGTACTATCACCCCTAAAAAACCCACCGCTGACGAGCGGAAAATCTCCCTGAGCCTGGCCTGGACCCCATATCTGCTGGTTGCCTTGATTCTGGTTGCCAGTCGAATTTTTCCGGCTCTCAAGTCCGCACTGCTCAGCCTCACATTCGGCTGGCGTAATATATTTGGCGAAACGGGAATCAGTGCCAGCATTGAACCACTCTATCTTCCCGGTGGTATTTTATTTTTTGTCTGTGTGCTGACTCTGTTTCTGCACCAGATGAAATTCTCTCAGTTTACTGCAGCGGCCGGATCTGCCGGAAAAACCCTGCTTGGTGCCGGATTCGTCCTGATCTTCACTATCCCAATGGTTAGAATTTTAATCAATTCAGGGGTCAACGGCGCTGACCTGGCATCCATGCCGGTGGCAATGGCCGACTTTGTTGCTGTGACCTTTGGTTCCATCTATCCGTTGCTTGCTCCAACAGTTGGTGGTCTGGGCGCATTCATTGCCGGATCCAACACGGTCAGCAACATGATGCTCAGCCAGTTCCAGCTCGAAGTAGCAAACGCCCTCAGTGTTTCAGGGGCCGTCATGGTTTCCCTGCAGGCTATCGGCGCGGCAGCAGGAAATATGGTCGCCATTCATAATGTGGTTGCCGCCTCGGCAACGGTTGGACTGCTGGGACAGGAAGGAAAAACACTACGCTTGACCATTATTCCAACCATGTACTACCTCATAGCCGCTGGAGTCCTGGGCCTTGTGGCCGTGTATGTTCTTGGTCTGTCAGACCCCCTGATGGGACTATGATTCAGGCTGGACAGCTCATAACTGTCGAGCCAACGCCCCTGTAAAACCTAAATCAGGGGGAACAATTAATTTTGTGCCCCCTGATTTGAATTCCAACCCATCAACCCCGACAATTGCGGACTATTTCCCCCCGGATATATCGTCGCACAACATGCCGATATATCCTTGCTTAAACTTTCTCATCGACTAGACTTCAATTTTAGAAAACTTTTTTTTCACCGTTGCCAAATAGACCATAAGGCATCGCTATGGAGAAGCACCGTCAACTGGTAAAGCACATGCTTGAACCTTCCTTCTTCGAGCCAACAGGCCCGGGAGCCAAGGTGATCGAAACCCACGCCTCGTGGATTTTTTTAAGTAGTGACTACGCCTACAAAATGAAAAAACCGGTCAATTTCGGTTTTCTCGACTTTTCCAGCCATACCAAGCGACATTTTTTCTGCACTGAAGAACTCAGGCTCAACCGCCGCTTTGCTCCGGAACTTTATCTTGACGTTATTCCTGTCGGCGGTTCCATTGACCAGCCGCGACTGAACCAGGAACCGGCGCTGGCCTATCTGGTGAAAATGCGGCGATTTCCCCAGGAGAATCAGCTCGATCGGATGCTGGCAGCAGGCAATCTGACGGTGACTGAGTTAATCGAGTTTGCAGCAAAAATTGCTGCTGTTCACCGGCAGGCAGCCCACACCGATCCGGACAGTTGTTTCGGAACGCCTGAGAGTGTCATCAGACCGATACGCCAAAACTTCGAACAGATCCGGTCGGCACTGCCAGACAGTGTAGCGCTGCAGACAATCAGCAACATCGAAGAATGGAGTGAAGCAACTTTTTCCGCTGTGCAGCCTTTTCTGCTTGCACGGCGCGAGGAAGGTTATATCCGCGAGTGCCATGGCGATATGCATCTGGCCAACATGGCCTGGTTTCATGACCAGCCGCTACTGTTCGACTGTATCGAATTCAATGAAAATTTGCGCTGGATCGACACCATCAACGACATCGCATTTCTGGTGATGGATCTTGATGATCGCGGGCACCGTCAAATGGCCTCGTCTTTCCTCAATGCCTATCTGCGTCACACGGATGACTATGCCGGACTCAAACTCATGCGCTTTTATCAAGTCTATCGCGCCATGGTCAGAGCCAAGGTTCTCTGCCTGCGCCTGCGCCAGACGGATCTATCAACACAGGAGCGTCACGCACCTGAACGCCTAGAAACCTATCTCTCCTCGCCGACAGCTATACGCAAACAAAACCACAACAACTGATCATCACCCACGGTTTATCCGGTTCAGGAAAAACTACCTTCGTCAACGATCTGGCGCCGCACATCGGCGCCATATCTGCATCCATTCCGACCTGGAACGCAAACGCCTTCACCAGCTTGAGGCTACCCAGTCCGGCAAATCGGCCATAGAACAAGGAATCTACAGCACCGCAGCAAACAAAAAACCTACGATCGCCTTCTTTCGGCTGACTTGATTCTTGCGGCCGGTTTCACGGTGATCATCGATGCCACCTTCATCAGGCTGGCAGATCGGCAGCAGTTGCAAGACTTGCGACAAAGCGACAACGCCCTTTAAAATTTTGACTTCGAGTTAGATGAGAAGCTTTTTCGGCGGCGGATCCGGCAACGCTCCCGGGAGGGGGATAGTCTGTCTGATGCGGATGAAAAGGTGCTGGACTTTCAACTAGCCAATGCGGAACCACTGACAGCAGGCGAACAGAACAACAAAGCATCACCATCGATGAGCAGACGGACGTGAAAACGGTTGGGATACAAGTTGAGGGAGGCTTGAACTGTTAGAGAGAAGGCAACGGGTTGATAGTTGGATATCCTCACGGCCAGGCAGTCAAGCATCGCCTGCAACGCTTGCTGAACTGTTTTTTGTCCAAATCGGAATCGCTATCGGTATCGAAATCGTTTTTACCGTTGTTATTTTGTATCTGTTCAGCACCGGATCAGAGATCCAGTGCAAGCCCATAGCTACTCATTGACAGATTAAAAAGAGTCCCTTTATCGGCGAGAGATAATCAAGAATAAGCGTTGCATGACCAATCCAGCCCACCTCCGTACATTTTTCATCCACGCAAACCACCCAGGAGAACGCTTGAGACCCCGTACCGAGATCATGGAAGCCATCAAAGAGCACAATGTCAATTTTTTCCGTCTACAATTGTTTGACATCTTCGGTTTCATGAAGAATCTCTCTACCAATCAGCCGTCAGATCAACAAGGCACTCGATGGCATGATGATGTTCGATGGGTCGTCGATTGACGGTTTTAACTTTCGTATCAATGAGTCGGACATGTATCTGAAGCCCGGATTATAATATTCTTGTTGTCCTGCCGTGGCGCAACAAGGATGGCGTCAATGCCGCGCGGATTATCTGCGATGTCTACAAGGCCGACGGTACACCTTTATCGGATGTCCACGGGTTAACTGAAGCGGATTCTGGCTGAAGCAAAGATCTCGGCTACACTATGAATGTCGGCACTGAGTGTGAATTTTTCTTTTCAGAAGGATGAAAAACAGGATTCTTTTCAAATTCGTACCAATGATGTCGCCGGTTATTCGATGTCGATCCCGATGATAATGCGGTCACCGCCGCCGTGAAATTATCGACACTTTGAAGCGATGGACTTTGAGGTCGAAGCCTCCCATCACGAGGTCGCTGAAGGACAGCACGAAATCAACTTTAAATATTCCGATGCCCTGACCGCCGCCGACAACACGGTTACCTTCAGCGGGGTAGGGTGCCCCATCGCTGCCCAGCATGGATTTCACGCGACGTTCATGCCCAAACCAGTCTACGGCATCAACGGGTCAGGGATGCATACCAACCAGTCCCTGTTCAACCTCGATGGCACCAACGCTTTTTTTGACGACAACGGCCCCCTTAAGCTCAGCGCCACAGCCTACCACTACATCGCCGGCATTTTAAAGAACGCACGCAGTTTTACCGCCGTCACCAACCCATTGGTCAATTCCTATAAACGCCTGGTTCCCGGTTATGAGGCCCCGGTTTATGTGGCCTGGTCGGGCTCCAACCGTTCAGCTCTGGTACGCATTCCTTCCTCCCGTGGATTAAGCACTCGAACCGAAGTGCGCAGCCCTGACCCCTCCTGTAACCCCTATCTCGCCCTGGCGATGATGCTCAAAGCCGGTCTGGATGGAGTTGTCAACGAGCTTCCGGCACCGGATCCGGTCAATGTGGATATCTACCACATGACCCCGACAGAGATGGAAGAAGCCGGCGTTATCTGTTTGCCCGCCAACCTGCATGAAGCCATAGAGGCTCTTAAGAATAACCCCCTCTCAAAAGAAGCTCTGGGTGATCACATTTACACTAAATATATCGCAGGAAAAGAAAAAGAATGGGACGCCTGGCGCACCGCCGTTACCGATTGGGAAATCAACACCTACATGAAAAACTTCTGACCTTAATTTTGATGGCGACGCCATCAAAAAAAATGCCCCGTCAGGGAGGAGATCCTGACGGGGCCAAGCACGTGGGAGAGAGAGTCTCACGGCAACAAACGAATTTTTTGGTTTCTATTTTTTCACCGGCAGATGCCGGACACCTTCCACAAAAAAGCTGGTCAGACCATTTGATATAATAACCACCCTGTTCCTGTCAACAAAATTCTTGATCACGATACTTGAATTCTATTTTTTCTACCTTGAGCTTATTACTCATGCCAAGGGCCAGGTGCACACAGAGCCCCCACTTCATTGGCTTTGCTACCACAATTACCACAGATAAAACCTGGTTCAACAGTCAGGCGGTCGATTTCATCGTGACTCCCTGCGGTCTTAAGCTCACAGATATGGCGATAGTGATTTTCCGGATTGCGACATAAGTTGTCGGTAACTGGTAAACGTCCGCTCATATTGAATTCTCCATAAATGACTCTGTATCTATTCAGCACCGGATCAAGGATCCTGCGCAAGGATTGAGCCGAATAGCTAAAATTGTTTTTCACCAGGGGTCTGCCCTTGCGGCTTTTCCACTATAGCCTCGGCCAGTAACTCCATGGTGTGTGCGCAGCGCACCGTCGGATCGGCCTTACCCATACTGCCACCAACCATGATCATACAGCCGGGACAATCCATGGCAACGGTTTTGACGCCTGTCACCTTGATACTCTCCACCTTATCACCGGCAATCTGGCGGGAAATCTGCGGGTGACTCAGAAAGGAATAGGTTCCACCGAAACCGCAACAGCGATCGCTGTTCTTCATCTCTTCAAGCTGATAGCCCGTTGCCCTGAGCAGTGCACGCGGTTCCTTCCAGACATCGTTGCCACGCTTCAAATGGCATGAGTCATGGTAGGTAATACGAGCAGCAGATGTTGCCTTGAGCAGATCGGAAGCTTTAAGAACATTCTCCAGAAAAGCGACAGCATCCATGGTTTTTTCTGACAGACTGATGGCACGCTGCGACCAGACCGGATCATCGACCAGTCGCTCAACAAAATCGCGTTTCACTCCCATAGTGCAGGTCGGACAGACACACAGAACATAGTCGACATCAGCCTCATAAAATGCTTTGACGTTCTGCTTGGCAAGTTCAACCCCGGTTTCCGTGTCGCCAGCGTAAAGAGCGGGAATACCGCAGCAGTTCTGGGAGTTTGGAAAAACAACTTCGACACCGAGGTGGTTGAGAACCTTGACCAGACTGATACCCGCCTCGGGATAGACAAAATCGGCCCCACACCCTACAAAAAAGCCGACCCGATAACGCGGGTTATCAACCTTCTGGTCAATGCCGGCAAAAAGATCACGAAACGACCTGGGCGCCACCGCCGGCAGATCGCGCCACTGGGTCAGGTCCTTGTCCATGAAATGCATCGGTAAATGGCGGATGACCCGGGTGGCAGGCTGCCCTTCTTTTTGTTGAGTTACCGGTTTCTGCAATTTGGACGCGGCCTTGACCATATTGTGGAACAGGGCGCGATTACGCATCACCGCCTTGAAGGTGATATTTTTGACCAGCCCCATCCCGTATTCTTTGGTAACCTGCTGACGCAGATGAAGAATAATTTCCTCAAGATCAATATTGGCCGGGCAGACGGCAGTACAGGAGCGACAGCCGATACAGGCGCGGGTAATCTCTTTGGCCCGATCCAACCCCTCATAAAAAGCAGTGAGGATGATTCCGATGGCAGAAATGTAAATACTGCCAAAAACGTGACCACCGACGGTCTGATAAACCGGGCAGACGTTGGCACAGGCACCACACTGAATGCAGCGCAGGGCATCACGGCACACCGGTGATTCGTAAAGCGCCTCACGACCTCCATCAATCAGCACGATGTGTTGTTCTTTATCATTGCCGGGGGTCGGCACCGCTCCGCGAATCCAGGTCACGTAGGAGGTCAGCAACTGACCCGTGGCGTTGCGCGGCAACAGTCGGGTGATCTTGATGGCGTCTTCCATACTGCGGACAAGTTTGTGGATACCGGCAAAAACCACATGAACCTTCGGCAGGGTAGCACACAGTCGCGCATTTCCTTCGTTGGTGACCAGGCCGATGCCACCGGTATCAGCCACCAGGAAGTTGGCTCCGGTCAGACCGATATCAGCATCAAAATAGTCCTTGCGCAGCTGCTTTCGGGCCGCATCGACAAGGGTTCTGATATCTGCTTCGAGGGGTTCGCCAATCTCCTTACTGAACAGTTCGGCGACCTCCTCCTTAAACATATGAATGGCGGGCATCACCAGGTGAGAAGGGCGCTGACCGGCAAGTTGAACAATCCACTCACCCAGATCGGTCTCAGCGGCACGTATCCCGGCGGCTTCCAATGCTTTGTTAAGATGCGCCTCTTCCGATACCATCGATTTGGATTTTGCTATCAATCCGGCGTTCTTCTGTTTGGCCAGATGAACCACATACTCATTGGCCTCGCGGGTATCTTTGGCGACGAAGACTTTAGAGCCCGCTGCTTCAGCGTTAGCGATAAATTGGGCAAGCAACTCCTTGCGCCGCTCCCTGACATCATCTTTAATCGCCGCCAGTTCGGTTCGCAACTGATCAAAGTCAAGCCCACGAAAGGCATTTTCCCGGGCAATCAGGTAGGCATCACCAAACAGGTGTAAAGCCTCACTGAGCTTAGGCTTACCAAGGGCATCCTCAACGCTTTTCTTGAAATCGGCAGTAGCGGCCATAGTTTTTCTCCTCAGCGATCGCGGTAAAATCTCTTGCTGTATCAAATCAACAACGCCGGGTGCAATGAACTGCACCCCTGCTTCAAGAACGATCTGAAGGCTACCGCTCCGGTCGGGGCACGATTTGTCGCGCCCAATAACTTCCAGTACTTATATCTCCATCAGGTCATCAGAAACGTCAGGAACGAGCAGAATATGCAGCTCACGGGGGCCATGACAGCCGATGGTCAGCACCCGCTCTATGTCAGCAGTACGACTGGGCCCCGTAATATAAGCGACAAAGCGTGGCTCAGAACCTGCGTACAGCGTGTTCATCGGAGCTGCTGCTGCCAGGTTGTCAGTGAGAATTTTGGCTGGATCAAGAATAACGAAATGAACTTCAGGAATGGTTGTTGCCAGACGAACATCTTCACTTGTACTATCAAGGACAACCGTGCCGGTGTCGGCCATGGCAAAATTGCAGAAGGTAACACCGGCACCGGGCAACTGTCCCGCTTCACGGAAACTGACGGAACAGACATCAACACCGGCACCACCCAACAAGGATCGCAACTGAAATTCAGCAGCCAGTGCCGTTTGTGGTATCAGGGTATGACCGACCGCAGTGCGTGCGACATAGGCAACCGCATCCTGAAGAGTTGTACAGGGCACAACTGCAGCCCCAACGCGACCAGCAGCTTCAGTGAAACTGTGAACCAGGTGTTTTTCTGCCATGGTGTTTTCTCCCTGCAGAGTGCTCTGTATGTTCCTTGAGGATACCCCTAAAGTCTGGTAACTATTCAGCTCTATCCTTGCGCAAGGCCTTCGGGTTCTGTGGCAAGGGTGTTTGTCGCCATGGACGGCGACAGCAAGCGGTCAGGGATGACCCAACGGGAAACAATCGCGTCCCTTGACATAGGATCCGAAGATCCAGTGCTGAACTGATACAACATTTGTAACAAGAACTGAACCGTAACGATGGTCTGACCAATTTCATAGTACACTCTCCTTACCTTTGTCAATAACCATTGTTTTCCCGACACAAAAAACAACTGATATTACTGCCGGGAATAACACATATTCAGCAACACAAACACCTGTCCAAAGGCGACCGACTCACAATGTGCAGCAATCGATTCATTTTTGACTCATGTGTATATTGCTGTTATAATGCTACTTTTCATACTATTTTATATTCTTGATTCTTTTTTGATTCTGTAAAAGGAGTGGCCGACTACATACAGCTGGACAAGCACGTGAAATCAAACGTTTTTTTATCGTGGAACGATCCTTGCTAACAATTCTACATGATATCTGCCGAGAGTAGAAAAAACCTACGTCCAAAGGATCAAATTATGAACAATTGCTACGTCATCTGTGCAAAACGCACACCTTTCGGCTCTTTTGGTGGGGCCCTTAGCGAACTGACCGCCGCGGAGCTGGCGGCACAAACCATCAAAAACATCCTGGACACGATAAAACTGCCCCCGGAGGCAATTGATGAAGTGATTATCGGCCAGGTACTGCAGGGGGGCGCGGCACAGGCCCCCGCACGTCAGGCCATGCGGATGGCCGGGTTACCCGACAGCACCGCAGCCATGACGATCAACAAAGTCTGCGGCAGTGGCCTCAAGTCCATGATGCTCGCAGCCGACGGAATCACCTTGGGACACACCCGCATTGCCCTCGCCGGTGGCATGGAAAGCATGTCTCAAGCCCCTTACGCCCTGCCGAAAGCACGCT
Organism: Deltaproteobacteria bacterium; assembly: GCA_018399135.1. Classification (GTDB taxonomy): domain Bacteria; phylum Desulfobacterota; class Desulfuromonadia; order Desulfuromonadales; family Geopsychrobacteraceae; genus Pelovirga. Next base: position 19,111 of record JAGYPB010000004.1, on the reverse strand, counting down.
TTGGTCAGCGCCTCGGCAATGGTGAGCTGGTTGATCTGATCATTTTCGACGGCCTGCGCGATCCCTACTCCGGACGCCATATGGGGGAGATCACTGACGAGTGGATCCAGACCCACGGCCTGACCCGTGAACAACAGGATGACTTTGCCAGACGTTCTTATGAACGTTCGCAGGCTGCAATCACCAACGATACGTTCAGCGATGAACTGGTGTCGGTTGTCATTAAAACCCGCAAAGGAGATATCACCATCAGCTCAGACGAAGAACCGTTGCGCGGCGCAGTTGACAAACTGCCGGGGCTACGCCCTGCCTTCAGCAAAACCGGAACCATTACCGCCGGCAATGCTTCAACCATCAATGACGGTGCAGGGATTTCTCTGCTGGCCGGCGAAGAAGCAATAAAAACCTACAACCTTAAACCAATCGCCAGGCTGGCTGCCGACGCGACCAACAGTATTCATCCCGACAGGTTCGCCGAAGCGCCGGTCGATGCGATCAGCAAATGCTGTAAAAAAGCCGGAATCAAATTAAGTGATATCGGCCTGTTTGAAATCAATGAAGCCTTTTCAGCAGTCCCCCTTGTCGCCATCAAACAGCTCGGCCTTGACCCCGAACGCGTCAATGTCAACGGCGGAGCCGTCTCAATCGGCCATCCCATTGGCGCCAGTGGAGCCCGACTGACCGCAACCCTGCTGCGAGAGATGCAAGTCCGTGGTGAAAAATACGGCCTGGCTACCCTGTGTATTGGTGGCGGTGAAGCGGTAGCGGCGATCTTTGAGTTAGTTTGAAAAGCATTTACCCCAGACATTAAGAGACTGAGAGACTGAGAGACTGAGAGACTGAGAGAATCTGAAAAACAGATAAACCAAATTGCCTGTATAACCAAAGAGGCCATTGAGTCCTCCTTTTTAAAGGCTTACCCAAAAAGCTCTGCCTTCTCTGTGCCTGGTGAAACGTCTGTGTATCTGTGGAGAAAATGAACTTTGCACTATTTAATAGGAGAAAAACGATGAAACCGATCTATACCGATGCCGCTAGAGCCCTCGAAGGACTGGTTAGCAACGACATGACCATTGCCGCCGGTGGTTTTGGCCTGTGCGGCATTCCCGAAAACCTGATCAAAGCTCTACGCGACAGCGGCGTGAACGGCCTGACGGTGGTCAGCAACAACGCCGGAGTTGATGATTTCGGCCTGGGCTGGCTACTCAAAACCCGGCAGATCAAAAAAATGATTTCGTCCTATGTCGGCGAGAATGCCCTGTTCGAACAACAGTTTTTAAGTGGTGAGCTGGAACTGGAACTGACCCCCCAGGGCACCCTGGCGGAAAAACTCCGGGCCGGCGGAGCGGGAATCCCTGCCTTTTTCACTCGCACCGGTTTTGGAACGGTGCTGGCCGAGAACAAACCGGTTCAGACCTTTGGTGGCAAAGAATATGTCATGGAAGAAAGCATTGTTGCTGATCTGGCTGTCGTTAAAGCCTGGAAAGCTGACAAGGCCGGAAACCTGATCTTCCGTTACACTGCCAACAACTTTAATGCCGCCTGTGCCAAGTCCGGTCGCTTAACCGTTGCAGAGGTAGAAGAGGTCGTCGAGATCGGCGAACTGGATCCTCATCAGATTCACGTTCCCGGCAATTATGTCGACCGTATCCTGATCAGCACCGATCTCGAAAAGCCGATTGAGCAACGCACCCTGGCCGGCAAGATGACGGTCAAGGGATTCACCCCGGCGCGCGAGTGGCAGGCCAAACGGATCAGCAAGGAATTCAAAAACGGTATGTACGCCAATCTCGGTATCGGTATGCCGACCCTGGTGGCCAACTATATTCCCGATAACATGACCATCACTCTGCATGCTGAAAACGGTCTGATGGGAGTTGGTCCCTTCCCCCAAGAGGGTAAAGAGGATGCCGATCTGATCAACGCCGGCAAGCAGACCATCACCTGGCTGCCCGGCGCCGCTTTTTTTGACAGCTCCGAATCTTTTGCTATGGTACGCGGTGGCCACATTGACATGTCAGTCTTAGGCGCCATGCAGGTCTCTCAATACGGTGATCTGGCCAACTGGATGATCCCCGGCAGCATGGTCAAGGGGCCGGGCGGTGCCATGGATCTGGTCTCCGGGGTCAAGAAGATCGTCATCATGATGGATCACTGTGCCAAAGACGGCACCTCCAAGCTGATGGCCGAATGCACCCTGCCTCTGACCGGTAAAAATGTTGTCGATATGATAGTCACCGATCTGGCGGTCTTTGAGGTTGATGCCGAAAAAGGACTGACGCTGATTGAGCTGGCACCGGAGTCCAGTCTCGAACTGGTCAAAGAGAAAACGGCCTGTCCTTTTGCCATTGCTGACAGCCTGAAATAACCAATAAGGATATCTCCATGACTCAACGTATTGCAGTAGTTACCGGCGCCGCAAGCGGTATCGGTCTGGCTATCGCCAAAGCACTGGCCAATAACGGCGACAAGGTGGTTCTGGCCGACATCAACGAAGAAGCCGGAACCAGAGAAGCAAACAACATCGACGGCATCTTCATCAAGGCCGATCTCAGTACGACAACAGGCTGTCGCGCCCTGGCAGATGCGGTTTTGGAAACCTGCGGAGGCTGCGACATTCTGGTCAACAACGCCGGCATCCAGCATGTGGCTCCGATTGAAGAGTTCCCTGAGGAAAAATGGTCATTCATTATCAATCTGATGCTCACTGCACCTTTTTTGCTGACCAAATATTTCTGGCCATCCATGCGTGAAAACGGCTGGGGCAGGATTATCAACCTGAATTCCGTCCATGGTCTGCGCGCATCCGAATTCAAAGTTGCCTATGTTTCCGCCAAGCACGGCATGAACGGTCTGACCAAAACGACTGCGCTCGAAGGGGCTCCTTACGGCATCACCGTCAATAGTATCTGTCCCGGTTATGTGCGCACCCCGCTGGTCGATGGCCAGATCGAAGATCAAGCCAAAACCCATGGCATCAGCCGCGAAGAGGTTCTGGAACAAGTGCTGCTGAAAAAACAAGCGATAAAACGGATGGTTGAACCTGATGAGCTCGGCGAAGTTGTGGTATTTCTCTGCTCTGATGCAGCGCGCTGCATCACCGGCAGCACGATGACGGTTGATTGCGGCTGGACCGCGAACTAAAGACAACTATGGACAAAAATCTCCTCGAGATCATCTTTGACAACCTGTACAACGGCATTTATGTGGTTGACGGAAGAGGTGTCACCATCGGTGTCAATAAAACCTTTGAGGAGATGTCGGGCTTTACCAACGCGGAGTTGGTCGGACGCAGCCTGTATGATCTGGTCGGCAAGGACAACTACTTTTCCGGCTCTGCCAGCTTGCTGGTTCTGGAACGACAATGTCCTGTAACTGCCACCTACTCAACCAGCACCAACCGCAAACTGCTGGTCAAAGGGCGACCGATTTTCAATCTTGCTGGAGAAATTGATTACGTCATCAACACCATCTGGGATCTGACCGTCGTCCAGTACAGTCATCGGATCGATTCTGACACCGCCAGATCCAAGCTATTGAGCGAGGACGATATTGTCACCTGTAGTGACAAAATGATGGAAATCATTGATCTTGCTCTGCGGGTGGCCGCCACCGACTCAACTATTTTACTCAACGGTGAGTCGGGTGTTGGTAAAAGCCTGCTGGCCAGAACCATCCACCGTTCAAGCGAACGCAAGGGTAAGGCCCTGATGCAGATCAACTGCGCTGCCATTCCGGAAAATCTTATTGAGTCTGAACTGTTCGGCTACGAAGGCGGTGCTTTTACCGGTGCTGATCACAGAGGGAAAGCGGGCCTGTTGGAAATGGCAGAAGGGGGAACTGTTTTTCTTGATGAGATTTCCGAATTGCCGCTTCATCTCCAGTCCAAGTTGCTGAACGTCATTCAGGAAAAATCGTTCCTTCGCGTCGGTGGGCGGGTTGTTCAACACGCAGATTTCCGTCTGATTGCCGCGACGAATAAAGACCTGGCGGAACTGGTCAGTCACGGATTGTTCAGAGAAGATCTATATTACCGGCTGCATGTCGTCCCGATCACCATTCCTCCCTTGCGTGAAAGGCGCGAAGATATTCCCACACTGATCCAGCATTTTGTCGAAAAATATAATCGTAAGTACAACAGCTACAAAAAGTTTTCTGAAAGCCTGATCAATCAGTTTGTCACCATGACCTGGAAAGGCAATATCCGCGAACTGGAAAATCTGGTGGAACGCTGTATCGTTACGACTGTAGGTGATTTTATCACCCCCGACAAGGTGCGGATACCGGGGCTTCAAACAACCATCACCCCCGGTGTTGGCCTAAAAGAAATGCTGGCAGACAGAGAACGTGAAATCCTTCTACAGATCCAGGAACAGTATGGAACCAGTCGTCGGGTTGCCGCCGTGCTGGGAATCAGTCAGGCTAGTGCAGCAAGAAAGCTCAAGCACATAAAGGTTTCTAAAAAAAACTGATGTACGGCAATACGACTATGACAGGCGCTTAATACGGGCACTCTGTGGTTTAAGAAAAAACAATGTTTTATTGTCTTGACATGAAAAATAAAAAAAACTAGCCTGTCAAAAAATTGGTAATGCCACTGTACCGTTCTATTGGTCACAATGTCATACAACAAATAGTTCAACCTGACGGATTGTTCCGTCAATCCAACCCCATCTTTAACAACAAGGAGGCAACACAATGAGTCGATTTAGAATGTTAATCGGTCTGGTTCTGATCCTGACCCTGGCACTGGCACCCAATGCCTTTGCCAAACGGGAAAAGTTCGGTTCCGACAAACGCTCCGCCGAAGTCGCACGCGAATTACGCACCATTAAGCCCAGTACCGAAGTCCACAACTGGCGGATGGTCATGCCTTGGAGCAAGGGACTGTTGTTTTATGATATGGCCGTCCACTTTGCCGAGAGCGTCAAGCTGGCTTCCGGTGGCCGCCTGAACATCCGCGTCCATTCAGCCGGCGAACTGGTTGGTGCGATGGAGTCTTTTGATGCCGTCAGCCGCGGAGCTGCCGAGGTTGGCCACGACTGGCCCGGCTACTGGGCAGGAAAGAACCAGAACTTCAACTCCTTTGCTTCGGTTCCTTTTGGACTGGACAATGAAGGCTACAACATCTGGCTCTATGAGCGTGGTGGTCTGGAGCAGATGCAGGAACTCTACGGACGCTACAACCTGGTTGTCTTCCCGGCCGGCAACGGTGGTCAGGAAATGGGTCTGTTCTCCAACAAAAAAGCCAGCACCATGGAAGACTTCAAAGGTATGCGTATCCGTACCGTCGGCTGGTACATGGATATCATGAACAATCTCGGCGCATCCGTTACCCCGTTGCCCGGTGGTGAGGTTTACCTGGCTCTCGAGCGTGGTGTTATAGACAGTGCCGAATTCAGTACGCCGGCCATCAATCTGCCCATGGGCTTTGATGATGTCACCAAGTTCGTTATTTCCCCCGGCGTTCATCAGCCCTCCGTTCAGACTTCTATCTTCTTCAACAAAGATGCCTATGACAAGCTGGCTCCCGACTTGAAGTGGATTATTGACATCGCTGCCAAGGAAACCCAGCTCTGGGCCAACGCCTGGCAGGAAAACCTGAATATTGAAGCGGTCAGACAATTCCAGGAAAGAGTCGAATTTGTCCAGATGGATGATGCCGCCATCACCGACTTTGCCAAAGAAACCAAAAAGTTTCTGGATGATCTGAAAGCGAAAAATCCTGACGTCAAGAAGACCCTCGACTCCCAGGAGCAGTTCAAGATTGATTTTGCCGATTGGCGTGAAATCCGCGGTGGCTTGGCACCATGGCCCCTGCAAGATTTCATCGATGGCAAACGTCTCCAATAACAGCCATTAAGACCCAGGCGGGACCTTGTGTCCCGCCTGGGTCTCGTCTAAATGCCTACTAAATACATCAAGAGGCAATCATGCAACTGATTTCTCGTTTTATCGATGCTGCGGTCGAATTCGCAGGACAGACGTCCTCATACCTGATTCTGCCACTGATTGGCATGATCGGCTACGAAGTCGTCATGCGCTACGCGTTCAATGCCCCGACGACCTGGGCTTTTGAATTAAGTACCTTTGTGTATGGTGTCCATTTTATCATGGGTCTGGCCTATGCCCACAAACACAACAGCCACGTTTCCATCGATGTTTTTGAGGCAAAACTGCCCCACAAACCGCGCGTCTGGCTGCGAATCGTCACCAATCTGGCGTTTTTTCTGCCGATTATTGGTATCCTTGCGTACGGTACAATCATCTATGCCGCCACATCCTGGGGCTACAGGGAGCTATCCTGGTCTTCATGGCAGCCGAAAATCTACCCCTATAAGATCCTGATGGCGCTCGGTTTTATTCTGTTCTTTCTGCAGGGTATCGCCAAACTGATTGATGATATCCGCTCACTGCGCAGCTGTGACCAGGCCTAAGACTTCCGGAGTTTTTTATGTCCCCAGAAATGCTAACAGTTTTAATGTTCGGTTCGCTGATTGTCGCCATCACCCTCGGTCATCCTCTGGCGGTGACCCTGGCTGCGGTAGCGACACTATTCGGCCTGATTGAGTTCAACTGGAACCTGCCCATACTGATCGACCTGTTCGTCAATAATATTTGGGGGCTGTTTCTCAATTACACCCTGGTGGCTATCCCGCTGTTTATTTTCATGGCGCAGATACTTGATCGCTCAAAGGTCTCGGAGGGGCTTTTTGATGCCCTCTACGTGGCCCTGGGTGGATTGCGTGGCGGCCTTGGCATGGCCGTCATTATTGTGTCCACGGTTTTTGCCGCCACCACCGGTATCATTGGTGCCTCCGTTGTCGCCATGGGATTGATGGCCGGACCGGCACTCTTGCGCCGCGGCTACGACCGCCAGATGTCGGCCGGGATTATCTGCTCATCGGGAACCCTGGGTATTCTGATTCCGCCGAGTATCATGCTGGTTATCTACGGCAGCTTGACCGGCATGCGTGAAACATCCGTCGGCAACCTGTTTGCCGCCGCCATTGTTCCCGGTCTTTTCCTTTCGGGACTCTATCTGCTTTATGTACTGGTACGTTGCGGCATCAACCCCAAGTTGGGCCCACCCATTCCCATTGAGGATCGCACCCACAGCCTGATGCAGAAGTTCGTCATGGTGTCGAAAAACTTCGTCCCCCCATTCGGCCTGATCCTGCTGGTAATGGGCGCGATTCTGGCGGGGGTTGCAACCCCGACCGAAGCTGCAGCGCTGGGCTGTGTCGGCGCCCTGATTCTGGCCGGAGTTTACCGTAAATTCAATTGGGAAGTCATCAGGTCCGCATCCCTGTCAACGCTCAAAACAACCGCGATGATCATGGCGCTGTTTGTCGGCGGCAAAATGTTCAGTGTTGTCTTCCTCGGCATGGGGGGCGGCGACGTCGTTGCCGACGTTCTGCTGGGAATGGAAGTCAATGAATACGTCATCCTCGTCATCATGATGGCGGTGGTCTTTTTCCTCGGTATGTTCATCGACTGGGCGGCTATTTTGTTGATTGTCGTGCCGATTTTCACCCCGATTGCCATGGATCTCGGCTTTAATCCCCTGTGGTTTGCCATGTTGATCTGTATCAATCTGCAAACCTCGTTTCTGACGCCCCCTTTTGGTTATGCCCTGTTTTACTTCAAAGGGGTTGCACCACCGGAATACACCATGGGTGACGTCTATAAAGGGATTCTCCCCTTTGTCGCGATCCAGATAATCGGCCTGGTGGTCATGGTCACCTTCCCACAGATGATCACCTGGTTGCCTGATCTTTTCTTCGGACGGTAATTCTTATGAATTTTGAATCCAAGCTGGAAAGGTAAATCATGTTACCAAAAATCAGGAAGATTATGTACGCGACCGCCATGGGACCTAGTGCTCCCTATGTCTTTCGCTACGCCCTCTTGTCGGCCAAACAGTACGACGCACAGATCATCGCCGTTTCAGCACTGGAAAAACTATCACCCTTTGCAAACAGCCTGGTGGAATTACATATTTCTCAATCACAGTCAAAAGAAATCCACGATAAAGCACAAACACAGGCGAAAGAACGTCTGCAAGAACGAATTGAACGGCTCAGTGCAACGGAGTGCGGCACTGATCCCCAGTACGCCAAAAGACTCGCCGACATTATCATTAAAGAAGGCCCCCCAGCTCAGGTTATCCTGTCAGTCGCCAAGGAACTGAATGTCGACTTGATCATCATGGGTTCCCATCGGCACTCAGCAATCGAAGATGCTGTTTTAGGCAGTACCACCAGCAAGGTGCTGCACAGTTCCACAATACCGGTACTTGTCGTGCGGATTCCGGACGGTTTTCACGAAGAAGGATATTAATTTTCACTCCCATCCTGACCTTCCCCCGTCAAGGGGGAAGGAACTTTTTGCCGCCACAGCCGATCAAACACATCGCCCTTATCCCAACCAGCAAAAACAACGTTATATTTACTTGACACAACAGCCTCATGTATCTTATCTTTTGGTATTACCAATTTACCACCTTACCACAAAGACAACTCGCTCCATGCTGTCATCTCTCGTGTTGAATGTGGCGGCAGAGCGCTCTATAAGAATCCACGAGGCTCCCCATGATCGCACAAGACGCTATGCAACAACTTGAACAAGCTCTCGGAAAAGAAAAACTTGTGACCGCCAGGGAGGATCTCCTCGTCCTTGGCTACGACTCAACTCCCGGTCTCCATGCCACACCCGACCTGGTAGTCTATCCGACCTGTACAGAGGATGTTGTCAAGGTAGTTGAGGTTGCCCGCGATTTCAATATCCCCTTGACCCCACGCGGCAGTGCGACCGGTCTCTCCGGTGGCAGCATCCCGATTAATGGCGGCATCGTCATCTGCCTGAACAAAATGAACCGGATTCTGGAAATTGACGAAGAAAACCTGACAGCAACCTGCGAAGCAGGAGTAGTCACCCTTGATCTGTTTAACGCGGTTGCAGAAAAAGGGCTTTTTTATCCGCCTGATCCGGGGTCACAGAAAATTTCGACCCTGGCCGGCAACGTGATGGAGGACGCCGGAGGATTACGCGGCCTGAAATATGGCGTGACCCGTGATTATGTCATGGCCCTGACCTGCGTACTGGCCGATGGCAGCATGATTTCCACCGGCGGCAAAAGCGTCAAGGATGTGGCTGGTTATGCTTTCAAAGATCTGCTGGTCGGCTCGGAAGGAACCCTGGGAATCGTTACCGAGATCACCGTCAAACTGATCCCACCACCACAGACAAAACAGACCTTTCTCGCCTATTTTGACAATATCCGCACCGCAGGTGAGGCCGTTTCAAAAATCATCGCAGCAAAAATCATCCCTTCAACCATGGAGATCATGGACAAGGCCACGATTAATTGCGTCGAAGATTACGTCGGTATCGGTCTGCCCCGGCAGATGGCGGCCCTGCTGTTGATCGAAGTCGATGGCCATCCTGCGGTAGTTGCCGAAGAAGCTGAGGCGTTAAAAGCGATTCTTGACGAGGTCAAAGCAGCTGAAGTGCATCAGGCCAAGGATGCCCAGGATGCCATGAAACTGGCTGAGGCCCGCCGTACTGCCTTGTCGGCTCTGGCACGGGTGTCACCAACCACCCTGCTCGAAGATGCCACTGTGCCACGCTCGAAACTGGCCGATACCTTTACGCTGATAGAACAACTGACGGAAAAATACCAGCTCACCGTCGGCACTTTTGGTCACGCCGGCGACGGCAACCTCCATCCAACCGTGCTCTGTGACGAGCGTAATGAAGATGAAATGAAGCGGGCCCACGCCTTTTACGACGAACTTTATGAACAGGTACTGGCCTGGGGGGGCACCGTGTCCGGCGAACACGGCATTGGTATTGCGAAAAAGGGCTATCTCGCCAAACAGATCGGCTCCGGCGGCGTCGAGGTGATGCGAAGGATCAAGTCAGCTTTTGATCCTCAGGGGATCATGAACCCCGGGAAAATTTTTGCAAACGAGGGGGAATAAGGCGATGGCAGCTCAGCAAACCTGTGGCAACTTTACAATCTTGGATGCGCCGGAATACGAAGATGTCCTGCAATGTATGCGTTGCGGGTTCTGCCTGCCGACATGTCCGACTTTTGTTCTTACCGGCAGAGAGCGCTCCAGCCCACGCGGGCGGGTGGCGCTGGCAAGGGCGGTCTCCGAGGGGAAACTCGACTTCAATCAAGCCATGAAGGAAGAAGCTTTTTTCTGTCTTGACTGTCGCGCCTGCACGACTGCCTGTCCCTCCGGGGTTAAAGCCGGAGAGGTGATGGAGGTTTGCCGTGCCCAGGTGCATCAGCAAATTCCAGCACCCAAATGGCAAGGCGCCCTGCGCAACCTGGTATTGAAAAAAATGGTGCCAAATCCCGGTTTAATGGAAACGTCGATGGTGCCGGCCCGCCTCTACCAGAAGCTCGGCATTCAGTGGCTGGTGCGCAACAGCAAGATCCTGAAACTGGGGCCAACCTGGATCGACAAAGCTGAAGGCATGCTACCGGAACTGCACCGCCCGCTAAGACCCCAGTTGCCGGATCTCAGCTTGGCCCAAGGTGAAAAGCGCGGCACTGTCGCATTTTTTCTCGGCTGTGTCATGACCCTGCTCTATCCAGAGGTGTCGCGCCAGACGGTCAAGGTTCTCAACCATCAGGGTTTTGATGTGATTACGCCCAAAGAACAGAAGTGTTGTGGCGCCCCGCATCTGACCGAAGGGGATCGGGAAACAACCCGCGAGATTGCCGCATTTAATCTGGATCTCTTCCTTGACCTTGATGTCGACGCTATTGTTACCGATTGTGCCGGGTGCGGTGCGGCGCTCAAGGAATACGAAGAGATTCTGGCCGAGCGTAAAGACCATGAACGTCTCTCCCTCTTCCATCAGAAGATCAAGGATATCAGTGAGTTTTTATGTGAACGGGGGATACGTACCGAAGGGCTGAAACCGGTCGACAAGAGTGTCACTTACCATGAACCTTGTCACCTCTGTCATGCACAAGGGATCAGCAAACAGCCGCGAGAGCTGATCAAGGCGATTCCCGGAGTCGATTTCCGTGAAATGAAGGAAGCTTCCTGGTGTTGCGGCTCAGCAGCAACTTTCAGTCTGAAATTTACCGACGAAAGCCAGAAAATTCTTGATCGCAAACTGGAAAACGTCAGAAAAACCGAAGCAGAAATTCTGGTGACCGCCAATCCCGGCTGCCATCTGCAACTCGCCTGGGGACTGCGCGAAGCCAATATGCCGCAGCCGGTGCTGCATATTACCGAATTGTTGGGGCTGGCGACACCAGATTAATTCTTTTTCGTCTGGAAGCAATATAGTGTCCATCCAGAGCTTCCGGGTGGACACTCCGCGCAACCCTCTCAGTGACTTATCACACTGGGCCCAGGAATCAGGCTCGGATGAGTACACAGCAGGGCAAAGGCGACATCAGCAGAGACCGCTTCACCATAAAGATAACCCTGGACTTCATGGCAGCCCAGTTGCCGCAGGTGCTCCAGCTGGATAAGGTTTTCAACCCCCTTCGCCATCAGGGTTAAATTAAGGCCACGCGCCATCATGGCAATACCATCAACGATTCGCGTCCGCTCCACACCCTGAGTTATGTCACGGACAAAGGATCGATCGATCATCAAGGTGTTGACCGGATAGTCACGCAGATAATTGAGCGAGGAATGGCCGCAGCCAAAATCATCTATGACAACAGAGACGCCCATGCGACTCAGTACGCGCAATACTCCGGCTACCCCACTGGAACCGTCTAACATTCCCTGCTCAGTTATCTGGATGTCAAATAACTCCGCCTCAATTCCCGTTGCCTTGAGGGTGGCCGTAAACTTGTCAGCATAATCCTGTTGCTGCAGCTGTACCACGGACAGATTCAGGGACACCCTGATCGGTGGTAAGCCCTGTCGCCGCCAGCGTAACATCTCTTCACAAACCTGTTGCAGCACCCAGTCTCCGATGGGGATAATCTGTCGTGTTTTTTCGGCTACAGGAACAAAACTGTCCGGGTAAAGCAACCCGCGCTGTGGATGCTGCCAACGCAGCAATGCTTCCATGCCGACAATCTGACCGCCGGCCGGGTCCACCTTGGGTTGGAAAAACACCTGCAGCTGGTTGCGTTCCAGGGCGCTGCTTAATTCTCTTTCTAAATTGACGGCCTCCAGTGGTGCTCCCATCTGCTGCTCATAAACACAATAACCATCCTTGCCGGTATCCTTAGCTTGATACATGGCAATATCGGCACTGTGGAGCAACGCGTCAATTGTTTCACCCCCCTCGGGATAAAGGGCAATCCCCATACTGGCGCTCAAACGTATGTCGTGATCATCAACATTCAAGGGCAGGCGAAGAGCTGCGAGAATCTTATCGGCGACGATAGTCGCATCCTCCTGCGAGGTAATATTGACCAGAAGAAGCGAAAACTCATCTCCCCCGAAGCGGCTGACCGTATCTTCAGCGCGTACACACTTAAGAATACGTTCTGCTACCTGCTGTAAAACCCGATCACCGACGATATGACCATAGCTGTCATTGATTTCTTTGAACAAATCCAGATCAATAAAAATCACTGCAATTCTTATATTGTTGCGAGTCGCATGGGCCAGGGCCTGGGTCATACGATCAGCAAAAAGTAGGCGGTTCGGCAAGCGGGTCAACAGATCATGATAAGCCTGATAGCTGATCCGTTCTTCTGTACGCTTTCTTTCGGTAATATCCCGGGCGCTGCCAAGAGTTCCGACAAACTCCTTATGACCAGCGTTGTTCTGTGCGTAAACCCCCATGGCATTAAGTTCCACCAGGAGATCCTCTCCGCCCTGACCCTGAAGGCTGTTGCGGTTTGTCTGCAGGCGAATTTCCGTACTGCGGGTCGCCCGTTCTCCGGTACGCTGTTCACTAAAAAACCGATGCGCAATATCAGCATTATTAGGATGGATAAGACAGGAGAAATGACGTCCTTGAATCTCGTGACGCTTGTATCCCAAAAGGCCTTCGATCATATCATTGGCAAAAGTAAACAACCCGTCGGAATCGAGCATATAGATAAAATCTGGGGAATTATTGACTATGAAACGGTGCATCCGTTCCGACTCTTCCAGGGCCAGTTCGGTACGACGCAATTGTAGCCGATATAGCTGGCGTTCCAGCCCACGACTGACGCTCACCAACAGATCTTCCGGCCGGTATGGCTTACGAACAAAATCATAAGCGCCTAACCGTAAGGCATCTTTAACCGAGACAACGGAACTATCTGAAACCAGAACAATAGTTTCAACATCAAGGCAGGAGCGTCGAACAGATTCCATCAGGCGACAACTATCGCGACCGGAAACTTGCAAATCAAGCAACAACAGAGCATAACGCCCCTGCATCAGCTTTTTCCCTGCTTCATCACAAGAAGTTGACAGCTCGGTACGATAGCCATTAATGCGTAACAATGCCTGCAGACTGTAAAGCAAAGGCAGCTGCTCACCAACAATCAGAATTCCCGCTGACGGGTTTTCAAGGCTCCCGGTCTGATTCTGCTGCATAATCCCCCCTACGATGAAAACAAGCTGAAGTCGTCGACAATGGACAGCTGCAGATAAAAACAGGTGCCCTTCTCCAGGCTACTGTGGCAACTGATTCGTCCTCCGAGATCTTCCACCATCCCCTTAACGATACTTAAGCCCGAGCCCGCATGTGCCCCGCCTTTGGTACTGACAACCGGTCGGAATAGCCGCTCCCTGATGACAGAGGGTATTCCGGGCCCGTTATCTGCGATACTGATTTCCACATAGCGCCCACGTTCAGAACAGAAACCTTCACGGGTCGCAAGGGTGATGTGCCCCCCATTATCGAGGGCCTCTGCTGCGTTTTTGATCAGATTGGCCAGAATCTGACGAATCAGGATGGCCATACTCGACAGCCGCGGAAGATCCTGCTGGAACTGTTGAATTACCTCTATATGTCGAGGTGTTAATTCGGCCTCGCGCAGAGTATCAACTGTTTCCTGAACCAACTGGTTGATATCGACTTCCTGGTCGGGGAATTCATAGGTGTCCTGTTGATTAAGATAATACTGGACAATCTCGTCAACCCGTTGCGACTCCTGTTTTATGGCTTCAGCGAGCTCCCGGCCGGATCTGCCTGATAAATTATGTTTCAGTACCTCGGCATAATTGCCGATAACGGTCAGAGGGCTGCTGATCTCGTGATTGACCCGACGCAACAGCAGAGCACCATCTCCAATTCGATTGAATTCACCCGTCGACACCTGTGCCAGCGCCGTACTGACGATAGGGTGCAAAATGGTTATGGCCGGGGCCTGAAATCCGGCAGCGGCCTGGGCATTATCAAATCCAAAAACCACAAGCGCCAGGGGATGATCATTGAAGCTTAAGGGGTAGCACACGAAGCCCTGTCCGCCACATAGACGCATGAGCAGGTGATCGGTCACGGTCAAGGCCTGGTTTGTGGCAAAGCTGTTGACCGCTCCGCCATCGGTCAAAGCGAGGGCGGCCAAACTCGCACCATTGATCACTGGCAGCTTCAGCTCGCGTGACAAGCGAGAACCGTCTTTTGAGGAAATACCGATCAGCTCCTGCCGCCGTTGATCAAGAAGAAAAAAATGAACCTTCCTGGCCTGACTGTTCTCCAGATAAAGACTTCTGGCAATTTCGGCAATATCTTCCGGCGTTGTCCCGGTTGTCAACCGGGCACGAGCGGCCTCCTGACTGGCAACCAGAAAAATCTGTCGGGTCAGCCGCCGACAGGCTCTATTGAAGGCCTCCTCGGGTAGAATAGCGTCACCCTTGACCTTGAAGGCCGGAGCAGAAAGACTGGTCACCCATTCGAACAGATAGTCTATTTCTGACGGACGCAGACTGAAAAACAACTCACCCAGGCTTCCAACTTCCGAATTCAACTCGCTGCCGCTACTGGCAAAAAGCTGAGCCAGTCTGGCTATCCGTAAGAGCGGATTGGCAGTCTGCAGTTGATGACTGTCTACCGTGAGAAAACGGATGGCATCGGCCAGGAAGGAATCAAGCCCCCAACCTTCAATCTTATCCGCTGCCAATTTGAGGTGATCGGTCTGAAAACACTCTTGCTCCAATAGTGCCTGCTTTTTGCAACTCCAGGGAACCGGCGTTTTATCCAGAAAAAGGTCACCGTGTTGAGTTAACAATTGATAAAGACCAAGATTCTGCAACAGCCCACAAAGTTGTGCTTCTTCAATATAGGGGTAGTTTACAGAAGGAGCAATACAACGGGCCGCCTGTCCGGCAAAACGCGATGTCCGCCACAGTTTCTGTAAATAGGTGATTTCTGCTACTGACAGCTTGTGTTCCAGCACCTGCCGCGACGACTGAAGAACCAGACTGACAATCATCGGGTATCCCAGGGAAGTCACGGCAGAAGTTACCGGTTCAGTTGCATCCAGTTTATTGGGACTCCCCTTCACGGCAACCTCAATCAAATGTGCTGCAAAGGGGGCATCCTGTAAAATGATATCAACAAGAGTCTGGGGACCGGCACGTTGAAGACAAGCGGCGAGAAGATCGGCAAGGACGTCGGGCATGGAAAGAGAGGGGGAAGCATACAGACCACAGGCTTCGGCGAGCGGATCCGACAACGGTTCTTTTTTGTTTATTGAGACAACCCCCATAGATACATCCCTTGCGCATGGACAGAATACTTCCGTCTAGTCATTATTCCTCAGTTGTTGTAGATTAGCAAGACCGAAAGAAAGAAATATGCTTAACATTCAAGCATTTAGACACACAAATACGAACATGAGTTTCATCATATTTCTCTCATCAATGCCAAGCAAGCTGTCGGAACCAAAGCCTATTTTATATATACTCAAGAAAAAACCAATCTTGAAAGATTAAAATTTGCCTCAATCATGACCTGTGGCTTCGCCCTTTATGCCGGTAATATTTTTTGACAGATCTCGTCATTCCCTCTAATCTGCAATTCAAGCAATAAACGACTCACCTGAGGTACTCACTATGCACACACCGGCACGAAGAGCGATCGACGAAATAATCAACTCTCTTGACGAATTTGGCAAAGAGAACCTGGTCGAAATTTTACGCCGCATCAGTCAGGGAGTTCAACTGCTCAGTGGTGGTGGGCATTGCCGCATCTACCTTGAAGATCTCACCATGGGATCCTTAAGCTGCGCTGCAGCTGGAAGTGATGATCTGCAGGGAATCAGCGAACCCACCTTTCCGATTAATGACAGTTTTTTTCCGATTCCCCAGGCCTATCAACAAAAACAGGAGATGGCAGTTACCAACCTGTCGCGCCACGCAAAAGCCGCAGCAGCAGATGAACCCTATCGGCCATCCTATTATCTGCTGCCGATCCTTCACCTGGGCCGCGCTATCGGTGTTGTCAGCCTCGATCGCAGCGGCGCCGAACAACCTCCGCCGGAACCCATGTTGCGGCAAATTCGCAAACTGCTGAGCGACGCGGCGCCAAGCCTGAACCGCGCACGCAAGTACCACCAGCAACTCCTCCTTGCGCGACGCGTAGACGAAGCCAAAAAACGAGAGGCAGCCCTGTTTATGGTAAAGTCGGCGGCGCAACTGATCGACCGTGTAGCCCTGGCCTCAGTACTCATTCCGGTTCCTTCCGGCATCGACGGAGAGCGCACCCTCGAAATCCTTGCTTCCTATTCCAAAGAACGCGAAGCCCGGCGACTCTACGAAGAAGAGAAACTGATCAACCTGGCACCGGGAGAATCTCTGATCTCGCGCTTTATCGATCGCGCAGGCGTCATCGTTGACGACAGCTTACTGGCGCCGCTTTATATTGAAGATCTGGCTGCTGAAACCTTGCAAAAACGCTACCTGACTGAAAATCTCGGGTTGAAATCCCTCTATATCGTGCCCCGCTATGACAAACACAACCGCCGCGTCATCTGCCTGGTCAACTACTACACCAAGGATCGCTACCATTTCAGTTCCTTTGAACGTGATCTGCTCGATGCCCACGCCGAGATGGCACAACGGGTGGTACAGGAAATAGGTAACGAGCACCTGGAAATCCAGATCCTCTCGGAAATCGGTGACCTGCTGCAACAGTCAAGCGATGGCCTGCGCCCCTTCTTACATCGAGTACTTTCCAAGGCGACTCAACTGATCGGTGCCGATACCGGAAGCATTGCTCTGGTGCGTGAATTTCAAGGGGAACGCTGGCTGCTGGTAGAAGACGACCAGGGGAACCTGATCGGAGCAAAAAACAAAGAGTGGCTGAAAAAGAACATTCCGCTCATTATCATCGGTGGCAAAGAACTTCCTCCCGGACAGCGCAGTCTGACCGGCCTTGCCGCCGCCACCCGGCTCCCGCAGATTCTTGATGATTGTCATGAAGGCAGTGATGAAGATAAGTTTTATCGCCCGGTAACCGAGGCAATTCGCAGTGAAATCGCAGTACCGGTAGTGTATAATGACGAGGTACTGGCAGTTGTCTGTCTCGATAGCTTGCGACCCCACTATTTCACTGATGAGCATCAGCGAATCCTGCTGATTATTGCGCGGATGATCGGTCACCACCTGTCCATCCTTCAGAAAATCGACCAGCTCACCAGCGAAATCGACCGGTTACGCCAGGATGTCGGCTACAAGGATCCGAAAATCACCTCCTATCGCCTTGGCAACATCATTGGCAATTCCAGCAAAACCCAGGAAATCATCACCACCATCCAGCGCATCAGCCCGCCCTTGTGCGAACGTATTACCCAATGGCACAAACAGGGGGTACCTGATCAGGGAGAATTTCTTGGGCTGCCCTCTATTCTGATTACCGGTGAAACCGGTGCCGGCAAGGAGTTTCTGTTCAACAACTTCTTTACTGAACTCAACCGAATTTTTCGCCAGTTGCTGCCTGGGCGCAGCAGCCTGCCGCTAAAAAAAACCAACATTGCCGCCTACAGTGGTGATCTTACCTATTCCGAGTTGTTTGGCCACAAACGTGGTGCTTTTACGGGTGCTCATAATGATCGCCGTGGCATTCTTGAAGAAGCCCACGGCGGAGTGGTGTTTCTGGATGAAATTGGTGACGCCGACCCTAAAACCCAGGTGCAGCTGTTGCGATTCCTCGACAGTGGTGAATTTATCCGCCTCGGCGAAAATATCACCCGCCACTCACAGGTGCTCCTGATCGCCGGTACCAATCGTGATCTTCGTCAGCTGATTGCCGATGGCATTTTTCGTGAAGACCTCTATCATCGTCTCTCCGAATTGATTATTGAGGTTCCCTCTCTCAATCAACGCCGTGAAGATATCCCCGACCTGGCCATTCACCTGCTTGGTCGTCTGTTTCAGGCCTACCACAAACAAGACGAAAAAAATGCTCAACCAACACTTAGCCAGAAAGCTAAAAACATGCTGAGCCGTCACCACTATACCGGCAATATCCGTGAACTGCGCAGCATCCTGTTGCGTGGGATGCTGTTGCGCCGGGGAGATGTGATCGATGTCGAAGAAATCACCAATGCCCTGCAACCACAGGCCTTCAGCCGTGCTGAAAGTGCCGACCACAGCAAGGCCCTGAACGATCAGCTCGCCGAGGAAATTCTGCAGAAAATGCTCCAGCAGGAGCAGAACTTCTGGTCAGCTCTCTATGAACCCTATGCACGTCAGGAAATCACTCGCGATCTGGTGCTGAAAGTGGTGGAAAAAGCGCGAACTGAAGGAGGAACCAATATGCCCAAACTGGCCCGGCTGCTTAACGCGTGCGATCCATCGTCAACTGAAGAAAACGACAAGAAGCGTTTCTACCGTTTTAAAAACTTCTTTTACAAAACCGTCAAACTACGCTGGTAGACTAGTACCCTGTAACTCATCAAATGTCGCAAAGATTGCGCTGGATTTTGGCGGGTCAACAAGGCATGACCAATGCTGCCTAGCCATAGCTAATCAGCGTTGGTCATAACGCAGTTGACACGTCAAAAGACAAGCAAGATGCGATAGAATATGGGTTACAGGGTACTAGATACCTGCATGGAGCAATCGTTCAACCTGATGGCGATCTTTCTCAGCCCAGGGGCCAACAACGGCCAGATTCATGGTGGACTGCGTCAACAATTGTTGTACCACTTGTTGCAGGTATTCTGCAG